>JAGQTS010000121.1 GCA_020438895.1 Mycobacterium sp.
AACGGCGCGAAAAATCGAGGCTAGGAGCGCCACAGAGTTTCGCGTTCCGGCCGCACCTCTGTCGAGGGGGTTCCGCCGCCGATGGGTGCGGCGACAGAAGTACCCGGACCTACAGCGCTTTGAGTTCCTCCACGACCTCAGACACCGACTTCTTGGCGTCGCCGAACAGCATCGAGGTTTGCTCGGCGGTGAAGAGCGGATTGTCGATACCGGCGTAGCCCGAGGACATCGACCTCTTGAGGACGATCACCGAACGGGACTGGTCGACGTTGAGGATCGGCATCCCGTGGATGGGGCTGGACGGGTCGTTGCGCGCCGCCGGGTTGGTGACGTCGTTGGCCCCGATCACCAACGTGACGTCGGTACGGGCGAACTCGCCGTTGATGTCATCCATCTCTTTCATTGCGTCGTACTCGACGTCGGCCTCGGCAAGGAGCACGTTCATGTGTCCGGGCATACGACCGGCCACCGGGTGGATGGCGAACTTCACCTCCACCCCCTTCTCCTCCAGCAGGTCGGCGAGTTCCTTGACGGCGTGCTGTGCCTGTGCGACGGCGAGGCCGTATCCGGGAACGACGATCACCTGGTTGGCGTATGCCATCTGGATCGCCGCGTCGCCCGCGGAGGTGGCCTTGACGGTGCCCTGCTCCCCGCCTGCCGGGCCGCCGATGCCCTCGGCACCACCGAACGACCCGAACACGATCGCCGGTATCGACCGGTTCATCGCCACCGCCATCAGGTTGGTCAGGATCGAACCGGATGCACCGACGATCATGCCGGCGACGATCATCGCTGTGTTGTTCAGCGCCAGACCCGCTGCCGCGGCCGACAAGCCGGTGAGCGCATTGAGCAACGAGATGACCACCGGCATGTCGGCGCCGCCGATCGGAAACACCACGAACAGGCCCATCAGACCGGCGAGCACCAGGACCAGCACAATCCACACCATCGAACTGCCATGCTCGGAGCCGGCATTCAGGCCGATGTAGACCGCGGCGGTGACCGCGCCGATCAGCAGCACGATGTTGGCGCCCTGGAAGAACTTCGCCGAGGACACCAGTTTCTTTTCGACGTTCTTCGGGATCGACTCCTGAAGTTTGGCGAAGGCGACCAGCGAACCCCAGAACGACACCGAGCCGATGATCGCAGCGAACAGCGAACCGACGACCAGGGCGACGGTGGGCGTCTGCTCCGGCGTGAAGTGCGAGAAGCCCTGAGTCTCAATGAACTCCGCCCAGGCGATCAGCGCGACGGTGCCACCGCCGACGCCGTTGAACAACGCCACCAGCTGAGGCATCGCCGTCATCTTGGTCTTCTTGGCCGGCGGTACGCCCAGGACGATCCCGATGGCCAGGCCCGCGATGATCAGCATCCAGTTGATGGTCGCGGTGTCGCGCACTTTGATCAGGGTGGCCACCACGGCGATCCCCATGCCGACGGCCGCGATCCAGTTGCCACGGACTGCGGTCTTCGGCCCGGTCAGGCCCATCAGACCGTAGATGAACAGCGAGAAGGCGATGATGTAGAGAACTTCGTCGAGGTAGGTCACTTGGTGATCTCCCCTGCCTTGTTGCCGGCCTTCTTGCCTTTGAACATGCCGAGCATGCGATCGGTCACCAGGAACCCGCCGATGACGTTGAGGGTGCCGAACACCAGCGCGATGAAGGCGATGATGCGCACTCCCCAATGCGCGTCCGCGGGCAGGTCCCCCAGCACCAGCAGCGCTCCGAGCACGACGATGCCGTGGATGGCGTTGGTGCCCGACATCAGCGGCGTGTGCAGGGTGTTGGGCACCTTGGAGATGACCGCGAAGCCGACGAATCCGGCCAGGACCAGGATCGCGATGTTGGCCAGTAGTTGGGTGTACATCAGTGCGCAGCCTCTCGGTCGGTTTCAGCGTCACGCGTCACGCACGACGCCGCGACGACCTCGTCGCCGAAGTCCGGCGCCAGGACACCGTCGGTGATCAGCAACTCCAGCAGCGAGGTGAGGTTCTTCGAGTACAACTCGCTGGAGTGCTCGGGCATGGTGGCCGGCAGATTCAGCGGCGAGGCGATGGTTACCCCGTGCCGGACGACGGTGCGGCCGGGTTCGGTGAGTTCGCAGTTGCCCCCGGCCTCGCCGGCCAAGTCCACCACCACGCTGCCGGGTTTCATCCCGGCCACCGCGGCCGCGGTCACCAGTCGGGGTGCGGGCCGGCCGGGAACCAGTGCTGTGGTGATCACCACATCGAAGTTGCCGATGGCCTCTTCGAGCTTCTTCTGCTGGGCTGCACGCTCATCCTCGGTGAGTTCACGGGCGTAGCCGCCCTCTCCCGACGCCGAGATCTCACCGCCACCGAGGTCGAGCCACTGCGCCCCGACCGAGCGGACCTGGTCGGCCACCTCGGGCCGGACGTCGTAACCCGTGGTCTTCGCGCCCAGTCGCTTCGCGGTGGCCAGCGCCTGCAGTCCCGCCACCCCCACGCCGAGCACCAGCACGCTGGCCGGCTTCACGGTGCCGGCGGCGGTGGTCAACATCGGGAAGAACCGGGTGCACTCGCTGGCCGCCAGCAGCACGGCCTTGTAGCCGGCGACATTGGCCTGCGAGGACAGCGCGTCCATCGCCTGCGCGCGGGAGATCCGCGGGATCGATTCGACGGCGAACGCCTGAACCCCGGCACTCTGCAACGCGCCGATCTGGTTGTCGGCATTGCGTGGGGCCAGGAATCCGAGCAGGGTCTGCCCGGCCCGCAGCCGTGCCACCTCCGCTGCGGTGGGTGGGGCGACCTTGACGACGACATCGCATGTCCAGGCGTCCCCGATGGCCGCACCGGCGCCGGTGTACAGCCCGTCGGGCAACAGCGCCCGCTCCCCGGCCCCGGACTCCACGACGACGGCGACCCCACTGTTGACCAGCGCAGAGACCGCCTTGGGCACCAACGCCACCCGACGTTCGTCAACGCCGGACTCGGCGACGACGCCCACGGAGACCGGAGTCGCCCGGCGAGTACTGGAATCTGTCATGAGCTGTGCGCGCACTTTCTCGAACTCAGGCCAAGCGGTTGACCCCGGTAGTCGGGCCACCCGTTCAGCGGTGGACGACGCCCGCCGCCGCCCGGGACACCCTAACCGCTGGCCGGGTTGGTTTCCCAAGCCGCAGGAGGTCACTGTTGGTTCGAGAAAGCTCTTCAAATGTGATGTAGGACACAGATAGTGTTGAGGCACCGTCGTCCGACCGGTTGCCGGCCGGGGCCGGAATGGACACGTCAACCGAGGAGATCGACCGTGAATGCTTCCCGTACCTCAGCCGGTGGTTTCGTCGGGCGGATCGGCCTGCTGGCCGCGGCCCTGGGCGTCGGTGTGATCCTCGGCGGACACGGCGTCGCCGCGGCGGACGGCGGCGACGATGACGGCGCCGACAAAGCCTCGGCCCGCTCCAGCGCGCAGCGGGGCCCGGCCGTGGCACGCCTGGCCGACAAGCCGGACGTCCAGGAGTCCAGCCGACGCACGGGGGCGGACCGCCTCCCCGCCACGTCGCCGACCGCTGCGCAACGATCGGATCGCCCCTCGGTGCAGGTCGCGCCGCAGGTCTCCGCTGTCGCCGTTCCCATGGCCGAGGACCGAGTTCTCGCGGCGGCCGCCGTCACCTCCGGGAAAGCTCCGACGCTGGCGGTGGTCACCACACCCGCCGCAGCCACCACCGCGGCCGCGAAAACACCGGCCGCCGTGGTGCAGTCCGTCGTGGTGCAGTCCGCCCCGGCAGCCTCGACACCAGCAGCGGCAGCGCCGGCGGCCGAGGCAGCTGTCGCACCGGCGATGGCGGTGACCGGTGAGCCGCTCACCCCCCTGTCCGGTTCGGGCGACGGGCTGCCGCTGCAGTCGCCCGCGCCATGGGCCGCCCTGGCCGTCGCCCGTCGTTTCGGCCGATTCGACGCCAGGACGATGGCAGCCGGGACCCGCGCAGTCCCCGCCGCAGCGGCGACCACCGGTACGACGACGAAAATCACCTGGGCATGGGGTACCAATCCGGTTCTCGCCTTCAACCCCGCCAACGACAAGCTCGACTTCAGCTGGATGCAACCCTCCGCCTTCACTGTCACCGAGGCCGCCGGTTCCACCCGCATCTCGATCGTCGACAACAATCACAGCTACACGCTGCAGAACGTGCCCATCTCGGCGCTGACGATGTCGAACATCGTCGCCAAAGACGCCGGCACAATCAGTAAGTGGCAGAACCTCCTCAGCGCGCAGCCCGTGACCAGCCCGACCGTATCGATCGGCAATACGACTGCAGTGGAGGGCAATTCGAGCACCACGAACGCAACATTCGCCGTGACCCTGTCGAAGGCCTCCAGCACGCCGATCACCGTCGGCTACCAGACCGGTGACGGCACGGCCACCGCCGGGTCGGACTACACCGCCACGGCGGGGACTCTGACCTTCAACCCGGGCGTGACGACCCAGCAGGTCGTCGTCAAGGTCATCGGCGACACCACCGTCGAACCGGACGAGGCCTTTTCGGTGACACTGTCCAACCCCAATGGCGCCGTTCTGGGTGCCCGCACGGGAACCGCGACCATCAAGAACGACGATGCCCCGGCCGTCACACCGCCGACGGTGTCGATCACCAATTCCAGTGTCACAGAGGGAAATTCCGGAACGAAGACCATGACGTTCGCGGTATCGCTGTCGAAGGCGTCCGATAAAGCGGTCACAGTCGCCTACAGCACCGCCAACGGCACCGCCGTGGCCGGTCAGGACTATGCGGCGGCCTCAGGAACCCTCACCTTCGCCGCGGGATCGACCGCACAGCAGGTCAACGTCACCGTCAACGGTGACAACGCCGTCGAAGCGAACGAGACCATCACCGTCACGCTCGCAAACCCGTCCGGAGCGACCCTGGCCACCGCGACGGCGACCGGCACCATCATCGACGATGACACCGCCAACCCACCACCGGCAACCGCAGACCGTTGGGGCACAACGTTCTACGCGCCCTACGTTGACATGGGCGGCTGGCCGGTACCGGACCTGCTGGCGATCAGCCAGAGCAACGGCGGAGGGTCATTGTTCACCGCGGCCTTCATGCAAGCCACGCCGGACGGAAAACTGGCCTGGGCGGGTCTCAACGCTCTGGAACCCGGGGCGGACAACGACCAGGCCCGCGCGATCAACCAGTCGATCAAGGACCTGCAGGATGCCGGCGGCGACGTGATGATCTCGCTGGGCGGGGCGGCCGGGACCTCGCTGGCGCAATGGGGGGCGGCCCGCGGCATGACGGCCACCCAGCTGGCCGACGCCTACGCCGAGGTCATCGACACTTACGGCGTCACCCACCTGGACTTTGACATCGAGGGAGCCGCGGTTGCCGAGCAGGCCTCGATCGCCCTCCACAGCCAGGCGCTGAAACTGCTGCAGCAGTCCAAGCCCGAGGTGCAGATCTGGTACACGTTGCCGGTGTTGCCCAGCGGGCTCACCGCCGATGGTCTCAGGGTCGTGGATACCGCGCTCAACGCCGGGGTGACGCTGGCCGGGGTGAACGTGATGGCGATGGACTACGGCGAATCCGCCGCCCCGACCTCGGGGCCGAACGCGAAGAGTATGGGCGCCTATGCGATCGACTCTGCCGAGTCCACCTACAACCAACTGACCACGCTTTACGGCACGCACGGCCAGACGTTCAGCTACAGCCAGTTGGGCGTCACACCCATGCTGGGCGTCAACGACATCACCACCGAGGTATTCACCCTCGCCGACGCGCAACTGGTCGAGGACTACGCCCGTACCAAGGGCATCGGAATGCTGGCGCTGTGGTCGGTTACCCGCGACACCCCCGGCCAGCTGGGCGTTTCCACCTACACGCACTCGGGGATGAGCGCACCGGCGGGCAGCTTCGCGAAGATCTTCAACGATTACGGCACCGTCAACGTCCTCGACTACAGCGCTGCCGGCGGGGGCACCGGCACCCCCGGCACCGGCGGAGGGACGGGCACTCCGGGCACCGGGGGAGGGACGGGTACACCGGTCACCGGCGGCAGCACCACGAAGGTGACCTGGAACTGGGGTACCAACACCGCGCTGAGTTTCGATCCGGCGAAGGACAAACTCGACTTCGTCTGGATGGGCCCGGCCTACTTCGACATCACCGAGAAATCGGGCTCAACGGTGATCAGCATTCGCGACAACAATCAGACCTACACCCTGACCGGAGTCGCTCTGAGTCAGCTTCAGATGGGCAACATCGTGGCGCTGGACAGCGGCACGGTGTCCAAGTGGAAGTCGGCGATCAGCGCGGCGGCCTCCGTGCTCTAGACCCCGGCCCGGTGACCTACAGTGAAACGGGCCCCGCCCGGGCCACTCACTCGGCTCACAGAAGGGGTACGACGTGGATTTCGCCATGTCCGCCAAGGCCGCCGACTACCACCAACGCCTCACCGAATTCATGGTGGACGAGGTTTTTCCGGCCGAGAAGTCCTACGAGGAGCACCGGAGCGCGGCGGGGCCGGGTGACTTCACCGTCCCCCCGGTGGTCGAGGACCTCAAGAAGAAGGCGAAGGCCCGCGGACTGTGGAATCTGTTCCTTCCCGCCGAGTCCGGTCTGACCAATCTGGAGTACGCCCCGCTCGCCGAACTGTCGGGATGGAGCACCGAGATCGCTCCCGAGGCGATCAACTGCGCCGCCCCGGACACCGGAAACATGGAGGTGCTGCACATGTTCGGCACCGCCGAACAGAAACAGCAGTGGCTGCAACCACTTCTGGCCGGGGAGATCCGCAGCGCCTTCTCGATGAGCGAACCGGCGGTGGCCTCCAGCGACGCCCGCAACATCCAGACCGAGATCGTTCGCGATGGCGACGAGTACGTCATCAACGGCCACAAGTGGTGGACCTCCGGCGCCAACGACCCGCGCTGCACGGTCCTCATCGTGATGGGCCGCACCAATCCCGAGGCCGCCTCCCATCAGCAGCAATCGATGATCCTGGTGCCCAGCGATACACCGGGTGTCACGATCCTTCGGTCCACATCGGTGTTCGGCTGGCAGGATCAGCACGGCCACGCCGAAATCGTCTACGACAACGTCCGGGTTCCGGCGGCCAACCTCCTCGCCGAGGAAGGCATGGGATTCGCCATCGCCCAAGCCCGGCTGGGCCCGGGCCGCATCCACCACTGCATGCGCGCCATCGGGGTGGCCGAACGGGCCTTGGCGCTGATGACCGAGCGGGCCCGGACCCGGATCGCGTTCGGCAGGCCACTGGCCGACCAGGGCATGGTTCAACAGCAGATCGCGTTGTCCCGCAACGAAATCGACCAGGCGCGACTACTGTGCGAGAAGGCCGCGTGGACCATCGACCAACACGGCAACCGTGCGGCCTTCGCACTGGTCTCCCAGATCAAGGCGGTAGCACCGCAGATGGCCTGCGCCGTCATCGACCGCGCAATCCAGGTGCACGGTGGCGGCGGAGTCAGCGACGATTTCCCGCTGGCCCGGATGTACGGCTGGCAGCGGGCGATGCGGATCTTCGACGGTCCCGACGAGGTGCACTTGCGGACGGTGGCCCGAGCCGAACTGGGCCGTGAGCCCAGCGCGATGGCCGCAGCGGTGAACCGACGGTGACGACGGCCGGCGACGGTCACGAAAGACTCTCCGGAGCGTGGAATTTCCGTGATGTCGCCGAGACGACGGGCGTGGCCGCTGGGCGGCTCTACCGTTCCAGCGAGCTGAGCAACCTCGACGATGCCGGACGGGCGGAGATGTCCCGAATCGCCATCAGCGACGTCACCGATCTGCGCTCACCGACCGAGGTGACGCGGCGAGGGCGCGGGGCGGTGCCGACCGGGGTGGTCGTGCACCACCTTCCGTTCCCGGAGGTGTCAGGTACTCATGAGGACGGCGAGGCCCCGCACGAATCCAGTTGGCGCGCCATGCTCATGGAGTTCTCCGAGGAGGACCCCACCGCTACCGCTCATCGTTGGATGACGGCCGAGTACGTACGGTTCCCCGCCCTGGCCGGAGCCCGCCGGGCGGTCCGGGAATTGATCACCATGCTCGCCGACGGCCGGTCGGTCTTGGTGCACTGCTTCGCCGGAAAGGACCGAACCGGCTTCGCCGTGGCGGTCGCCCTCGAAGCCGCCGGGGTGGACCGCGACGCCATCATGGCCGACTACCTGCGGAGCAACGAGGCCGTCGGCCGACTGCGGGCAAGTGTCCTGTCGAGCATGCGCGACCGGGAGGGCATCACCGACGAGGTGGTGTCCTTCGCGGAGTCACGTCTCACCGACGAGGTTCTCGGGGTGCGGGAGGACTACCTGGCCAGCGCCCGCCGGGTCCTCGACGAAACCTACGGCGGGCTGGCGAATTACCTGGCTGCCGCCGACGTGGACCCGCAGGCCGTCGGCCGGATGCGCGGGCGGTTGCTGGGCTAGGTGCACTGCCCAGGACCCGTCTCAGGTCAGGACCGCGACCGCCCACACTCCGGTCGCCAGCACGGCGGCGACGAGTTCGACCCCCACTGAGAGCGCCACCCCCTTGACGGCGTGCACGGTGGCGGCCCAGGCCCGAACCTGATCGCGGCGCTGGATCAGTTCGGCAAGGTACACGCCGAGAACGAAGCCGACCAGCAACCCGACCACCGGGATCACGAAGAACCCGACGATGCCGAGCACAGCTCCCGCCGCGAGGGTTCGTCCGCCCACATCGGCGGCCCGCATCCGACGGACCGGCCACAGATACTTCACCAGCACGCCGGAACCAAGGAGCACGGTCACCGCCCCGAGGACCAGCCAAGAGTCCGTGCTGCGCTCCACCACCGCCCACACCGTGATCGCCGACCACACCAGCAGCGTGCCGGGCAGCAGCGGCACCAGAATGCCCACCAAGCCGACCGCGATCGCCAGCGCGACCAGGATCACCCCACCAACGCTCACGGTGCCGGCGAGCTTTCGTCGCTACAGAGTGAAGGATGCAGGCTTGGGCGAGGACAAGTCGTCGATGGTGGACCACTGCGCGGCGACGTCGTCGACGCTGGGCACGGTATCGAAGGTGACGCCGTCGTTCTGGAACAGCGCGGCACGCTGGACCTTGCCGCCGCCGACGATGAACACCGACGCGGTGTCGGGCACCTCCTCGGTGCACAGATAGGCCACCACCGGTGCGACGTACTCGGGGGTGAGCCGCTTGAGGACCTCCGGCGGAAGGATGTCCTCGGTCATCCGGGTGGCGGCGATCGGGGCGATCGCGTTGGCCTTGATGTCGTACTTGGCGCCCTCTTGGGCGAGAGTGTTGATCAATCCGACGAGACCCAGCTTGGCGGCGCTGTAGTTGGCTTGGCCGAAGTTGCCGAACAGCCCACTGGTGGAGGTCGCCACCACGATGCGACCGAAGCCCTGCTCCCGGAAGTGCGGCCAGGCGGCCCGGATCACGTTGTATCCGCCGTAGAGGTGCACCTTCAGGACCGAGTCCCAGTTCTCGAAGGTCATCTTGTGGAAGGTGCCGTCGCGCAGAATGCCGGCGTTACTGACGATGCCGTCGATCCGGCCGAACTCGTCGATCGCGGCCGTGACGATGTTCGCCGCACCGTCGGCGTCGGCGACGGAGTCGTAGTTGGCCACTGCCCGGCCGCCCGCCGCCGTGATTTCGGCAACCACCTGATCAGCCATCGAGTGCCCGGCGCCGGTGCCGTCGCGGGCACCGCCCAGGTCATTGACCACGACGCTGGCGCCTTCCCTGGCCAGGGTCAACGCGTATTCCCGACCCAGTCCTCCGCCGGCTCCGGTGACTGCGATAACTCGATCCTGCACTCCGGGCATGAATGTCCTTCCTGTGATGGTGGCGTCATCGTATTACCCCCGGCATTACCCCCGTCCCGCTCGGCCGCTCAGTTCCGTTCCGCGACGACGAAGGTCGAGAACCCCTGCTGGTAGTCCTCGTCGGTGATTTCGACCCAGCGATTCAGCCGTTGCATCTCGTCGGTGGATCCCGTACCGGTCGCCGACCACCCGTGGCTGTTGAGCCATTCGGTCACGTCGGCACGGTGCGGGTCGTTGTAGGTCAAGTCGGCGATGTCCACAGTGCGCTCGATTCCGAGGTCGTCGGCCATCTTCTCCCACCGTTCCCGCATCCGGGCGCGTTGCTCTTCGGCGTTGTGACGCACCGCCTCCGCAGACACCCGACTACCGGGAGCGCTGAGGTCGGTGATGTGTTCGAACAGCCGGTCCTGCGCCTCGGCGGGCAGGTACATCAGCAGACCCTCGGCCAGCCAGGCGGTCGGGCGGGCCGGGTCGAACCCCGCGGCCCGGAGTGCGGCCGGCCAATCGTGGCGCAGATCGATGGCGACCTCCCGCCGATCGGCGGTCGGCACCGCACCGTGCGCGGCCAGTGTCGCCGACTTGTACTCGAGCACCTTGGGCTGATCGATTTCGAACACGACGGTCCCGGCCGGCCAGTCCAGGCGGTACGCCCGCGAGTCCAGTCCGGCAGCCAGGATCACCACCTGCCGGATCCCGGTGGCGACCGCGGCAGTGAAGAAGGCATCGAAGAAATGCGTCCGAACCGCCTGATAGCCGAGCATGTTGACGAAGACGGCGGCCGCCTGCGGGTCGGCGGCGGCGATCCGGTCCTGCATCGAGTCGTCGAGGAAGTTTTCCCACATGCCGGTCCCGGCGCCGGCCACCAGCAGCCGGGCGTAGGGGTCACGGATCAGCGGAGCCGGGCTGTCGGTCTCCTTCGCGCGGGCCGCGGCCACCATGACCGCGGTGGATCCGACGCTGGTGGCGATATCCCAGGTGTCATCATGGCTGCGCGAGTTACTCATGCCGCCATCGTAGCGAAACTTAGATCAACTAAGGTCGCTCGGCGGCGACGCGTAAGTAGCCCATGCCTCGCAACATCTCTTCGGTGATGGCGGCCAACCGCCGACCATTTCCACCGGGCCCATTGCAGAACGCGGCATAGAAGCCCACACCGATCAGCATCGCCAGCAGGGTTTCGGTGACTGTGTCGATGTCGGCCTCCGGGTGCAGCTCTCCGGCATCGTGGGCTTCGCGCAGCGCTGCACGCAGGAATTCGCGGGTCGCGATCAGGACTTCGTCGCCGTCGCCGGCCAGTTCGGGGTGGCGCCGGGACTCCACCACCGAGGTCACCATGAACGCGGCGACCGCAGGGTCACTGCCTTCCGCCTGCACCGTCGCAATGAAGGCACGCATCCGATCCCCCAGAGCGGCGTGGCGGAGGGCCTCACGGACGCCGGCCTCGATGACCGTGCGGTTGGTCTGCTCAGCCACCTGACGATAGAGATCCCGCTTGCTGCGGAAGTGGTGGTTGACGGCCGGACGGGTCAGATCCGCGCGGACGGCGACCTCTTGAAACGTCGCCGCGTCGTATCCGACCTCCCCGAACACCTCGCGAGCGGCCTGAAGGATCCGCCCCCGGGTATTGACAGACTTAGCTGCCGGAGGGCGACCGGGACCTCGCCGGGCAACATCAACCATCCCTGGATTGTGCCACAGTCATGTGGTTTTCCGATTCAGGCAAGACCCGGGGGGATCCGTAGCACTCCAAACAGATGTTTGCCGAGGCTTACAACAGCCGGCGCAGAATGCCCTTCGCCCGCTTCGTGTAGGGCGGGTAGAGCAGACCGAGGTCCGGTTTTTCCGGCTTCGACAGCACCGCACGGCGGTGGCTGAGCGCCTCGAAACCCCACTGCCCGTGATAGGCGCCCATCCCACTGGCACCCACTCCGCCGAACGGTAACTGCGGCACCAGACAATGCATCGCGATGTGGTTGATCACCGCTCCTCCCGATGGCATCCGATCGACCAGTTCGCGTCCGCGTCGCTGATCTTTGGTGAACACGTACAGTGCCAGCGGCTTGGGCCTGGCATTGACGAACGCGACGGCTTCCTCGGTCGAATCGACGGTGATGATCGGCAGAATCGGTCCGAAGATCTCCTCGCTCGTCACCGGGTCCCCGGCCGGCGGGTCCACGACGACGGTTGGCTGAATCCTCAGCGTGGCACGATCGCAGCCGCCGCCGGAAACGACCGCGCCTTCGGTGGTGCTGATCATGGCGGCCAACCGATCGAACTGCCGCTCGTTGACGATCCGCAGCGCCGCGTCCGGTTCCCCGGAGCGGAACGTCGCAATCGTGGAGACCACCTTCTCGGTGAGTTCCCTGGCGATGGACCGATCCGCCAGCACGTAGTCGGGCGCGATGCAGGTCTGGCCGGAGTTGAGCAACTTGGTCCATGCGATCCGTCGGGCCGCGACGTCGATATCGGCGTCCGGCAACACCAGCACCGGGCTCTTGCCGCCCAGTTCCAGGGTCACCGGTGTCAGTGTGGGGGCGGCGGCTGCCATGATCTTGCGGCCGACCTCGGTCCCGCCGGTGAACAGTGCATGATCGAAACCCTGAGCCAGCAGATTCTGAGTTTCCTCGGCTCCCCCCTCGACGACCCGGATCGCCTCCGGGTCGAGGTAGTGCGGCACCAGAGAGGCGATCAGCGCCGATGTGGCCGGTGCCAGTTCGGAGGGTTTGATCACCGCGGCGTTGCCGGCGGCAACTGCGGCCACCAGCGGTGACATGCACAAGAAGAAGGGGTAGTTCCACGGGCCGATGATCAACACCACCCCGAGCGGGTCGTACTGCACCCATGCCCGTCCCGGCATGTGCGCCAACGGAAGACCGGACCGCTGGGGTTTCATCCACTTACGCAGGTGCTTGGCTGCGAAGACGGCCTCCGCCTTGGTCGAGGCCACATCACCCAACCAGCCCTCGAAGGCCGGGCGGCCCAGGTCCTCACTGAGCGCGGCGCAAATCTCCGCCTCGCGTTCGTCGCAGAGCGTGGCGATGGCACGCAGCTGCTGCTCACGCCAGACGACCGACCGGGTGCGTCCGGTGGTGAACACCGCTCGGACCCGCTCGAGCACGCCTGCGGAGCCACCCCCGGTGGCGTGGTCAGTGGTGGTCTGAACCGTCATACCTACAGCTTGCCCCAAGATTCTCCACCCGGACACCCCCTGGGATTATGGTGCTTCCATGGCAGCCCGAGCGGTCCGCGACTCGTATTTCGAGACGGGTCTGGAGATTCTGTCCGACCGCGGATTCGGCGGCCTCAAACTGGCCGAACTGTGCCAGCGGATGGGCGTGACGACCGGCTCGTTCTACCACTATTTCACTGCGTGGTCGGCCTACACGGCCGATCTCATCGGGTACTGGCGCCAGGACCGAACGGTGCGGGTGATCGAGGCGATCAGCAAGGAAGTCGACCCGCGCCGCCGGATCCAGGTGGCCATCGATGTGGCACTGTCCCT
>JAGQTS010000122.1 GCA_020438895.1 Mycobacterium sp.
GTTGGGATGCGGTTTTGGCGTTGGCGGCCTTGTCAAAGTATCTGTCAATGTAGGTCACTGGGCGGTTCGCAATCGGTGTGACGAATTACGACGTCCTCAACTCCTGCAACGGGCGATCCCGCCCCCGGGCGAGGGTATGTGGGTGCGTTGCTAGTTCGCCGACGTGAAGCTTGTGTCCAGCGCGATCTTGAACGAGTGAAGTTTCGTCAGGGCTTGGAGGGGGGGATCGACCACAGCGGGGCCCCCCGCTCGGCCTCCGCTTCACCGCTCGGTCCACTTAGCCGCTCGGGCCGAGTATCAGTCTGCAATTATCGGATACCAGACTAATTTCACGCCATGGAGGAAGTGATGGTCAGAGTAGTGCTGGTGCTGGCGGCGCCCGCGTTAGTTGCGATGCTGGCATGCTGCTCAAGCGGCGGCAAGGCTACTAACTCCGTTACGGCGGCTTCAACCAATGGGGCAGCCAGCGCCACGACACCCGCGACCGCGGCCACTTCCGGCGACCCGCTCTACGACCGCTGGGCTGCCGCCCTGACCGCGGCGGGCATTCCAACTCAATCCGGCTCCGGCGTGGGCAGCAGTCCCAAAGAGCGATTCGAGTCCGACAAGGACCTTTGCGCAACGATGCGCAATGGCACCTACGACGCGTGGGTCCTCGGCTACACATATGGCCTTTCCCCTGGGTCCAACAGTCGCAACGCTGAAGAAGGTCGCCGGGCCGCCGCAATGGTTCCTGTTCTCTGCCCTGATCAGCAGGCTCTGATTGATGAAGCCAAAGCGCCCAACCCCAAGATGATGGTTTTCCCTGGCGGAAAGGCATTTATCGGCAACGGCTACTCCCCGGTAAACGGCACGATCATGGTTCAGCCGGGCACCTACAAGACAGGACCTGTGTCGGACTGTTACTGGGAAAGGCTCGACGGCCAAGGCAACATCATCGAAAACAACATGGTCTCCATCTCGCAGTCCGTTGTGGTGACCATCGAGCCGACCGATGGGGCATTCGTTTCGAAAAAGTGCGGGCGGTGGACGCGGGTTGACTAGGGAAAATCGAGAGACTATTCCGCACTGTGCGGGAGCAGTTCTGCGTCGAAATCGTCGACACCACCGCCAAGGAACTGTCGGCGACCGGCGTCGATCACCGGACCGCCCTGCTGGAGCTCAACCGGCTGTTCACCGCCTGGGTCGAGACCGAATACCACCGCCGTACCCACACCGAGACCGGCCAGACCCCTTGGCAGCGGTGGGAAGCGGGCTGGGCCCGGCTGGGACGGACTGCGGCGATGCCCACGGCGGCGGATCTGACCGAGGCGTTCCTGTGGTCGGAATACCGCACCGTCACCAAAACGGCGACGGTGTCGCTGCACGGCAACACCTTCGAAGTCGATGCGGCCCTGATCGGCCGGCGCGTCGAGTTGGTGTTCTCACCCTTCGATCTGGAAACCAGCGACGTGCGCTACCGCGATGTCTCCCACGGCCGGGCGGTGCCGCACATCATCACCCGCCACACCCACCCCAAAGCCCGACCCGGAACCCCGAACCACCCCCACCAGCGACCGGGATCGACTACCTGCACCTGACCGCCGCGAATCATCACGAACAGATCCGCGCCGACCGGCGCATCGGATACGACGCCCTGTTCACCACCACCGACAGCGCCGACGGCCAGATCCCCGGACAACTCAGCATCGACGACCTCACCAACACCAACAGCCCCTACGGCCCGGCCGGTTTTGCCGATCAGGGCGGGGTGTCGGTGTGAGTATCGAACGGCTGCAACAGTATTACGGCTTCACCCGGATGCCCTTCGGACGCGGCCTGGCCCCATCCATGCTGCACCGCCACCCCGGCCACGCCGAAGCGGTCGCCCGGATCTCCTGGTGTATCGACCAGCACGCCATCGGGGTCATCACCGGAGAAGTCGGAGCCGGTAGAACCGTCGCCATCCGCGCGGCGACCGCCGCACTGGACCCCGCCCGCCACGCCGTCATCTACCTGCCCAACCCCTCGGTCGGGGTCCGCGGCATGCTGCACCACATCGTCAGCACCCTCGGGCGGGTGCCCAGTTTCTACACCGCGACCCTGGCACCCCAGGCCGCCGACGCCCTGGCCGCCGAACACGCCGAACGCGGCCGCACCCCGGTCGTGGTCATCGACGAAGCCCACCTACTCGACAACGCCCAAATGGAAGCCA
>JAGQTS010000123.1 GCA_020438895.1 Mycobacterium sp.
ATGAAGTAGACCGACGTCCCCGACACAGTAGGCCGCGTCCCCGACATCGACACCACGGTCGTCCCGGACACTCCGATCACGACCGTGGCGTCGATCTCGCGTGCAGACGAGTTCGGTCACCCCCTTACTTCTATTGACAATGAATATCATTATCAATAGAGTCGTGCTCTGAGTTCGGGTGACCTGAAGGAGGGCCATGTCCATCAAGCGTGTTTCCACCGTCCTTGGTATATCTGCGATCGGCTGTATGGTCGCACTCACGATCGGGTCGGCGATGCCTAGCTCGACAGCGGATCCCAGTGGGGACACGGGATCGTCGGGTGCGGCTACTCCTGACCGAAGCCCGCACCTATATTCCCCAACGATGCCGGCGCTTGGTGGTGACTGTCCGGACGCTGAAATGGCCTGTGCAGAGGGCCAGGTTCACTGACAGCTGTCACGGCTGATTCGTTACCAACTCGAGGTCGAGGTTGGTGCGGGTAGCAACGGCGGGAGAAACCGATAGGTTCGTCGTCGGGAACTCACATGTGCGAGTGAACGTGCGTCACACCCCACGGTGGGAGCGGGTCGGGATAGACCGCCCACGCCGTGTCGCCGGCCCGCATTTCCGCTTCGGTCAGCAACGCTTGGGCCAAGAGGTCCCGGACTTTTTCGCGGTCGAGTGTGATTCCGATGAAGACGATCTCCTGACCGGGGGCGAGATGAGTGGCGGACCAGTATTGCGCGGGCTCGATCACCAGATTTGGTCCAGCCTGTGACCAGATGGCGGCAATGGTGGGCCGGCTCGCGATCCAGCAGAAGCCCTTGCTGCGCAGGACGCGGGTCATCTGGCTGACGGCATCGGCCAGTCTCTGAGGATGGAATGGCCGATCGGCCCGGAAGGTCATCGAACTGATGCCGTACTCCTCCGTCTCCGGGGTGTGCCCGTCGGCGATCTCCTCGTCCCAACCCGGTGAATCAGCCGCGACGATCGGGTCGAATAGGCCGGTGTCGAGGACTTCATCGATACCGACCACGCCGTGGTCGGTTCGGAGAATCTTGGCAGTGGGGTTCAGCCGCCGAACCAGCGTCTCGACGGTGCCTACGAGGGTGGAACTCACCAAATCGGTCTTGTTCAGAAGGATGACGTCGGCAAATTCGACTTGGTCGACGAGGAGGTCGGCGATGCTGCGGCCGTCACCCTCGGCGGCTGCCAGTTCGCGGTCCGATAGCGACTCTCCCCGAGCGACCTCCGTGAGGAACGTCGAGCAGTCCACGACGGTCACGAGGGTGTCGAGGCGGGCGAGTTGGCTCAGGCTGGAACCGTCGGCGAACTCCCAGCTGAATGTCGCGGCGACGGGCATGGGCTCGGAGATGCCGGTGGACTCGATGACGAGTTGGTCGAAACGCTGCTGGCGGGCCAGCGCGCCAACCGCTTCGACGAGGTCCTCACGGAGGGTGCAGCAGATGCAGCCATTCGTGAGTTCGACGAGCTTCTCCTGAGTCCGGTCTAAGTGTCCCTGGCCGGCGATCAGGGCCGCGTCGATGTTCACTTCGCTCATATCGTTGACGATCACCGCGACCCGGCGCCCTTCGCGATTCTCGAGGATGTGGTTGAGAAGCGCGGTCTTGCCGGCGCCGAGGAAGCCGGAAAGGACAGTGACTGGTAGCAGTGAGGATGCGGACATAGTGATAATGATAATCATTATCACCAAAAGGAGGGAACCGCGGGAGATAGGCGGCCGGCAGCGACGAGGAACGAGAACCATTATCGTTAAGGATTGCCGCTGGAACCTGGCACACTGTCTTGCGTGGCGGCAGTGAATCCCGAGGCCGAGCCGCAACGGAACCGGTCATCGAAGGTCTGGCTCATTGCTGCCCTGGTGCTCGCGTTCGCATTGCTTGGCGGCACCCTTCGGTCGGTTGTGTACGACAGCGTCGAGTTGTCCACCGCGGGAACGGTATTTGCCGGAATCTTCGTGCAGGCGCTGCCTTTCCTGGCGATCGGTGTGATGCTCAGTGCGGCTATCGCGACCTTCGTCACCCCGGAGCAGCTGGCTCGCTGGCTGCCTCAGCGCCCCTCAGCGGCAGTGGTGACTGCGGCGGTCAGTGGTGCGGCGCTTCCTGGATGCGAGTGCGGCTCTGTCCCCTTGGCCCGCCGACTGTTCGGTGAGGGCGCTCTGGGCGCTGCTGCGCTGACCTTCATGCTGGCCGCGCCGGCGATCAATCCGATTGTGGTGGTCTCCACGGTCGTGGCCTTTCCGGGACAGCCGCTGATGGTTCTCGCCCGTGTCGGTGCGTCACTGCTGACGGCGATCATCATGGGACTGCTGTGGCTGCGGTGGGGGCGCAGCGACTGGATCACTCGGCGCCTTCCGCGAGTCTGCGCAGAGCAGGAGCCGCGATGGCGGCTGTTCACCGAAACCGCGCGCCACGACTTTCTGGTCGCATCGTCCTACCTTGTCATCGGTGCCGGGGTGGCAGCGGCACTGCATGTGCTGGTCCCAAGCTGGGTTTTCGAGAAGCTCGCCGGTCAGCTTCTGCTCGGAGTCCTGGTGATGGCGATCCTGGCGGTGGTGCTGGCACTGTGTTCCGAGGGTGACGCATTCGTCGCCGCGAGCCTGACGATGGTCCCGTTGGTTCCGCGGCTGGTCTTTCTGGTGGTCGGCCCGGCCGTCGACATCAAGTTGATCGCCATGCAGTCGGGAATTTTCGGGCGAGCCTTCGCCATCCGATTTGCGCCCACGACGTTCGTGGTGGCCACGGTCGTCGGGACTGTCGTTGGCCTGGTGCTGCTGGGGGGTCGCGCGTGAACCGGGATTCGGAGAACACGATCATGCTGCTGGTTGGCGTGGCCACCTTGATGATCACCATCAGCGGCGCGTTCACCCGCTATGTCAAACCCTCTCTGATGCCGTGGCTGTATGTGACCGCCGCAGTTCTGATCGTCATGGCACTGGTGGCGATGATCGGCGATTCCCGGGGCTCGGCGGGCCCGAACGACCACGGCGACCATTCACACGCCAGCCATGCGACCTGGCTGTTGATGGTGCCGATCCTGGTGCTGATCTTTGTGGCGCCACCGGCGTTGCGTCCCCAGGCCAGCGTGCCGAGCGTCAGCACGGTGTCGACAGAAGCATTACGTCGGCCGTTTCCGCCGCTGCCGCCCGGCCGGGCACCAGAGGTTTCGGTGACCAGTGTGATGCTGAGGGCGGCCCAGGATTCGGCCGGAACACTGGACGGTCGGCTGATCACCGTGGTCGGGTTCACGCTCCGTGACGGCGACTCGGTGGATCTGGGCCGATTCTCGGTGTTGTGTTGTGCCGCCGACGCGCGTTTGGCGAGGATCCATCTGGCTGGTCCGGCGGTCGCGAAGGTACGCGGTTTCCCGGAACACACCTGGGTTCGAGTGGAAGGGACGCTGGTGCCCGGACCGACCCACGGCGATTCGTCAGCGATCCCGACACTGCAGGTCACCGCGGCCACCGAGACCGACGCTCCGGCGAACGTGTACGCCTGACAGACCTAGCCGGAGGCGCTCGAACCGCCGGGTCGCGGTGAGCAACAAGTGATCACCGCGCGATCCGGCGGATGGACGTCAGTGCTCGTGGACGTGGTCGTCGTGCTGGAAGTGCCGGTGACCGTCGTGCAGGTGATCGACATGGTCGTCATGCGGGACCTTCTCGCAGTCGTCGTCCTCGGTATGCGGCGCGCCGTGGTTCTCATGGAGTTTTGCCTCCGGGTGCCGCTCGCCGCCGTGGATGTGATCGACGTGATCGCCATGTGCGACAGTCTCGTGACCGTCACCGGGCAGATGTTCGTGATCGCTGGGTTCTGTGTGCTGCTCGGATGTCACCGCTGCTCCTTCGACGAATGTGAAAACGCGATACCTAACAGTAAATGAGAATCATTGTCATCTGCTGGAATTTGGCGGACTCGACCTCGATAGGAACGTGTTGTTCGACCGTAGGTAGCGGCCAGCCGAATTGTCAGAGGTTGCTGCGACACTCTGGGCATGTTCGAGACCACGCCGCCCCTGCCGAGTTCCGATGCGATCATTCCCGGGGTGCATCCGGTCGATCTGGCAGATCCGATTGCCGCCGTCGTCGCGGTCGAACTATCTCGTCGCCTCGTCGGGCTCTGCCTGAGTTGGGCCGAGCCGATGGTTGCCGACCTCGCCTCGCAAGAGTCGCTGTTGCGAAAGCCCGGCGGCGCCGACTTCGTTGAGCGAATGCTCGCCCAGCGCTTCTACCGCCGAATCGAACCGCACGTCGTGCGGATGCTGGAGATCTGTGTGCCCTTGGAACATGCGGAGTCAGCACTTGCTCGCCTTGAGGAGGTGCTGCGCGGACGGTTCGGGGAAGTTGTGCGAACAGCGGCGAGCTACCTGCTCAGCCACGACCGGGACACCGCGATTCAGATGGTCGCGGTGGCGACCACCATGGCCGGTCGTGTCGTCCGGGCCGACGTGGCCGACATCCTCATCGCGGCACGGCCCGTAGCAAGCGAGGAGTGAGGGCGCCCCGCCATCTCACTGGCCGTGTGGGGCGAGGAAACCCACGGGGCCGGACGCCACGCACAACGTCAGCGCCGCTGTTTCGGACTCGGCGGTGACCACATCGCCGGCTCCCGACAACCGGACGAAGACGCGGTTCAGGCCCGGCTTGACCGGCACCCGGGTCCGGGGGCCGACCGGCAGCGACAACGACATGGCGCCCTCGGTGTTGGCCAGGTAGCTGATCTCGGTGGTCCACTCCGCCGGTAGCAGCGGACCGTCGAGGGGCATTCGGGCCGGCTCGTCAGGGCCGACGAAATATCCGCATTGCGGCCGGGGCCCCGGGAGGATTCTGCGCACCCAGGTCACGTCGGCGTCGGTCACATGACCCGCGCTGTTCAGCATCCGCAGCAGGCCGGTTGACCGGGCGAACTCCGGCCGGTCGCGGATCAGGGCGAACATGTGACTGGCAAGGCTCTCCGGTCCGACGACGCGCTGCAGAATCAGCGGATCGACCTCCTGATCGAGCAGTGGTTCGGCGGAACGGCTCCGTGCCGCCCCGAGGTCTCGTACGGCGTTGTGCAGATATGCCTTCGTTGGGTTGTCCTGCCAGCTGGTGCGGAATGTCCCGGTCGAGATGAGGCTGGAGACCACGAACGCCGCTGCCGCACCGAGCACCGCGACCGTGCGAAGCGGCGACGCATCCAGTCGGCGCGCGGACGGTCGGTTCGGCGCGGCGAGCATCACCGCGCCCAGCAGTGCGAGCACCCACGCCAGGTCGGCCAGGTAACGCAGCGTCTGCGCGAGTTCGAGTGCGGTGAAGGCCGATGACCGCATCAGGTAGATCGGAACCTGACAGGCCAGCGCGTACCCGACCGCCGCCAGCCAAACCGCCCCGACACGTTGCTTCCGCAGCAGCGAAATCGTCACCGCGGCCGCCAATGCGATCCAGCCCACCGCCAGTGCGCCCGCCGGTGGCACCGCCCATGGTGAGGCCGGTGCCCAACGCTGCCACTGCCACGGCCCACCGGCCAAGGCCGGCACGATCCCATGGGTTACCGACCGGCTCAGCAGATCCCAGGTCATCGCCAGATCCCCGCTCCAGCGCCGCTGGTCGACAACGGCCAGATAGAGAGCCGCCCACGCCGCCGTCAGTCCCAGGACCGGAAGCCACAGCGCGCGTCCGCGCCGCCACACCCGTCGCAGCGGACCGGGGCGGCCCGATACATGCTGCAGCAACGCCGTGACGGTGAACGCCACGAACGGGATGACCGCCGCCTTCTCGAAGAAGAGCAACCCACCCAGGTAGGCCAGTAACCCCGTCGCGGCGTAACGGCGGTTGCCGGTGCGCACCAGGAGGATCGCATCGGCGGTCACCCAGGCCAGCGCCGCCAGCAGCGGTAGATAGTTCAATGCGGCCGCCCACCAGGCGAAGGCGGGCACCGTCAGCGGTGTGAACAGCGCGAACACCAGCGGTACCAGCAGAACCGGACGCCAGCCCAGGATGACGTGCAGGGCGCGGAGAAGTGCCAGGGAAGCCACCAGTTGAAGCACCAGCAGGCTGACCGCAGGCCATGTCCACACCAGCGGAGCGAGTCGGGTGATTCCGCCGCCGAGCAGGAATGCCGCGGGCATCACGTGCCCGTCGTGGTCGGTGAACAAATAGTCCAGCGACAGCAGCGGAATGGTTCCTGCCCGGCCGACGATGATCAGATCGTCCCAGTAGAAATAGCCGCTGAACGCCAGTACCGCTCGGACTCCGAGTTGGCAGACGATCAGCGCGACCGCCGCCGCGGCTACCGGCGGCACCCGCCGGTAGGCACCTGACATCGTCACAGACTGTACGTCTCGCACCGCGGCAGGCGTCGGTATGGTTAACCGGATGCGTACCCTGGTCACCGGCGCCGCCGGCTTCATCGGCTCCACGCTGGTCGATCGGCTGCTCGCCGACGGCCATGATGTGGTCGGCCTCGACGACTTGAGCCACGGCCGGCTGGACAACCTTGACGACGCGCGTCGGCAGGGCCGGTTCGGATTCGTACAGGCCGATATCGTCGACGCCGACCTCAACGGGCTGCTCGCCGATGCCGGCGCCGAGGTGGTATTCCACCTCGCTGCCCAGATCGACGTGCGTCGCTCGGTGGACGAGCCGGAGTTTGACGTCATGGTCAACGCGCTGGGAACCGTCCGCCTGGCCGAAGCGGCCCGCCGCTGTGGTGTGCGCAAGATCGTCAACACGTCCTCTGGAGGCGCTGTCTACGGTGTGCCACAGCGTTATCCCACGAGCGAGGATGCCCCAGCCGACCCGGCCTCGCCGTACGCAGCCAGCAAGGTCGCTGCTGAGTTGTACCTCGCGAGCTTCCGCAGCCTGTACGGACTGGACTGCACCCATATCGCGCCGTCCAATGTCTACGGTCCGCGCCAGGATCCGCACGGCGAGGCCGGTGTGGTCGCCGTATTCGCCAAGGCGATGCTGGCCGGACAGCCGACAAAGGTCTTCGGTGACGGCACCAACACCCGGGACTACGTGTACGTGGACGACGTTGTCGACGCATTCGTCCGGGCCGCCGGACCGCTCGGATCCGGGAACCGGTTCAACATCGGCACCGGGGTGGAGACCAGCGACCGTGAACTACACACCGAGGTCGCCGCTGCTGCCGGGGTGGCAGACGATCCCACGTTCGCACCACCGCGGCTCGGCGATCTGCGTCGGTCCTGCCTCGATGCATCCAGGGCGCGAACGGTGCTGGGGTGGAGCCCGCAGGTAGCCCTGGCTGATGGGCTGCGCCGAACCGTCGAGTACTTCCGGGCCGGAGCGTGATCCGATTCGGACGCAGTCACCATTTCGGTGTCCGGGCGTCCTGCAATGCCACCGCGCGGGCCAATTGGGCATAGCGCAGTTCGAGTTCCTTGAACCGCAGATAGGTACTGAGTGTGGTGAACACGAAGGCGATGGCCAGAGCGTAGGTCAACAGGTCGGCGCCGCGGTCCACCCCGAGCCAATTCGCCACCACCGTGGTGTCGTCCGGGCGGAGGACCGCGTACACCGCGGCGACCACGAAGAGCACATAACCCACCTTGACCCAGGCCTTGGCCTTGGCATTGGTACGGGATCGCAGCAAGTACACCAAGAGCGCCAGCACCGCGGCGATCAGCAGCACTTGAATCCAGTTCATCAGCGCATCCTCCGTCGCAGGAACCCGTCGAAAAGGATGTTGACCCCGTTGAGCAGGGGTTGTCCTTTCGACAGCGAATAATCGGTGTAGAGGATCTCAACGGGGTGCTCAGTCGCCCGCCAGCCGTTCTCGTCGATCAACGCGACGAATTCGCCGGCATGACTCATCCCGCTCATGGTCAGGGCCAGGTTGTCGGCCACTGTCCGGTTGAACACCCGCAGACCGTTGTGGGAGTCGGTGAGGCCCAGTCGCCTGCTGGCCGGACTCAGGCACGCCGCAGCCTGCAGGATCAACCGCTTGAGTCGGGGGGTGTGGTCGGCGCTGGCCGAAGCGAACCGGGTGCCGATCACGATGTCGATGTCGCCGCGCCGGAGTCGGCCGGTCATCGCGATGACATCGGAGACCCGGTGCTGCCCATCGGCATCGAACGTCGCGAACACCGCCGCACCGGGCCGGCGGCGGGCGTACTCCACCCCGGTCTGAATGGCCGCGCCCTGACCGAGATTGACCGGGTGGGCAACCACGTGTGCGCCTGCGGCCAGGGCAATGTCGGCGGTGGTGTCCCGGCTGCCGTCATCGACGCAAACGACATGGGCAAACGCCGCCCGCAGATCACAGATCACCTTGCCGATGATCTGGGCCTCGTTGAAGGCGGGAACGATGATCCAGACGTCCGCTGCGCCGCCGTTGCCGTCAGTGCTTTCCGTTGTCTCGATGACCATCAAGCTACCCCCACTGGTCAGTCGGAACCCGCCAGCGCCACGAGGTGTACGGCGATACCGACCAGCGGTCCGCACAGCAGTGCGACGACCGTGCGGGTCTCGAGATCCATGGGCAGGGTCAGCAGGGCTGCGGCCGCGACCGTTGCCCCCACCCAGCCCACCGAGTAGGCGCGGTGCCGTGCGGCGGCCACCGTCGCAGCACCGGTGAGAGTGAGTAGAGCCACCGATACCGCCCCCGCGGTCAGCCATGCCAGCAGGGCTCCGCCGGTCGCGTACTGGGGACCGAAAGCCTGCCGCAGCAGCCAGGGCCCCAGCGCCGCGGCGGCGGCGATTCCCGCAATTCCGATGCCGACGATGACCGTGGCGGGCGCGAGCAGGGGCTGCAGGCGGGCGCCTCGGCGGCTGCGGTCCACGAAGTGTGCGATGAGGTTGCCCTGCATGGCCGTGAGCGGCACCAGGAGGGGTGCCCGGGTGAGGGTGACGGCGAGGATGACGACCCCGCCGGCCGCGCCGAGTTCCCCGGATGTTGCTTTCAGCAGCACCGGGAACCCCATCACCAGGATGGCGCTGGCGCCCGCCGCGGCGATTGAGTGGGCGGAGCCGCGAAGGAATGCTCGCACGCTCCCGCCGGTGGTCATCCGGGCCGCCGACCGGGCAGTGGTCGAGAGCGTCAGTAGCAGCGCCCACGCCGCCGCCCCGGCGACGGTGGCCCACAGGAAGCCGACCAGTCCCCAGCCGAGCAGAAAGGATGCGACGGCGATCAGCA
This sequence comes from Mycobacterium sp., assembly GCA_020438895.1. GTDB lineage: Bacteria > Actinomycetota > Actinomycetes > Mycobacteriales > Mycobacteriaceae > Mycobacterium. Next base: position 9,139 of record JAGQTS010000123.1, read on the forward strand.
CCCGGATCACTGCGTCGGTGACCATCAAGGCGCCGTACGCGGTCCACCGTCCGACACCGGCCAGCATGCCCAGCAGCGTCGCGTGCAGACAGAATCCGGCCAGGCCCGCAGCGAGCAGGGCAACTGAGAGTCCGGTCGACGCGGTGAAGATGTGCGACGACCACCACGGTGCGGTGACGGCGATCGCCATTCCGGCGCCCACCCCGACGGCTGCGGCCACCCGCATCGGGCGGGTGCGCGAGGCGCCGGCGGCTGGCGGGGCGTGCCGGCTGTGTCGCACCTCCCGCGCCGCCTCCTGCAGCAGCCCGTTGGCGGCACCCGTCACGAGGCCGAAGGCACCCCAGAACACACCGAAGAGCGAGAAACCGGCCGGATCCAGTGCGCGGGCTGCCAAGTACAGGACCGCGTAGCCGCACACTGCGGTGACGGCGGTTGCGATCCCCACCCGTGCCACGCTGCCCCGAGCGACGGGCCCGGCGGTCGCGTTCCCGCCGTCAGTCACAGCGGCGGGAGTCCCGTCGCGTACAGCCAGGCGTCCCAAAGGTGTCGCAACGAAATCTCGGCGTAGTTCGCGGCCAGCCCGGTGAAGTCATCGGTGACCGCGGTTCCGTGGCGGAACCGGGTGGTCCATTCGCGCAGCAGTGCGAAGAAATTCCGGTCGCCGACCACACCGCGCAGCGCGTGCAAGGTCAGAGCGCCACGCTTGTAGACCCGGTCGTCGAACATGTCGACCGGACCGGGATCAGCCAGCAGGAGATCCTGAGGCAACGCCGCCAGATGGCGGTGGTACTGCCTCGCCAGGTCGGCGGCGGCGGGGCCGCCGGAGTGCTCCGACCACAGCCACTCGGCATAACAGGCGAAACCCTCATGCAGCCAGATGTCGCGCCAGCGCCGCGCGGTGACGCTGTTGCCAAACCATTGGTGCGCCAACTCGTGGGCGACCAGCCTTTCGTGGCTGCGGTTGCCGTCGCAGTGGTTGGCTCCGAAGATCGACATCCCCTGGGCCTCCAGGGGGATCTCCAAGTCGTCATCGGTGACGACGACGGTGTAGCCGGCTTCGAACGGGTAGGAGCCGAACAGCTTGACGAAAAGTTTCATCATCTGCGGCTGGCGGGCGAAATCGTGATCGAATGCGGTCTTCAGCCGCTGCGGCAGGAACACCTGCATCGGTACTGCAGTTTTGGGGAGCCGGTGGTGCTGGTATACGCCGATCTGCAGGGTCGCCAGGTAGGTCGACGTCGGTTCGGGCTGTTCGAAGGTCCATTCGGTCTGTGCGGCCCGCACCCGGCGTGACACCAGTTCCCCGGGCGCGATGACCCGGTACGGGCTGTCGGTGCTCACCTTGATCCGGTAGCTCGCCTTGGCGCTCGGGTGGTCGTCGCAGGGGAACCAGGACGGTGAACCGTTCGGTTGTCCGGCAACCAGCGCGCCGTTGGACAATTCCTCGAAACCCACTGTGCCCCAGATGCTCCGGACCGGGCGTGGCGTTCCACCGTAGCGGATCGCGACCGACATCGCCGATCCTGCGGGTAGTGCGGCGTCCAGGCGAATACGCAACTTTCCCGACGACGTCGTGAAGTGCGCGGGGCGTCTGCCGTTGACGGTCACTTTGCTGACACTCAGCGCGTCGGAGATATCGAAGGTGAAGGTGCGCAGCGACGCCAGCGTGACGGCCGTGACGGTAGCGGTTCCGGAGAGTCGGTTGCTGGCCATCTTGTAATCGAGGTTGAGGTCGTAACGCGAGACCCGATAGCCGAAGTTCCCGCTCTGCGGGATGTAGGGATCGATGACCGGTGGTCGGCTGCCCTTCTTGGCCGGACGCTTCATCCCCGCCCACTCCCGGCCGTGGATTTCGCTGATTTGGACTTCTTGGCCGGCGCCGACCACGGCGCGATCGGATTGCCCTGCCAGCGGGTCGACGGGGGCACCTCGTCGCCACGCATTACCAGCGAGGCGGGGCCGACGGTCGCGCCTGCGCCGATTCGGGATGCGGGCAACGCCACGCAATGCGGCCCGAGTGTGGCGCCGTCTTCCAGGATCACGGTGTCCATCCGCATGATGCGATCGTGGAACAGATGGGTCTGCACGACGCAACCCCGGTTGACGGTGCTGCCATCACCGAGTGACACCAGGTCCGCCTCGGGCAACCAGTAGGTTTCGCACCACACACCGCGACCGATCTTCGCTCCCAGCGCGCGCAGCCACACATTCATCACCGGTGTTCCGGCCGCCGCCCGGGCGAACCATGGGGCGGCCACGGCTTCGACAAAGGTGTCTGCCACCTCGTTGCGCCACACGAACGACGACCACAGGGGCCGCTCACCGGTCCGGATCCGGCCCACCACAAGCCATTTCGCGAACACTGCCGAGCCGCAGGCGATCGCTCCCGCAGCCAGCAGAACAACGCCGCCGCCCAATGCGGCCAAGCCGTAACCGCCGAACAGGACGAGAGCCTGCAAAGCGGCCAGCACGGCCGTGCCGATGGCGAAGGTCAGCACGACCGGAATCAGTCGGCAGGTCTCGACCGTTGCCCGCATCACCTTCAGACGTAGTGGCGGATCGTAGGTCAGCTCAGAGTCGGCAACGTCGGCATGCCGCCGTAACCGGATCGGCGGGCTGCCCAACCATGAGGACCCGCGCTTGGCTTTGGGTGGAGTCGCCGACAGCACCGCGACCAGACCATCGTCGGGTACCCGCCGGCCGGGCTGGGTGATGCCCGAGTTCCCGAGGAAGGCGCGCTTACCCACGGTGGCTGTGGCGACGTGAATCCAGCCGCCACCGAGTTCGTAGGAGGCGACCATGGTGTCGTCGGCGAGGAAGGCGCCGTCTTCGACGACAGTGAATTTCGGAGTGAGAAGGGCGGTGGAGATCTCGGTATCACGGCCGATGTGGGCGCCGAGGATACGCAGCCATAACGGGGTCAGCAGGCTGGCATAGAGCGGAAACAGATAGTTGCGTGCGGCATCCATCAGTCGTTCGGTGGCCCATAACTGCCAGCCGACACGACTGCGAACCGGGTGATAGCCCTCGCGCAGACCGACCGCCAGGACGCGCACTCCGATTACGGTCAGCACCGCGTACACGGCCAACGCGGCCAAGGTGGCCACCGGGATCCAGGGCAGGGCAGCCGCCGCAGCGCTATCCAGAGTTGACGCGTTCCGGGCGCTCCAACCCACGACAGCCAACCCTGTAGCCAGGGCTAGCAACGGCAGCCCGCCCAGTAGCAAGGATGACATGCCATAGATGACCACCCACTGCGCGGCGCGCGGCGGACGGTGATCCGGCCAGGGGTGTCGGGCCTTGCCGGACTTCACCGCCGGCGAGCCTTTCCAGTACTGGCCGTTCTTGACTTTGCCGATCACCGCCGAACCGGCGGCGACATCGGCATCCTTACCGATCACGGCACCGGGCAGCAGTGTGGTCCGCGCCCCGATGGTGGCGTCGTTGCCGATCGTGATCGGGCCGACGTGGAAAAGATCACCGTCGATCCAGTGCCCGGTCAGGTCGACCTCCGGCTCCACCGAGCTTCGGTGCCCCAGGGTGAGCATCCCGGTGACGGGTGGCGCCGAGTGCAGGTCGACACCCTTGCCGACGCTGTTGCCCAGAGCCCGGGCGTAATACACCAGCCAGGGCGCGCCGGCCAGATTCTCCGCCCCGCTGGCCTCCGCGAGCCGCTCGGCCAGCCACACCCGCATGTGCTCGCTGCCGCCACGGCGGTACGTGCCCGGCGTGAGGCGGCGAAGCAGTATCCGTGCGCCCAGCACCGCGATGGCCATCCGGCCAAGCGGTGAGACGAACACCACGAACGCCGTGATGACCAGCCACCAGTCGACGGGAACCAGCCACGGCAGCGGGTGCATTGCGGCCACCGCGTTGTTGAGAATGGCGAGCCAGGTCAACCACTGCGCCGCCGTCAAGGTGGCCAAGGGCACGGTGAGCGCCACTTGCGCGGTCCCGGTACCGACCGGCGTGGGGCGTACGGTGCGGGGGGTGACGGCCTCCGGTGCGGGGGAGGCTGCGGCTGTCTCGTCCAGGAAGCCTGCCAGCGAGCCGAGCCGCGGGTGGTCATAAAGGTGGGCGACGGTCATCTGCGGGTACTGCGGACGCAGCGCCACCACCAGCTGGGCGGCCGACAGTGAGCCACCGCCGAGCGCGAAGAAGTCCGCCTCCGGGCCGTCGACAACCGTTCCCAGAATGTCCTGCCACAAACCGGCCAGCCGGCCCATCGTGCCGCCGAGTTGGTTGCCGACATCAGGGGTGTCGCCGGGCGGCGGCCACGGCAGCGCGTCGCGATCGACCTTCCCCGACGTCCGGGTTGGCAACTCATCGACGAGCACCAGTCGTGGAACCAGCGCCGCCGGAAGCGAATTGGCGAGTTCGGTCCGGGCGGCGGCAAGATCGAAGGCGGGATCGGCCGAAGCCACGTAGCCGACCAGGATCGGGGTTCCCGAGGCGGAGCGGCGGACCGCGGCCGCGCCGCCGCTGACCCCCGGCAGGTGTACCAGCGCGGAGTCGACTTCACCCAGTTCGATGCGTCGACCCCCGACCTTGACTTGGTCGTCGGCACGCCCCTGGAAGTAGAGCCCGTCGGGTTCCAGTCGGACCAGGTCTCCGCTGCGGTAGGCGCGCTGCCAATCCAGGGACGGCATCGGCGCGTACTTCTCGGCGTCCTTCTCCGGGTCCAGGTATCGGGCCAGTCCGACCCCGCCGATCACCAGTTCCCCGACCTCGCCGAAGCCGACCTGGCTGCCCGCGCTGTCGACCACCGCGAGATCCCAGCCGTCGAGGGGGAGTCCGATGCTGACCGGGCCGGCGCCCAGGCGCGCACCGCACGCCACCACCGTCGCCTCGGTGGGGCCGTAGGTGTTCCACACCTCGCGGGTGACGCCGTCCTCGCCGGAGGCCAGACGCTCGGCCAGGTCCGGGGGGCAGGCCTCGCCGCCGAAGATCAGCAGGCGCACGGCCTCCAGTGCTTCCGCCGGCCACAGCGCGGCCAGTGTGGGAACGGTGGACACCACCGTGATGTCCCGGGATACCAGCCACGGGCCGAGGTCCATACCGCTGCGGACCAGCGATCGCGGTGCCGGCACCAGGCACGCGCCGTACCGCCACGCCAGCCACATCTCCTCACAGGAGGCGTCGAACCCGACCGACAGGCCCGCCAGGACCCGGTCTCCCGGGCCGATTGGGTTGTTCTGCAGGTACATTCGTGCCTCGGCGTCGACGAACGCGGCGGCATTCCGATGGCTCACCGCGACTCCCTTCGGGACGCCGGTCGATCCCGAGGTGAAGATGATCCATGCGTCGTCCCCCGGTTGTGGGGCGGAGACGCGCCACCCCCGCGACGAACCGGGACCGCGAGTGAACCCGGACTCGGTAATGACCCCGGCAACCCCGGCTTCGCCGAACACCAACTCGGCCCGTTCGTCAGGATCGTCAGCGTCGACCGGCACATAAGCCGCACCGGCCGCAAGCGTGGAGAGAATCGCCATGTACAACGAGTAGGAGCCCGACGGCATCCGGATGCCGACGCGGTCGCCGCGGCCCACTCCGCGGGCCGCCAGCCACTGCACACCCGCCTCGATGTCGGCGAGCATCTCGGCGTAGGTCAGTTGCACCTCGCCGTCGTCGATTCCGGTCGCTTCCGGATACCGGGCCGCGGTGTCGTAGACGATGTCGATCAACGTCCGCGGCGGCGGCGCATGGCCCGAGCGTAGGTACTGCGGGGGGATTTCCGGCATCGCCACGGCTTTGAATCCTAGGGCGCGACGCGCAGTCCGGCGGGGCACCTGAGACACTGGCCTGGCAGAGGGGAGTATTCCTTCGCCGCGGTGTCGTCACCACGTCGGTCGCACGGATAGCGGTGACCGTCCGGTTCCGCGGGTCGTCCAGGGTGTCGTAGCCCTGCGGCGGAAGAGACCTCGGGCGTGTTGGCTTGATGTGTCCACGACGGCCGGAGGTTCCCACCGGAATGAACGTTTCCACCACGGAATGGGCGATCACCCTGGGGGTTACCCTCGCCGTTCTCATCTTCGACGTGCTGTTCTCGGTCCGCAGGCCGCACGAGCCCAGTCGCCGCGAATGCGTGGTGGCGCTCTCGATCTACATTCTGCTGGCGGTCGGATTCGGGCTGTGGGTGTGGAACTTCCACGGCGGCCAGTTCGGGCTGGAGTTCTACGCCGGCTGGCTCACCGAATACAGCCTCTCAGTGGACAACCTGTTCATCTTCATCATCATCATGGCGAGTTTCAACGTGCCCAAGGTCTACCAACAGCAGGCATTGCTCGTCGGCATCGTTCTGGCCCTGATCTTCCGCGGGATCTTCATCGCATTGGGCGCCGTCGCGATCAATCAGTTCTCCTGGATGTTCTACATCTTCGGCGCGTTTCTGATCGTCACCGCGGTCAAGTTGGTGCGCGACACCGAGCACAGCGATGACGCCGACAACGCCGTGGTGCGGTTCGCCAAGACCTACCTCAACACCACCGACAAATGGGATGGCCTGAAGCTCTACCTCAAAGAAGGCAACAAACGGGTGATGACGCCGATGTTCCTGGTCATACTAGCCCTCGGCACCACTGATCTGCTCTTCGCGCTCGATTCCATCCCGGCCATCTACGGCCTGACCAAGGAGCCGTATCTGGTCTTCACCGCCAACGTCTTCGCGTTGATGGGCCTGCGCCAGCTGTACTTCTTGCTCGGCGATCTGTTGAACCGGTTGGTGTTTCTGTCGCAGGGACTTGCGTTCATCTTGTTCTTCATCGGGGTCAAGCTGTTGCTTCACGCCCTGCACGAAAACGAAGTGCCGTTCATCAACGGTGGCAACACAGTGCCGGTGCCGGAGATTCCCACGCTGCTGAGTCTCGCAGTGATCGTGCTGACGCTGTTCCTGACGATGGTTGCCAGCCTGGTGAAGACACGGCTCTCCAAGGACTGACCTACTTTCGGGGTCAGCCCCAGTTGTCGTAACCGCCCTCCGGGCCGAGCATGCGTTCCAGCCGGCTACGGTTGAGTTTGGCGATCTCGTTACGAGCCACCTTGCGTTCGGTTTCCAGGTCGTTGTGCATCCGGTCGCCGATAGCGGCAATGACACCGGGAGCCGGGCAGTCCTCGGCGAGTGCGCCGACGTGCATGACGAAGCCGAATCCGAAGCGCCCGCTGTATTCGTCTGCCGCGAGACGTAACTCCGACATCACTTCGGGGCGCGAATCCCACACCGAGCACTGCTCGGCGTGCGACCAGGTGCTGCCGGGTCGACTTCCGACGCTGGGATAGGCCTGCATGATCTCGTCGATACAGTCCTCCGACAGCCCGAACAGGACGGCGTCGGCGCGGGCGAACAGGGCAGCGTGGCTGGGGTAGGGACGCCCGCGCACCAACTCGGTGGCCATCGCCAGACTGTTGCAGCATTCGTAGAGGGCGTGCAGGGCCTTGCGGTAGGGCAACCGGTTGAAGGCCTCAAGCCCGATGTCCTGGTGCATCAACACACCTTCATCATGGGAAACGCAGAGCACAACCGGGTTACCCTGTGTTACAGCCAGGAAAAACCTGCGCAGTCCCTGGTCATTCGCCCCTTTCCGGGGCCGTCTGCCTCGTCTGCCTCGTCTGCGAACCTAGTGTCCTTCGGCCGCGAAACGTTCGCGTGACCGCTCGACCTCGGCTTCGGCCTCGGCGCGACCGACGAAGTCCGCGGCCTCCACGTGCTTTCCGGGCTCGAGATCCTTGTAATGCATGAAGAAGTGCTTGATCGCCGCGAGTTCATGTTTCGGAATATCGGCCAGGTCCGTGATGTGGTCCCAGCGCTCGTCACCCGCGGGAACGCAGACGATTTTGTCATCACCGCCGGCTTCGTCGACCATCCGGAACATCCCGACCGGCCGGGACTCGACGATGACACCGGGGTGAACCGACTCCGGAAGCAGCACGAGGGCGTCGAGTGGGTCGCCGTCTTCGCCCAGGGTGTCCTCGATGAAGCCGTAGTCGGCCGGGTACCCCATCGGCGTGTAGAGGTGTCGGTCCAGCCTGAGCCGTCCGGTCTCGTGGTCGACCTCGTACTTGTTGCGCTGTCCCTTGGGGATCTCGATCGTGACGTCGAACTGCACCGCGCACTCCTTACCGCTGAACTTCCGCGAGTTGTCCGGCCTCGCCGCCGGGTGGCGACGGAGTCACCCTAACGGAGCGATACCTCCGGTGAATGGGCCGTTGCGCACATTGGGCGTTGGACGAACGGGTCGGGCAAGTGGTCCCGGTCGGTAGCGATTGGGCAGAATGAGTCGGGTGGCCGGATCCCAGGCCCCGGCGCAGACCAACTGCGGTCCACTCCTGGGCTAACCAGGTGAATGTCAGTGAGTGAGGGATGATGTCCAGGACGGTGCGCCGGCACCATGTGGTGATCGCCATCGCGGTGATCGCCGTGGTGGCGGCGGTGGTGGCCGCGGCCGCGGTGATGAACTCCGCGGGCCGCACCGACGCGATGGTTCCCGCTCCGCGCCCTCCGGCCAGCGCAAGCCCCGGGATCGTTCCGGTCCCGGACGAGGCGGCCGTTCCGAGTACCTCGGGTATGACGGCGGCGTTGGCCTCAGCGCTGGCCGATCCGAACCTGGGCTCGCTGACCGGCCGCATCACCGACGCGCGGACCGGCACTCAGATCTGGGAGCAACGGGCGAACGTTCCCATGCAGCCCGCATCGACCAACAAAGTCCTGACGGCCGCGGCAGCATTGCTCACGCTGGACCGGGACGCCCGGATCACCACTGTGGTGCAGGCCGCCGACCAGACCCGGATGCCTGGCGTGGTGGTTCTGGTGGGTGGGGGTGACCCGACCCTGTCAGCGGCTCCGCCCGGGGAAGCCACCTGGTACCGCGGTGCGGCCCGTATCGCTGATCTGGCCGACCAGGTCCGCAAGAGCGGGGTGCAGGCCACCGCGGTGCAGGTCGACACGTCCCTGTTCACCGGTCCCGACATGGCCCCGGGATGGGATCCCGCCGACATCGACGGTGGGGACATCGCCCCCATCCAGTCGGTGATGCTCGACGCCGGCCGGATCCAGCCGACGACGGTGGAATCCCGCCGTTCGACGACGCCTGCTCTCGACGCCGGCCGCGCGCTGGCGGCCGCCCTCGGCGTGGGCGCCGACCGGGTCACGTTCGCACCGGGTCCCGCCGGCGGGCGGCAACTGGCCTCGGTTCAGTCCGCACCGTTGATGGAGAGGCTGCGCCAGATGATGTACGCCTCGGACAACGTCATGGCTGAGACCATCGGCCGGGAGGTCGCCAAGGCCGCCGGCCGCCCATTGAGCTTCGCCGGCGCTGTCGACGCCACGCTCAGCAAGCTCGCCTCGGCCGGCATCGACGTCAACGGCGCCTCGCTGGTGGACTCCAGCGGTCTGTCGGTAGCCAACCTGCTCACCGCCATGACGCTCGATGAGGTCGTCAACGCCGCGACTGGACCCGACAAGCCCGAAATGCGCCCCCTGGTGGATCTGTTGCCGGTCGCCGCCGGCAGCGGCACCCTTTCCGACCGGTTCATCACGGCGGACGTTCAGAATTCGTCGGCCGGCTGGTTGCGGGCGAAAACCGGCTCGCTCACCAAGACCAACGCGCTGGCGGGGATCGTCACCGACGTCAGCGGTCGGGTGCTCACCTTTGCGTTCATCTCCAACAACGCCGGGAATTCGGGCCGCACCGCTCTCGACGCGTTGGCCGGCAAGCTCCGTATCTGCGGTTGCACGTGAGCGGGCCGGCGCCGCCGCTGACCGGCGGGGCAGTCGACTGGGGGTTCGCCAGTGCCGTCGGCGCCAAACTCGCCCGCCCCGGTCCGCCGACCACTGACTACACCCGCTCGCAGGTCATCGGGGACCTCATCGAGGCCTCACAGCGTGCTGAGGCCCATGTGCGCGAGGTCACCGGACTGTCGGTGGAGGGTCCCGCGCGCGATGCGCGCATCGTCGACCGGCAGGAGTGGATCCGGGCGGCGGCGAATTCATTGCGGGTCATGGCCGGTGGTAGTGACACCCCCGGTGCGGGAGTCGTCACCCGGCGGCTGGCCGGTGCGCAGACCGGAGCCGTCCTGGCGTTCGTCTCATCCGGGATCCTCGGCCAATTCGACCCCTTCACCGCTGAGGGGGGAGATCTGCTGCTGGTGTATCCCAATGTCATCGCAGCGGAACGCCAGTTGCGGGTGCCCCCGCGGGACTTCCGGTTGTGGGTGTGCCTGCACGAGGTGACTCACCGGGTTCAGTTCACCGCGAACGCGTGGTTGTCGCGCTACATGGCCGACACCCTCGCCGTCGTGACCGGCGGCCGAGACGACGATGTCCTGCAGGTGGCCGGCAGACTCGCGGGTCTACTCAAGGATCGGGGCGGCGCGTCCCACGCGGGCTCAATGAGCATCATCGACGTATTGCGGGCGATGGTCGCCGAGCCGCAGCGCGATGCGCTGGATCGGTTGCTGGTTCTGGGGACTCTGCTGGAAGGGCATGCCGACCACGTCATGGATGCTGTCGGGCCGGGGGTCGTACCCTCGGTGCACCTGATCCGAAGTCGTTTCGACGACCGCCGCCATCGTCCCCAGCCGCCGCTGCAACGGCTGATGCGGGCACTGCTGGGGCTCGACGCCAAGCTCAGCCAGTACACCCGCGGCAAGGCATTCGTTGACGAGGTGGTCAACCGGGCCGGAATGACGGGATTCAACACGGTGTGGTCGGGGCCCGACACCCTTCCCCTGCCCGACGAGATCGAAAACCCCGGGCAGTGGATCGACCGAGTGCTCTGAACCGGCTGCGGGGAGCGGTAGCCGGATTCGCCGAAGCCAGCCTGCCGCAGGAGCGGTCGTGGTGTGTCGCGGTCTCCGGGGGGCCGGATTCCCTGGCGCTCACGGCTGCCGCCGCTGCCTTGCTGCCCACCACGGCGCTGATCGTCGATCACGGTCTGCAGGCCGGTTCCGACGTGGTGGCCCACGCCACCCGCACCACGGCGCTACACCTTGGCTGTGTCGGCGCGAGGATTCTGGCGGTGCGGGTCGGCGGCGCGGGCGGGCCGGAGGCGGCCGCTCGCGCCGCCCGTTATACCGCTCTGGACTCGGCCCGCGGAGGCGTCCCGGTATTGCTTGGGCACACCCTCGATGACCAGGCCGAAACGGTGTTGCTGGGGCTGAGCCGCGGATCGGGGCCACGGTCGATGGCAGGGATGCGGGTATGCGATCCGCCATGGTTTCGTCCCCTGCTCGGGATTCGCCGGGATGACACCGTAGCCGCGTGCGCTGAACTCGGCCTGACACCCTGGGATGACCCGCACAACCGCGACCCCCGGTACACGCGGGTGCGACTGCGCCGAGAAGTGCTCCCGCTGCTGGAAGATGTGCTCGGCGGCGGGGTCGCCGAGGCATTGGCCCGAACCGCGACGGCGCTGCGCGACGACACCGACCTACTCGACGGGATGGCCGCGGACCACCTGAAGAATGCCCGTGACGGGAGCGGATTAGACGTCGGCGCGGCGCGGTCATTACCTGGCTCGCTGCGTCGACGGGTCGTGCGTGGCTGGCTGCTCGCCGGGGGAGCGGTCGGGCTGACCGACACCCAGATCCGGGCGGTGGACACCCTGCTTACCGACTGGCGGGGCCAGGGCGGAGTGGCGGTTGGTTGCCCGGTGCCGCGCACGCGCATGTTCGCCGAACGAAACGGCCCCACATTGCGACTGCGCACCGAACCGGCCTGATTGGTTGCGACGGGTCCGGCATGGCACGCTGTGCACGTGTCAGCGTATGAGCTGTATCCCGGAGACATCGAGTCGGTGTTGTTGTCGGAGGATCGAATTCAGGCTCGAACCGCGGAGCTCGCCGCGCAGGTCGGACGCGATTACGCCGATAACCTGGCCGGTCAGGATCTCCTGCTGGTCACCGTGCTCAAAGGCGCAGTGATGTTCGTCAGCGACTTGGCCCGTGAGATCCCTGTGCCGACCCAGTTGGAGTTCATGGCCGTCAGCTCGTACGGGTCGAGCACCTCGTCGTCCGGCGTGGTGCGGATTCTGAAAGATCTGGACCGCGATATCGCCGACCGGGACGTGCTGATCGTGGAGGACATCGTCGACTCGGGCCTCACCCTGTCCTGGTTGCTGCGCAACCTCGCTACCCGACAGCCTCGTTCGTTGCGGGTATGCACCTTGCTGCGGAAGCCCGACGCTGTGCGGGCCGACGTCGACATCAGCTATATCGGATTCGACATCCCCAATGACTTCGTCGTCGGCTACGGCCTTGACTACGCCGAGCGGTACCGGGACCTGCCGTTCATCGGCACTCTCGATCCGAGGGTGTACCGGGACGGTTGACCGGCACCCGGCCGTGGCCCCGACGATTCAGTGAAGTTCCCAGACCCCCGTCACCGAGAAACTCACTGTTTGCTCACCGGGTGCCAAAGGTACGTCGGCGGCCGCCATCGGGGCCCCGCGTTCCATGGGGACTGGCGCCGGGGTGGCCCCCCCGCCGGACGTTTCGGAAATCGAGATCACCGTGCCCAGCGACAAGCCCGCCAATTCCGCATACTGCCTGGCCCGGTTCTCGGCGTCGGTGAACGCCCTCGCCCGGGCATCGCTGACCAGCGCCGAATCATCGTCGATGGAGTAGCTGATTCCATTGATCCGGGCGGCGTTGCCACCGACGTTGACGATGATGGCGAGGGTGGCCGGCGCGACGTCGATCTCGCGCATGGTGACTTTGATCGAATTGCTCGCCCGGTATCCGGTAATTGCCGAGTTGTCGCCGTACTGCGGTTGCAGGCTCACCGACGTCGTGCTGACGTCCTTGGCGTCGATCCCCCGTGCGGTCAGCGCGTCCAGCACAGCCCGCTGCCGTTGGCCGGCCTGGTTCATCGCCGCGGTGACGTCTGGCGCGGTGACCTCAATGCCGACGTCGGCGGTCAGAGTGTCGGGCATTCCCCGCACCTCGCCCGAACCGACCACCGTCACCTGCCGATGACTGGCCGGTGCCGGGCTTTGGGCGTCGCATCCGGAAACTCCGGCGGCTGCCAATAGCACTGCGGCGCAGGTCATCAACGCGCGTCTGATAAGCACAGCCCACCGTATCTCAGACCGTCACCGCGACTGTGCTTCGGTGAGAAAGCGCCGCAATTCGGCATTGACCTCGTCGGGACGTTTCTGCGGGATCCCGCGGCCGGCGCCGATGCGCGGCAGGGAACCAAACCCTGACAGAAACCCTGGTGCCCCCCTGGGGTGTCGGGGTAGCGGTAATCTGGGGATTCCTGGCAATCCTGAGGGAAGGACAAGGCCGCCTCGGCCGCATGCCCGAATGAACCGCAAAAACGTGATCCGCACGGTGACGGTGGTCGCCGTCATCCTGCTTCTCGGCTGGCTATTTCTTTTCTTCAGGGACGACACCCGGGGCTTCAAGCCGGTGGACACCTCGGTCGCTGTTGCCCAGATCAATTCCGGCAACGCCACGTTGGCACAGATCGATGACCGCGAGCAACAGCTGCGCCTGGAGTTGAAGAGTGGTGATGGCGACACCGGGAATTCGACGAAGATCATCACCAAGTACCCGACCGGCTACGCCGTGACTCTGTTCGATTCGCTCAACAGCAAGGGTGTGAAGACCAACACGGTGGTCAACCAGCCCAGCCTGTTGGGATCGTTACTGATCTACATGTTGCCGCTGCTGCTGCTCATCGGCCTGTTCGTGTTGTTCTCCCGCATGCAGACCGGTGGTCGGATGGGCTTCGGTTTCGGCAAGTCGCGGGCCAAGATGCTCAACAAGGACATGCCCACGACCACGTTCGCCGACGTCGCCGGAGCGGATGAGGCGGTCGAGGAGCTTTACGAGATCAAGGACTTTCTGCAGAACCCAGGCCGCTATCAGGCGCTCGGAGCCAAGATTCCCAAGGGCGTCTTGTTGTACGGACCCCCGGGCACCGGAAAGACGCTGCTCGCACGTGCTGTGGCAGGTGAAGCCGGTGTTCCTTTCTTCACCATCTCCGGCTCGGACTTCGTTGAGATGTTCGTCGGTGTCGGTGCCTC
>JAGQTS010000124.1 GCA_020438895.1 Mycobacterium sp.
GCATTGGTCAGCGGCGCACCGCAGTTCAGGGCACCGTAATCCGGGTCGTCGTCGGCGGGAGTGAGGCGCGGGCCGATGAACTGGCTGGCCGCTGCGACAATCTGGTCGTCAACCAGAATCTCGCACACCAGGTTGGCCGAGTACGGCCACTGGATGGAAATTCGCATTCCGGCCTCAGCGGGGTCGCTCAGCACCCCGGTGGTCTCGAAGGTACGCCCGGGCAACATCGTCGGATCGGCACTGTTGACCTGGGCATCGCTGATGCGGTAGGAGATCAGGGCCCCACGGGCGATACCGTCGACGCGGGCCCGGTAGGTGACGTTGTGTTGCACGCCGTCCTCGGCGGCGGGGACGGGAATCGGGCTGGGCGTCGGATCGTCGTCGGCTCCCGCGACCGCCGGGAATACCAACGTCGCCATGCCAATCGACGCGGCAAGCGCCCCAGTGGCGATCGGGCGTCTCGAGCTTTCCACGGGTGACGAGGCTACGCCTCACGCCAAGACAGTTCCATTCCGGCGGCGGCCGCCCAGGCATTGAGGTCGTCACCGTGCTTTGCCAGCTCCCTGACAGCCGCGACGGCACGCCGCACGGCTGACTCGGCGGTGTCGGAGTCCACCAGACCGTGCCGGTGGGCTTCCAGCAGCTCATCGACGTCGATCAACTCGGTACGGTGACCCGTCTTGATGACCAGATCGAGGTAGTGGTCGACGGTCTCCCAGCGGCCGGCACCGACGGAGATGGTACCGATGTCGAGGTAATGGTCCTGGTCACGCTCGAACCCGGGATTGAAGTGGAACACGTTGGCCCGCACACCCAACGACGGCAGCAGCCAGGATTCCAGGTAGTGGAACTGGGTGCGGCCGGGTGTGGGCCGCGCCATATAGAGCCCCCACGGCATCAACCGGTATTCATCCACCGCACGCACGATCCCCTTCGGGTCGGTGTTGGTCCGGGCCGCTAGATCAAAGGTCTCGTGCTTCGGCGGGTGGATGGCCACTCCTCTCGGGTTCGTTGCCGTGCCGATGTCGTTGGCGGTTGGCAGCCACATTCGGGAAGGCCGCGATCGCGAGCGGAATAGTGTCGAAGAATCGCGACCTGCCCAGCAGTTGGGCGAAGCCGCCGCCCCGGAAGGCCCGCTCGGTGCGCCCCTTCTGGACGACAACCAGGAAGGGTACTCCGCGCAGGGCGGCCACCTCGGCCACATCGCACAACGCCTCGAAACCCGTGAAATCGACGTCGTCGATCCTCCGGGCGTCCAAGACGAGCAGGTCGGGTTGTTCCTCGTCCTCGGCGTCGTCCTCGTCCGGAAGGGCGTCGATGAGATGAATCCGGAACCAGTTGGCGTTTCCGAACCACAATGGGCCGTTGAGTGCGAACGCGGCGATCCCGGGAACCGCCTTGGCGCGCCCATCGGACAGCGGCAGCCAGGTTCCGAGATCCGAACGCCCCAACCGCAGTAGTTCCGGTCGTGCGGTGCGCGAGGTCTGGTAGATGAACGAGATCACCACGGCGAACAGTACGCCGTAGACGATGCCCAGTGCGACGGTGCCGACAAGCGCCGCCACCATGAGGGCGAACGCCCGCTTGGAGTACTCGAGGGTGGCGCGCATCTGGTCGACGCGGAAAATCTTGATCGCGATGTAGATCAACACCGCCGACAAGGTCGCCATCGGCAGGTTCTCGATCACCTGGCTGAAGAACAGGACGACGACAGCAAGGACGGAGGCCACCAGCGCCGCGAGCTGACTGCGGCCGCGCGATTCGGCGATGATCGTCGTCGACGGCGGACTGGCGTTGACGGTGAACGAGCCCACCAGGCTGGACATCACGTTCGCCATCCCCAAGGCCCGGAAGTCGGCGTTGATGTCGGTGTCGAAACCGCCGAGGTTCGCAGCCGACCGCGTCGTCGCGGCCGTCTGGGCAAGGCAGAAAATCGCGACGACCAGAGCCGTGGTCAGCACCGCCTCCACCGCTTCGACGGAGAACGGTGGAAGGTGGATCGACGGCAGCCCACGCTCGAGCGGGCCCAAGACCTCGACACCGTCGTCTCGGAGGTGAAAAACGACCATGGCCAGGGTGGACAGGACCAACACGATCAGTGCCCCGGGAATCCGGCTGCTGAATTTGGCGATACCCAACAGCACCGTCAGCGACGCCACCCCCAGGATCAGCGTTGGGGTATTGACCTCACCGATCTGCCCGAACACCTGCGAGAACCGCGACAGTGTCCGGCCCGTTCCCTCAGGCACGCCGAGTATTCCCGGGAGTTGGTGCACGATGATGATCACCGCGATGCCACCGAAGAATCCGATCATCACCGGCCTGGATAGGAAGTCGCCGACCCAGCCGAGGCGGCCGACGCCGATCACCAGGGTGAACAGCCCGACCATGAAGGTCGTCACCACCGCCAACCCGATGTACTGCGGGGTCTCGGCCACCAGACCCAGGCTGGCCAGTCCGGCGGCCAGGATCGGAGCGACCGTACTGTCCACCCCGATCGCCAGGTGCCGGTTGGTCGAGATCGCGGCGCCGATGAGCGTGGCGACCAGAAACCCGTAGAGCCCGGTGATCGGTGGCATTCCGGCCAGATGGGCGGTGGCCAGTTGACCCGGCATGGTCACCGCCCCGAAGGTCACCCCGGCCAGCAGGTCCCGGCCCAGCCATTGGCGGCGGTAGCCGCGCAGAGTCGGAAAGAGCCGGAACTCCTGCGGCCATCTGATCTCCACCGGGGGAGCCTATGAATCGCCGACGAGGTTCGGGCGGGTAACGGAAAGATCGAATCCATCCCGCGTTCATTTTTCGGACATGTGCCGTTCATCCTCTGTTCCTCGTGTCTGCGGACATGTCGGTTCCCCCACCTACGCTGTAGGTCATGGCCTTCGCTACCGAGCGCCCGGTCTTGGCGCACTCCGAATACCGGGCCGTGGATGACGTGGTGCGCTCCGGCGCCCGGTTCGAAGTGGTCAGTCCGTACCAGCCGTCCGGGGACCAGCCCGCCGCCATCGAGGAATTGGAGCGGCGTATCCGGGCCGGGGAGCGTGACGTCGTGCTGCTGGGCGCCACCGGCACCGGGAAGTCAGCCACCACCGCCTGGCTGATCGAGCGACTGCAGCGGCCGACGCTGGTGATGGCGCCGAACAAGACGTTGGCCGCCCAGCTGGCCAACGAACTGCGAGAGATGTTGCCGCACAACGCAGTCGAGTACTTCGTTTCTTACTACGACTATTACCAGCCCGAGGCCTACATCGCCCAGACCGACACCTACATCGAGAAGGACAGCTCGATCAACGACGATGTCGAGCGGCTGCGGCATTCCGCCACCTCGGCGCTGCTGTCCCGGCGCGACGTCGTGGTGGTCGCTTCCGTTTCCTGCATCTACGGCCTCGGTACCCCGCAGTCCTACCTGGACCGGTCGGTGGAGCTGCAGGTCGGCACGGATGTGCCCCGAGACGGATTGTTGCGCCTCCTGGTGGACGTTCAGTACTCCCGAAACGACATGGCGTTCACCCGTGGGAGCTTCCGGGTGCGGGGCGACACGGTGGAGGTCATCCCCTCCTATGAAGAGCTGGCGGTCAGGATCGAGTACTTCGGCGACGAGATCGAGGCACTCTATTACCTGCACCCGCTGACCGGGGAGGTGGTACGCAAGGTGGACTCGTTGCGGATCTTCCCGGCCACCCACTACGT
>JAGQTS010000125.1 GCA_020438895.1 Mycobacterium sp.
CCGCATCCCGGTGCACATGGTCGAAGTCATCAACAAACTCGGGCGCATCCAGCGTGAACTGCTCCAAGATCTCGGACGGGAGGCCACTCCGGAGGAGTTGGCCAAGGAGATGGACATCACCCCGGAGAAGGTGCTGGAAATCCAGCAGTACGCCCGGGAGCCGATCTCCCTGGACCAGACCATCGGCGACGAGGGCGACAGCCAACTCGGCGATTTCATCGAGGACTCCGAGGCCGTGGTCGCCGTGGACGCGGTGTCGTTCACCTTGCTGCAGGACCAGCTGCAATCGGTGCTGGAGACCCTCTCGGAGCGCGAGGCCGGTGTGGTCCGGCTCCGATTCGGCCTCACCGATGGTCAGCCGCGCACCCTCGACGAGATCGGCCAGGTTTACGGGGTCACCCGTGAGCGTATTCGCCAGATCGAATCCAAGACGATGTCGAAACTGCGGCATCCGAGCCGTTCGCAGGTGTTGCGCGACTACCTGGACTGAGCCCAGCTCCCTCCGAAGCCCGCTCCGGGCTCGCTACCCGATGGGTGCGAACAGTCCGTTGATCCCCGGTAGGTACGTGCTGACGGCGATCACAGCGCTGAGTGGCAGTGGTCCGTACAGATGCGGAAACCGCAGCGCAGACGGATCCTCGGGCAGACCCGGTTCCCATCGCAGCGGTGCGTGCAGAAGATCGGGGTCGACGGACAGCAGGACCACATCGGCGCGTCCGGCGAACAGCCGATTGGCGGGCAGATGGACTTGCTGCCTGGTCGAGAGGTGAACGAACCCGACCGTCTGCAATGACTCGGGTTGTACGGCCCCTACGGCGCGGGCGATCGTCCAATCCCCGGCCGAGCACAGGTGCACCAGCGGTTGCGGATTCAGTTCCATACCCCCAGACTGCTTGGCACAGGGACACCGCGCGAATCAACGGCCCGGGAGGGTGAGACACGACACATCGGTACGGCACGGGAACAAGTCCTCGGGCCGGAACGTCTGAGACAGTAGAAGCATGCCGCGCGATGGGATCACCGTCGGTTCGCGCAGCAGCAAGGGAGGAGCCCATGAACGCAACGCTGACCAGTCCTGAACTCACCCGGGCTGATCGCTGCGACCGTTGCGGCGCAGCTGCGCGGGTTCGCGCGACCCTCCCCTCCGGTGCAGAGTTGCTGTTCTGCCGCCACCATGCCAACGAGCATCAGGCGAAGCTGATCGAGCTGGCGGCGGTCCTGCAGGTCGAACCCGGCACCGACTAACTGGCCACTCGCCAGGTGGAGTTGTCCGCCGTTGCTGCGGTCGTGAGGAATGCTGGGAGGCGATGAACGACCCGTCGGCCGGACCGCATCGCCATCACATCTGGCATATCACCAAGCGGACCCTGGCCAAGGCCTGGGATGACTCGATCTTCTCCGAATCAGCACAAGCGGGATTCTGGTCGGTCCTGTCGCTCCCTCCGCTGCTGCTGGGCTTGCTGGGCAGCCTTGCCTACATCGCCCCGCTGTTCGGTCCGGACACCCTTCCGGCGATCCAGCAGCAGCTGATCAGCACAGCCAACAGCTTCTTCTCCCGCAACATCGTCACCGAGATCATCGAACCGACGATCGCTGACATCGTCCTGGGAGCCCGAGGCGAGGTCGTCTCGCTCGGATTCGTCATCAGTCTGTGGGCCGGATCCTCGGCGGTGTCGGCGTTCGTCGATTCGGTGGTGGAGGCGCATGGCCAGACGCCGCTGCGTCACCCGGTGCGGCAGCGATTCTTCGCCCTCGGCTTGTACGTGGTCGGGCTGGTGATCGTCATCGCCTCGGCTCCCCTGCTGGCACTGGGCCCCCGCAAGATCGGCGAATACATCCCCGAGAGCTGGAGTTCGGTGCTGCGGTTCGGCTACTACCCCATGCTGGTTGTGGGCCTGATCCTGGCAGTGACGGTGCTCTATCGGGTGTCGCTGCCGCAACCGTTGCCCACCCACCGGCTGATCTGGGGCGCGCTACTGGCGACCGGCGTTTTCGTCGTCGCCACCGGCGGGTTGCGCATCTACCTGCAGTACATCACCCGCACCGGTTACACCTACGGTGCACTGGCAACCCCGATCGCCTTCCTGCTCTTCGCGTTCTTCCTCGGCTTCGCCATCATGATCGGCGCGGAACTCAACGCTGCGATCGAGGAGGAGTGGCCGGCACCGCCGCCGCACTTACAACGCTGGCGGCAACGCACCCAACGCCGTCGCCAGGAGAAATCCGCTCGTTCGGAGCCGAACGGGCAGGGCACCGACGATCGACAGTCGTCGGCGACTGAAGCCGGTGCCGCGGGCGGGAAGGGTCATCCCGAGCCCGCAGCAGTCAGCCCCTCTTGAGAGTTTCGTAAATCCGCTTGCAGTCCGGGCAGACCGGCGAACCGGGCTTAGCCGCCCGGGTGACCGGGAAAACCTCACCGCAGAGAGCCACCACGTGGGTGCCCATCACAGCCGACTCGGCGATCTTGTCCTTCTTGACGTAATGGAAGTGTTTTGGCCTGTCGTCGTCGGTGCCGTCGTCGACGCGTTCATCGCTGTCGGTGCGCTCGATGGTGTCCGTCTGCATGCCGCCATTGTGCCCGGTCATTCCCGATTCCGGTAAGACAGCCGTAAGGAAAATGCTCTCGTCGCGCCCTGCCCGGTTGTGGAACAGTGCAGGTATGGAGCACGATCTCGGATTCGACGACGAGGGCCGGCCCGTGCTCATCACCCGCGCGGCACTCTCCTACGAGGAGCAGCACCGGGCCCGGGTGCGCAAGTACCTCACACTGATGTCCTGGCGTATCCCGGCGTTCCTCGGTGCGGCCATCGCATACGGCATCTGGCACAACGGCCTGGTGTCCCTGGCAATCCTGGCGGTCTCCATTCCGCTGCCATGGATGGCGGTTCTGATCGCCAACGACCGTCCCCCACGACGCGCCGAGGAGCCCCGACGGTTTCCCGACGCCCCTGAGCACACCGCCCTGTTCCCGCGCGCAGAACACCGCGCGTTGGAGTCCGGTCGGACAACGCAACATCAGGCCGCACCCCCCCGCGAGGAACGCTCCCACTAGACGCCCAGCGCCGGGACTCTTAATAGATTCTCAGGGCCCCTCGGCGTTTGAGCACGTCACAGCGTGCGGGATCGGAAGATCCCGGGAACTCCGCGCTCCCGAAGCACGTTGTAGCAATTGACAGTCAGAGCCGATCAGGAGGCCATCATGGCAAACGTCACCAGCAGCGGGATCGATCACGATCTGGACACCCAGAGTCCAGCCGCCGACTTGGTTCGCGTCTACTTGAACGGCATCGGGAAAACGGCACTGCTCAGCGCTGAGGACGAGGTCGAACTGGCCAAGCGGATCGAGGCGGGTCTCTACGCACAGCATCTGCTGGAGACTCGCAAACGCCTCGGTGAGGCCCGCAAGCGGGACTTGGCGGTCATCGTCCGCGACGGTCAGGCGGCGCGCCGGCACCTGCTGGAGGCCAATCTGCGTCTGGTTGTGTCGCTGGCCAAGCGTTACACCGGGCGTGGCATGCCCTTGCTGGACCTGATCCAGGAGGGAAATCTGGGTCTGATCCGCGCGATGGAGAAATTCGACTACGCCAAGGGCTTCAAGTTCTCCACCTATGCCAC
>JAGQTS010000126.1 GCA_020438895.1 Mycobacterium sp.
GCCGACGTCGGAATCGCGATGGGCGCCCGCGGGTCGACGGCCAGCTCGGAGGCCGCCGATATCGTGTTGACCGCTGACCGGCTGGACCGTTTGGCCGACGCCAAGGTGATTGCTCGGCGTTCCCGGCGGATCGCGATGCAGAGCGCCGTGGTCGGGATGGGACTGTCGTTGGTGGCGATGGGATTCGCCGCCGTCGGCCTGCTGCCCCCCGCCGCCGGGGCACTCCTGCAGGAGGGTATCGACCTCGCGGTGATCCTCAACGCGCTGCGGGCGCTTGGCACCGACCGTGACGGAACCACCCCGTTGAGCCGGGACGCCGAGGACATGGTGCGGCGGTTCGCCGGTGAGCATGACCGGATGCGCGACGACCTGTCGATGCTGCGCGACGCTGCTCAGCAGATCTCGGCCGGGGACCGGACCGGCGCGCTGGGCACCCTGCAGGCCGCCGACGACTTCCTGCGCGACACTCTGCTTCCGCACGAGGACGCCGAGGACGCCGCCCTCTATCCGGCCCTGGCCGGTCCGCTGGGTAGTGCCGAGGCCACCGCCACAATGAGCCGCATGCACGCCGAGATTCACCGGCTGGCTCAGCGCCTGCACAGCCACCGCGAGATGGCCGAGGAGGCCGGCGCGGTCACCGGCGAGCAGTCCGATGATCTGCTGGCCTGCCTGTATGGCCTCTACGCCCTGCTGTGTCTGCACTTCGTCCAGGAGGAGGAGAACTTCTTCGTCCTGGCGCCCAGCCACGGCGCACAACCATGACCGATTCTGATCCGCTGCCGTCCGATCCGCTGCCGGACCGGGTGCCCGGCACGGTGGGGTGGCTGACCCGCAACGTCCGGGTGCTCTCTGCGGTCTCCTTCTTGCAGGACACCGCCAGCGAATTGCTCTACCCGTTGCTGCCGATCTACCTCACCACGGTCCTGGGTGCCCCACCGGCGGTGGTCGGCGCCATCGAGGGGGCGGCTGAGGGCGCGGCCTCGGTGACCAAGGTCGCCGTCGGACCGCTCGGCGACCGGTTTGCCAAACGGCCGTTGATCGCCACCGGCTACGGCATGGCCGCCCTCGGTAAGGTGATCGTCGCCGTCGCCGCCGCCTGGCCCGGTGTGCTCGCCGGCCGGGTCGTTGACCGGCTCGGCAAGGGCCTGCGGGGCGTACCGCGGGACGCACTTCTGGTGGACGGTCTCGAACCCGGTTCCCGGGGAAAGGTTTTCGGGTTCCACCGCGCGATGGACACCCTCGGGGCGGTATGTGGTCCGCTGCTCGGACTACTCGGGTATGAACTGCTCGATCATCAGATCGCCCCGCTGCTGTACGTCGCGATCGTCCCGGCCGTGCTGTCGGTGCTGCTGCTCCTGCTGGTTCGGGAACGGCGGCGAGTCGGCCCACCGCCCACCCGACGGGCGATCCTCGCCGGGATGGCGGAGTTGCCGCGACGTTTCTGGCGGGTGACGGCCGTCGTCGTCGGCTTCGGCCTGATCAACTTCCCCGACGCACTGTTGCTGCTGCGGCTCAATGAGATCGGGTTCGGGGTCGTCGAGGTGATCCTGGCCTACGTCACCTACAACGTGGTGTACGCGGCGGCCAGTTTTCCGGCCGGCATGCTGTCGGACCGCATACCCCGATCGGCGGTGTTCGGGCTCGGCCTGATGTTCTTCGCGGTCGGCTACATCGGCCTCGGCCTGACCACCGACCCGATGGCGGCATGGGTGTTGATCGGGGTCTACGGACTGTTCGCCGCCTGTACCGACGGGGTGGGCAAGGCCTGGGTGTCGGCGCTGGCCGGCGCCGGCCGGCAGGCCACGGCGCAGGGTGTATTCCAGGGCGGGAGCGGCTTGGCGATCCTGATCGCCGGCGTGTGGGCCGGGCTGCTGTGGGGAGCGGACGGGCAACTGCCGCTGCTCATCTCCGGGACCGTCGGAGCGTGCTTCTCCGCAGCGTTGCTGGGCCGTTGGGCGCTGCGGTCGGCAGTCGGGGCGGGACGTTGATGCGCACCATCCACATCATCGGCATCGGGGCCGGGGATCCGGATTATCTGACAGCGCAGGCCGTCCGGGCGCTTCGGGACACCCAGGTGTTCTTCGTCAGCGACAAGGGTGAATCCAAGGGTGACCTCGTCGGCCTGCGCCGCGAAGTCCTGCGGCGTTTCACCGCCGAACATCGTTACCGGATCGTTGAACTGCCCGATCCGAAGCGGGCCCCGGACGGGGACTACTCCCGAGCGGTCGCCGATTGGCACGCCGCCAGGGTCCGGCTGTGGGCGGAGGCCATCGAAGTCGAACTCGAACCCGGTGCGGTGGGGGCGTTTCTGGCCTGGGGTGACCCGTCGCTCTACGACAGCACTCTGCGCATCCTGGAGCAGGTGGCCGACCACGTCGCCCTGCGTTACGACGTCATACCGGGGATCACCGCGATCCAGGCGCTCACCGCGAGGCATCGCATACCTTTGAATGAGATCGGCGAACCGGTGCTGATCACCACCGGTCGCAAGCTGCGTGCCGACGGGTTCTCGGGCACGGCGATCGTCATGCTCGACGGGGGCTGCGCATTCCTGGAATGCCCGCCGTCCACCCGGATCTGGTGGGGCGCCTACCTCGGTACGCCCGACGAGATCCTGGTCGCCGGCACCGTCGCGGAGGTCGGTGCCCGCATCGTCGAACTGCGGACCGCCGCCCGGGAACGCCGCGGCTGGATCATGGACACTTATCTACTGCGGGCACTTTCGTAGGGCGGAGCAATTTCGCTAGTTTTGGTGGTCATGGCGGAGAGCACCGTGCGCAGCACCACCCGGGTCACCGGCTTTGCGGACCCGGAACTGGACTTTCAGCTTCTACGTCAGCTCGGCTCTGCTGCATATGGGGGCGCCTCGGTGGGCGAGTGTCTCGCGGTTGCGGCCCAGGTACGCGAGCGGGGTGCCTCTGCCTGGACCGATGCGTTCGCCGAACTCGCCGAACGGCAACACACAGATGCCGAACAATTCAGTGCGGCCGGCCATCGCATCAGTGCACGAGAGCGATACCTGCACGCGGCGAACAGCTTCCGGGCCGCCGAGTACTTCTCCCCGTTCGGCACCGACGGTCACGTCGAACTCGGCATCGCCAGCCGGACCGCGTTTCTGTCCGCGATGCGCCACGATCCGGTTCACCTCGAGGAGCTGTGGCTGCCGTGGCGTGGCCAGCGGTTGCCGGGCTACTGGTTTGTTCCGCCCGGCGGTGCCGAACCCGGACCGACGCTGATGGTCACCAGTGGCTTCGACGGCACGTTGGAGGAGACCTACTTCCAGATCGGCTTGGCGGCGCTGCAACGCGGCTGGCGTGTGCTGCTGATCTGCGGTCCGGGGCAGATGGACACCGCGCGGTCCGAACCCGGCACCCACTTCGTCCCCGACACGGAGAGTTGGGTGTCGGCGTGGACGGAGCGCGCTCTGTCATTCCCGCAGACCGATCCCGAGCGTCTGGCGCTGCTGGGTATCAGTTTCGGCGGGTACTTCGCGTCGCGCGCAGCCGCGCACGAACCCCGAATCCGGGCGCTGGTGGCGAACTCACCCGTCATCGACCTGCGCGCGTACATGACGTCCTTCGTCGCCGGCATGGGCGGTGACCCCGAGGTGGTCCTGACACCGGAGGAGGATTTCAGCCTCGCCGACATCGACGAGATTCCCGACGAGGAGATGCCGCATCAGATCAAGGAGATGTCGCGCTCACTGATCCGGCGGTTCGGTCGGCGCACCTTCCTGGAGACGTTCGCCTACCTGCGGGAGTTCGTCGTTGATCCGGTTGATGTCGGATGTCCGTCGCTGGCTCTCGTCGGCACCGGCGAGGGCGGTGAGCCCATCCGTCAGTTCCATGCATTCGCCCAGCGCTGCGGCGGTCCGGTGACTTCACGGATGTTCACCGCGCCCGAGGGCGCCGATACGCACTGTCAGTTGGGCAACCTCGCACTGTCCAACGCCGTAACCATGGACTGGCTCGAGAACACGTTCTCATCAGCGCCCTAACGTGGGAGAATCCTGAAATGGGACCGTTCTTGCTCCGTACCGCGGTGATTGGGCTGGCGCTGTGGGTCGTCACCCTGATCGTGCCGGGAATCGAGTTCGTCGGTGGTGAGACCACCCTGCAGCGGATCGGCATCGTGCTCGTCGTCGCGGTGATCTTCGGACTGGTCAACGCGATCATCAAGCCGATCGTTCAGGTTCTGTCGATCCCGCTCTACATCCTGACCCTCGGTCTGTTCCACGTCGTCGTCAACGCACTGATGCTGTGGATCACCGCCTGGATCACCGAGCACACCACACACTGGGGCCTCTACATCGATCAGTTCTGGTGGACGGCGATCTGGGCGGCGATCATCCTGTCACTGGTGGGCTGGGTGTTTTCCCTGGGGACTCGCAACGCCGGGCGCGCGTTGAGCGGCTAGCCGGCCGCCATGCCCGAGTTACCCGAGGTGGAGGCGCTCGCCGACCATCTTCGCCGAAACGCGGTGGGACGGGCCATCCAGCGGGTCGACATCGCGTCATTGTCGGTGCTGAAAACCTTCGACCCGCCGACCTCTGCATTGCACGGCCGCACGGTCACCGCCGCCCACCGTTGGGGAAAGTACCTCGGCGTTCAGGCCGGCGACCTTCACCTCATCGCACACCTGTCCCGCGCGGGCTGGTTGCGTTGGTCGGATGGGCTGAGCCCAGCCCCACTGAAACCCGGCAAGGGCCCGATTGCCGTTCGCGTGCACCTCGATTCCAGTCGCGGATTCGACCTGACCGAAGCGGGCACCCAGAAGCGGATGGCGGTATGGCTGACCACGGACGCCGACCAGGTGCCCGGCATCGCCGCATTGGGTCCCGACGCACTGGCGGTCAGTGCCGGCCAACTCGGGGCGTTACTGGTCGGCCAGAGCGGGCGGATCAAGACGGTCATCACCGATCAGAAGGTGCTTGCCGGGATCGGCAACGCCTACAGCGACGAGATCCTGCACGTCGCCCGACTCTCGCCGTTCGCCACGGCCTCCAAGCTCAGCGGGGAACAGGTGGCAGCGCTGCACGAGGCGATGGTGTCGGTACTCGGCGACGCCGTTGAGCGCTCGGTCGGTCAGCAGGCCGCGACCCTCAAGGGCGAGAAACGTTCCGGACTTCGGGTGCATGGCCGCACCGGGCTGCCCTGCCCGGTCTGCGGGGATACCGTGCGGGAGGTGTCATACGTGGACAAGTCCTTTCAGTACTGCCCGGACTGCCAGACGGCCGGCAAGGTCCTCGCGGACCGCAGAATGTCGAGGCTGCTCAAATGATCCGAAACCTTGCCTGCGAACCCTTTGCCCCCACCCTTTGCCCCCGAACCCTTTACCCCCACCCTTTGCCTCAGTGCCGTCGAAGGTCAAGACTGGAAGGCATGAAACCGTTTCTCGTGGCCGTGACCATCGCCGGCCTACTCGTCAACGCGGCACCCGCTACCGCCGATCCGACCGACTGTGTCAGCCCGGACGGGTCTGCATGCGCAGTCGTCGACGGCGACGGTGCGTCCGGCGCCATTCCGGGAGGCCCGTCAGGGACCGCCGGACCCGGCATGGTCGAGGGCTCGATCCCGGGCGGACCCAGTGGGGCGGTGACCCCCGATCAGGTCAGCGGGTGCGTCCCGGGCGTCGGATGTCTGGATATTCCGCGCTGATCGGATCGGCCGATGGAATCCGGGTGGTTGAGGACTCAGCCGGCCCGGCCCCGTTCCTCGCGGTACCGGCGCACCAAAGCGTCGGTCGAACTGTCCGATTGCTCAGCGGGTGAGGGTGCTTCGGTGAGCACCGGCAACAGCGCCTTGGCCTGAGTCTTGCCCAGTTCCACCCCCCACTGGTCAAAGGAGTCGACGCCCCAGATCACCCCTTCGGTGAATACCTGATGTTCATAGAGGGCGATCAGTTGACCGAGGACCGATGGAGTCAGCCGGGTGGCCAGGATCGAGGTGGTCGGCTTGTTGCCGGGCATGACCTTGTGCGGCACGACCGACGCGGCGGTTCCTTCGGCCGCGATCTCCTCAGCCGTCTTCCCGAAGGCCAGCACCTGAGTCTGGGCGAAGAAATTACTCATCAGCAGGTCGTGCATGCTGCCGCTGCCGTCGGAGGTGGGCAGGTCGTCGGTCGGCTGGCTGAACCCGATGAAATCGGCCGGCACCAGCCGGGTGCCTTGGTGCAGTAACTGGTAGAAGGCGTGCTGGCCGTTGGTCCCCGGTTCGCCCCAGAAGATTTCCCCGGTGCCGGTGCTGACCGGCGTACCGTCGGCGCGGACCGATTTTCCGTTGGACTCCATCGTCAGCTGCTGCAGGTAGGCGGCGAAGCGGGCCAGGTCGTTCGAGTAGGGCAGCACAGCGCGGGTTTCCGCGCCGAAGAAGTTCGAGTACCACAGCCCGATCAAGCCGAGCAGTGCCGGCGCGTTGCATTCCAGCGGTGCCGTGGCGAAGTGCCGGTCGATGATGTGAAAGCCGGATAGGAAGTCGGAGAACGCCTGCCTGCCGATCACCGCCATCAGGGATAGCCCGATGGCGGAGTCCACCGAATAACGGCCGCCCACCCAGTCCCAGAAGCCGAACATGTTCGTGCTGTCGATGCCGAACTCCTCGACCAGTGTCGTGTTGGTCGACACCGCGACGAAGTGCTTGGCCACGGCGTCGTCGCCGAGTGCCCCCGTCAGCCAACGCCGCGCGGCGGTGGCGTTCGTCAACGTCTCCAGCGTGGTGAATGTCTTGGAGGCGATGACGAAAAGCGTTGCGGCGGGATCGAGTCCGTCAAGCTTGGCGACGAGGTCGGCGGGATCGACGTTGGAGACGAACCGTGCCGTGATCCCCGCGTCGGCGTAGTGACGCAACGCCTGATAGGCCATCGCCGGCCCGAGATCCGAGCCGCCGATACCGATGTTGACGACGGTCTCGATCCGCTTGCCGGTCGCCCCGGTCCATTCGCCCGAACGCAACCGGTCGGTGAAGTCGCCCATGGCATCGAGCACGGCGTGAACATCGGCAACGACGTCCTGGCCGTCGACGATCAGTTTTGCGTCACGAGGCAGGCGCAGAGCGGTATGCAGCACGGCGCGGTCCTCGGAGGTGTTGATGTGTTCGCCGGCGAGCATCGCGTCGCGGCGCTGTTCCAACCCGGCCGTGCGCGCCAGCTCCGCCAGCAGAGCCAGGGTCTCGCGAGTCACCCGGTGCTTGCTGTAGTCGATATACAGGTCACCGACTGTCAGCGTCAGATCCCGGCCGCGGTTGGGATCCGCGGCGAATAACTCCCGCAGGGTCGTGTCGGCGACCTGTTCGTGATGGTGACGAAGCGCGACCCAGGCGGCGCTGGCGGTGATATCCCCGGTGGCGGAACTCATTCCACAGACCCTATGCGCAGACCCGTCCCATGGGGTAGATCATTGACGCATGGCTAATGCAGATGTTGCGCGGGTCCTGGCGTCAGTACCGACCGGGTTGTGGATCGGCGGTGAGGAACGTCCAGGGTCATCCACCTTCGACGTCCTCAACCCG
Source organism: Mycobacterium sp. (assembly GCA_020438895.1). Classification (GTDB taxonomy): domain Bacteria; phylum Actinomycetota; class Actinomycetes; order Mycobacteriales; family Mycobacteriaceae; genus Mycobacterium. The sequence continues at coordinate 7,506 of JAGQTS010000126.1, forward strand.
GCATCCGATGACGTGTTGATCTCGGTGGCGAACGCGACCGCCACCGACGCGATCGCCGCCCTCGATGCCGCATGCGCAGTACAGGAAACGTGGGCGGCGACCCCTGCCCGCGAGCGTGGCGAGATCCTACGGTCGGTATTCGAGACGATCATCGAGCGCGCGGAGGACATCGCCACGTTGATGACCCTCGAGATGGGGAAGGTCTTCGCCGAAAGCCTCGGCGAGGTGAAGTACGGGGCTGAGTTCTTCCGGTGGTTCGCCGAGGAGGCCGTCCGGATCCATGGTCGCTTCACCCCGAGTCCGGCGGGTACGGGCCGCATCGTCGTGACCAAGCAGCCCGTCGGGCCGTGTTACGCGATCACGCCGTGGAACTTCCCGCTGGCGATGGGAACCCGCAAGATCGGTCCGGCGCTGGCCGCCGGTTGCACCATGATCGTCAAGCCCGCGCAGGAGACTCCCCTGACGATGCTGCTGCTGGCCAAGCTGATGGCCGAAGCGGGACTCCCCACCGGGGTGCTGTCGGTGCTGCCGAGCACGCAGCCCCGTGAGGTCACCACCGCCTTGATCGACGACGGACGGCTGCGCAAATTGACGTTCACCGGGTCGACCGGGGTTGGTAAGGCGCTGGTGAAGCAGTCCGCCGACGCGTTGTTGCGCACGTCGATGGAACTCGGGGGCAACGCACCGTTCGTCGTGTTCGACGATGCCGACGTCGATGCCGCGGTCGAGGGCGCGATGCTGGCCAAGATGCGCAACGGCGGCGAGGCGTGCACCGCGGCCAACCGGCTCTACGTCGCCAACTCGTTGCTCGAGGACTTCACCGATCGCTTCGTCAAGAAGATGGCCGAATTGACCCTCGGAAACGGTTTGGATCCGTCATCCAAACTCGGCCCGTTGGTCAACCCCAAGCAGGTGGCCAGCGTCCAGGAACTGGTCGACGACGCCGTGGAGAAAGGCGCGACGCTTGCGCTCGGCGGACAGGCACCGGGTGGCCCCGGCAACTTCTACCCCGCCACTGTGCTCACCGGTGTGCCGGCTCATGCCCGCATCCTCAAGGAGGAGGTATTCGGCCCCGTCGCCCCGATAGTCGGCTTCGACACCGAGGAGGATGGCATCGCCGCCGCCAATGACACCGAGTACGGTCTGGCGGCTTACATCTATACGCAGTCGCTGGACCGGGCGTTGCGGGTCGCGGAGTCGCTCCAGGCCGGCATGGTGGGCATCAACCGTGGGGTGATTTCCGATCCCGCTGCCCCGTTCGGCGGGGTCAAGGAGTCTGGGTTCGGCCGCGAAGGAGGGTTCGAGGGCATCGAGGAGTACCTCGACGTGAAGTACATCGCGCTGACGCCCTAGCTCGATGGCCGGCCTCAGTGCCCGAGC
>JAGQTS010000010.1 GCA_020438895.1 Mycobacterium sp.
ACCAGGGCTCGAACCTGGGACCTGCGGATTAAAAGTCCGTAGCTCTACCAACTGAGCTATAGGGGCGTACGGGTTGATCTGGAAAAGGATAGCGGCGCACCGCGCGTTTGAGGATTTGGGTGCCGGTACCCTAAGCTATCGAAGCTCCCAACGACTTGCAGTTGTGAGTACCCCGAAGAGATTCGGCCGGGCCCCCTTCGTCTAGCGGCCTAGGACGCCGCCCTTTCAAGGCGGTAGCGCGGGTTCGAATCCCGTAGGGGGTACACGCGACGACCAATTTGGCGGGAAGTCGCACAGTAAGGCCCTGTGGCGCAGTTGGTTAGCGCGCCGCCCTGTCACGGCGGAGGTCGCGGGTTCGAGTCCCGTCAGGGTCGCCAGTGCGGCATCGGCCAGGTAGCTCAGTTGGTACGAGCGTCCGCCTGAAAAGCGGAAGGTCGCCGGTTCGATCCCGGCCCTGGCCACCATTCTTCACCTGCCGGGTCACGGCGAGGTGACCCGGCAGCCTTACGGATTCCGCCGCGCCGGAACGCCGCTGTCGTCGGTATCGCCGGGCGTGGAACCGATCACTCCGTCACCGCCATCGTTCAACGCACTGTGATGGCGGCCCCAGGCGAAGTAGAACACCAGCACCACCAGGACCCATGCGGAGAACGCCAACCAGGTGTACCAGTGCAGGCTGAACAGGATGTACCCACAGGCCAGAACCGACAGGACGGGTGTCACCGGATAGAGGGGCACCTTGAAACCACGCGGCAGATCGGGTTCCCGCACCCGCAGGATGATGACGCCGATGGAGACGACGATGAACGCGACCAGCGTGCCGATGGACACCATGTCGGCCAGATAGCCCAGCGGCACGAAGCCGGCGAGAATGCTGACCACCACCGCGACGATGAGGGTGTTGTTCACCGGGGTTTGGTTGCGCGGATGGACCTTGGCGAACAGTGAGGGCAGAAGACCGTCCCGGCCCATCGCGAACAGGATTCGGGTCTGGCCGTACATGACCACAAGCGTGACCGAGAATATCGAGATCACTGCACCGGCTGCCAGGACCGTGCCCCAGTAGTTGGCTGAGGTGACGCGATCGAGGATGGCGGCCAGGCCGGCTTCCTGGCCGTCGAAATCCTGCCAGGGCTGCGCGCCGAGTGCAGCCACGGTCACCACCACGTACACCGTCGTCACGGTCACCAGCGCGGCCAGGATCGCCCGGGGCATGGTCTTCTGGGGATTCTTGACTTCGTCACCGGCGGTGGACACCGCATCCAGGCCGATGTAGGAGAAGAAGATCGTGCCGGCCGCAACACTGATTCCGGCGACACCGAAGGGTGCGAACTCAGCGAACCGATCGGCTTCGAAGGCCGTAGCGGCGATGACGGCGAACATCGCCAGAACGCTCAGCTTGATCAGCACCATGATGGTGTTGACCTTTGCCGACTCGCTGGCGCCGCGGATCAGGAGGATGGTGCACAATCCGACCAACACGACAGCGGGAAGGTTGATGATTCCCGGGGTTGCCTCACCCCACGGCGCAGCTGAGAGGGCTTGGGGCAGGTGATGGCCGAAGAAATTGTCGAGCAGCTTGTTCACGTATTGACTCCAGCCCACCGCCACCGCGGCGGTGGACACGCCGTACTCGAGCAGCAGGCAGGCCGCCACGCCCATCGCGACCAGTTCGCCGAGAGTGGTGTAGGCGTAGGAGTAGGTGGACCCGGAAACCGGAACGGCTGAGGCGAGTTCGGCGTAGCAGACCGCCGCAAGTCCGGCAGCGATTCCGGCGATCACGAATGAGACGACAACGCCGGGACCGGCTTCGGGAACCGCCACACCGAGTACGAAAAAGATGCCGGTGCCGACGGTGGCACCGACGCCGAACATGGTGAGTTGGAACGTGCCGATCGTGCGCTTCAAGTGATCGGCGGCGCCGTGGGCCACGGGCGCGCCGATGACTGGCCGTCGACGCAGCATCTGCTCGACAAGGCCGATGGACGGGGCCGCCATATGGTCCTCCTGGATTGGGTTCAAGCATTATCAGCCCTAAACTCCCGGTTCGCCTGTCGAACTGCGCGGTTCCACCCGTCCAGTACGCCGGATTCCTCACGATGCTCCAAATCCTGCGGAGCATCGTCCGGCGTGTTGGAATAGGTTCCAACGCACGGGCGCGGTTCGGGTTCGCCGCCGCGTTCTCGTGTGTAAGTGCCCGACGCCTGATGAGGATGCCTCCATGAATATCGATTCCCTTTCGGTTTATGTCGGTCCGAACGTTCATGCGCGGGAGGCGGTTATCCGGCTCAAGCTGGACGTCAGGCCGAGCTATGCGGAAACCCTCGAAGGACTGGGGGCGGAGGTGATCGACACCTTGGCGGCGGAGCTTCCTGGGCTTGCGCGCGAACAGCCCGAGTGGGTTGCCGCACTACGCGCCGGCGAGACGTTGTGCGTTGGCGATCTGGTCGGGAAGCTGGCTTTGGCACTTCAGCATGCCGCCGGAATTGACGGCACATTGGCATGGTCGGAGCCGACCGGTGACCCGGACTTCGTGGAAGTGTTCTACAGCTATGGCAATGAGGACATCGGCATCGAGGCCGGGGAGGTTGCCTGCGACATGCTCGCGGCCATCGCCCGACACGCTCAGGATGCCGAGGAGGAGGTTCTCGACCTCGAGAAAGACGTCGACGATTTCCTCGACTACGCCGAGAGGCGTTCCCTGGGACCGTCGGCCATGGAATTGGTTCGCGCGGCCCAGGCCCGCGACATTCCGGTCTATCGACTCAACGACGCCAGCCTGATCCAGGTCGGCCAGGGGAAATACCAGCAGCGAATCGAGGCGGCGCTGACGTCGAAGACCTCACACATCGCTGTCGAAGTGGCTTCGGACAAGAATCTCGCCAACAGGATTCTTGCCGATCTGGGGCTGCCCGTGCCGAGGCAGCGGATCGTCTACAGCGTGGACGACGCGATCGCGGCTGCCGAACGTATCGGATATCCCGTGGTCGTCAAGCCGCTCGACGGCAATCACGGTCGGGGCGTGACCGTGGACATCACATCCGAGGACGCCATCGCCGCCGCTTTCGAGACCGCCGACGACGAAGGATCGGCCGTCGTGGTGGAAACCATGCTGCGCGGCGACGACCACCGGCTCTTGGTGGTCAACGGCCAGCTCGCGGCGGCTGCGCGCCGGGTGCCGGGGCACGTGAAGGGCGACGGGCGGCACACCATCGCCGAATTGGTGGATATCGTCAATCAGGACCCGCGCCGTGGCGTGGGGCACGAAAACGTGCTGACCCGGCTCGAACTCGATGACCAGGCCAAGGGCTTACTCGAGGAAAAGGGCTACACCGCAGAAACGGTTCCCGCCGAGGGTGAAGAGGTCTATCTACGCAAGACCGCAAATATCTCGACGGGTGGCACGGCGGTGGACGTCACCGACACGATCCATCCCGAGAACAAGTTGATGGCTGAGCGGGCGATCCGGGCGATCGGGCTCGATGTCGGCGCCGTGGATTTCCTGACCACCGATATCACCAAGAGTTATCGCGAGACCGGCGGCGGTATCTGCGAGATCAATGCGGGACCCGGCCTGCGGATGCACATCGCGCCGTCCGAGGGCACGCCGCGCGATGTGGGCGGGGCGATCATGGACATGCTCTTCCCGCCGGGAACCCAGGCGCGCGTTCCCATCGCCGCCCTGACCGGCACGAACGGCAAGACCACCTGCTCACGCATGCTGGCGCACATTCTGAAAATGGCAGGTCACGTCGTAGGGCAGACCTCGACCGACGCCGTGGTGATCGACGGCAACGTGACCGTCAAGGGCGACATGACCGGCCCGATGTCGGCCAACATGGTGTTGCGAGATCCTTCGGTCGACATCGCGGTCCTGGAGACCGCGCGCGGCGGCATCGTTCGCTCCGGGCTGGGCTACAACTTCTGTGATGTGGGCGCGGTGCTGAACGTTGCATCCGACCATCTGGGACTCGGCGGCGTCGACACCCTGGAGGAACTCGCCCGGGTGAAACGCGTCGTCGCGGAAGTCACCCGCGACACTGTCGTGCTGAACGCCGATAACGAGCAGACGCTGAAGATGGCGGCCTTCTCGCCCGCCCGGCAGGTGATGTACGTGACACGCGACCCGGAGCACGAATTGGTGCGCGAACATATCCGGTTGGGCAAGCCGGCGATCGTTCTTGAGCAGGGGGTGAACGGCGACCAGATCGTGATCTACGACAACGGCACCCAGATGCCCCTGATGTGGACCTATCTCATCCCGGCGACCCTGGAGGGCAAGGCACTGCACAACGTCGAAAACGCGATGTTCGCCGCCGCCATGGCCTATGCGCTCGGCAAGACACTGGATCAGGTCCGCACCGGATTGCGCACCTTCGATAACAGCTTCTTCCAGAGCCCCGGCCGGATGAATGTCTTCGATGAACACGGTTTCCGGGTGATCCTCGACTACGGACACAACGAGGCGGCGGTGGGGGCCATGGTCGACGTGGTCGACAGGCTCAAGCCACGCGGACGCAAGATCGTCGGCGTGACCTGCCCGGGCGACCGGCGCGACGAGGACGCAGTGGCCATCGCCCGTACGGTGGCCGGCCACTTCGACACCTACATCTGTCACCGCGACGACAATCTGCGCGATCGCGGGCCCGACGAAATCCCCAACCTGCTGAGGGATGCCCTGATCGCCGAGGGTGTCGCGCCCGACGCGATCACCATCATCGAGGAGGAGGACAAGGCTCTCGACGCGGCGCTGGCGCAGGCCGAACCTGACGATTTGGTGTTGTACTTCTGCGAAGCGATTACGCGATGCTGGAAGCAGATCATTCACTTCAAGCCGAAATTCACCGCACCCGGACCGGAGCCCGTCGAAAAGCGTCTGGCGGCATCGACATTCGACGTTCCTGATGGGTTCGTTCTCACATCGGATGATCGCGGTGTGCTGATCGTTCCGGCGAAATGACACGGAGGCCCTGCAGAATTCCATTCACTCATCGCGGGAGTTCCATCCCGAAGCTGGCGATCATCGGAGGCCGGCTGGAAGACGACAACGACGCCATCTATGACGAGATGCGTCGATTGGCGGGCGGAAGGATCGTCGTTTTCGCCACGGCGTCGTCGGCGCCCGACGAGGTCGGCGCAGAAACCGTCGATGTGTTTCGCGCCCATGGCCTCGATGCGGTTCAGGTGGAGGTGCATGGCCCCGGGGCGGTGGCCGCGGCGCAAGACAAGGCGATCGCCGATCTCGTCGAGGACTATGGCAGCGTCTATTTCACCGGGGGCGACCAGGCTCTGATCACCGGAGCACTGGCGCCGTTCGGTAGGGAAAGTCGGGTGCTCAAAGCGATCCGCAAGACACAGCGCAAGGGTTCGCTGGTCGCCGGGTCGAGCGCTGGGGCCGCCATCATGTCCGAGGTGATGTTTTCCGGTGGCACATCGCTGGAAGCTGCCACCTATGGTGTGGTCGGCGATGCCGATGAGCCCGGGATGCTGCTGGCGCCGGGGCTCGGCTTCTTTCCATGGGGCATGGTCGACCAGCATTTTATCAAGCGCGGCCGGTTCGGCCGGATGGTTGTCGGCATGCTGGAGTCAGGCGCGAAGCGCGGCTTCGGTATCGACGAAAACACCGCCTTGTTCGTGGAGGGCAAGACTGCGCGAGTGGTCGGCGAATACGGCGTATTCGTGTTCGATCTAGCGCAGGCGAAGGCCGATCCCAGCCGTCGGGTGATCGAGAACATCGGTGTCAGCTATGCCGACCACGGTGACAGCTGTGATCTGGAAACGGGCGAGGTCCGGCCCGGACCCGGCAAGCGGCCAGTGACCGAGCGCGACATCACCTACAACGCGCCCGCCCGCTCGCTCCGTAACGTTTTCGGCGCTTATACGTTGTACGACCTCTTGGCGCGGCTGGTGCTGGGCGACCCCGAGGACTATCCGGCCGATCGTGCCCGCGCGATAGAGCCCAGGGCGGGTTTCTCCACCAGCGTCGAGATTTCCCGTGAGGGTGGACGTGCGCTCGCCTACATACCCGGTGGCGGGCGTGATTTCCGCATGACGGCGGTGGATTTTCGGGCCAGCATGCACACCCGCCAGCTCAACGCGGACCAACTTGCGGAGAACCGGCGAGCGGCGCTGTCGCGAGACTACGGTGCGAAGCCGGGTCTGCACGCGCGCACGATGATGCTGGGTTCGGCGCCGCTCGACCACGGCAGCCTGCTGCTCCACGAGCTGGCGTCTCGGTGTGTCGGGCCGGTGGGCGTCCTGGCAGCCGCTTCCTCTGAGCCTCGCGCGGCCGCGCGGGAGTACATCGACGCGTTACTCAGCCACGGTGTCGAGGCCACTGACCTCGGGGTCACCATCGACAATGTTGATCGCCTGATGCGCGAGGAAGCGCTGGTCGAACAGATCGCCTCCCTGGGCACCATTGTCTTGACCGGTGGCAACCAAATCAGGCTGGTGGAATCCCTGCTCTACCGTGGCGAGGTAACTCCGCTGCTGATGGCCATTGCCCGGGCACGGGCCGCCGGCGCGATGATCGTCGGGGTCGGCGGCGCGGCCTCGGCGTTATCCGGCTTCATGATCGGCGGCGGTACGTCCTACGAAGCGCTCCGGTTCGGCATTGCCTCGGACATGGGACGGCGCGGATTGGTGCTCCAGGAAGGGCTGGGCCTGTTCGGCGCCGCGATCGTCGACCAGAAGCTCGGGTCCTCGCGCCGTCTCGGCCGCCTTGCCGTCGCCTGCGCCGAGGAAGGCGTACGGTTCGGGCTCGGACTTCTGGAAGACAGTGGCGTCATCGCCAACCATGACAACAGCAAACTCACCGCCATCGGCGCGCGCGGCGCAGTCCTGGTCGAGATCGATCCGCTGAAGACCGAGCTTGCCGGGGACGATTTCGTCGCGCCCGGTACCAAGCTGTGCCTCGCCGGTCCGGGGGACGTGATCGACATGGAGACCGGGACCGTCACCCGGTTGGCGCCGGCTACCGCTTCCGCCGCCGTGCTGGATACGCTGGTGGCCGAGCTGATCGAGGACTGTATCGGCAAGGCCGGTCCGGTGACCGCGCCCGGTGTCACACACGAAGCGCATATCGCCCTGCTCTACACCTCGGAAGGGGATGGCACGGGCTATCTCGATATTGAAAGCATCCGTGATCGGCACGGATGAAACCGAAAGGACGAACAACGATGTACTTCAACGGGACCACCCTGGCTGCGTTGCTTTCCGATGCTGAGGTGGCGGCGGCAAACACCGCTGCCATCGCCGCCGCGGGGCCGCGCTACACCTCGCCGCTCGCCGTCATCGAGGCCGCTATCGAGCTGCCGGATCTGGGCGAGGACGAGTTGACGGCCTTTCTCGACGCGCAGAAGATCGAGTTGCGCGATATGCCTCCCGGTCATCATCTGGTTGCCGGCGCGATGGCGACGGAAGGAAACCTGGAGGATCGCCTGCACGCCGCCTGTGCGGCCTATTACGAGACGGACGTGTTCGTGCTGTCGGCCGGCGAGCCGACTGCGGTCCAGACCGACGCCCCGCAGGCGGATGCGCCGCAGCCGGAGTGAGATCGGCGGATTGAGACAGGCGGAGTAGACCGTGCTGCGCCAGACCTATGACCTGCCGGGCTCACCTCATCGGCTGACCGTGCTGCACTTCGGTGCGGCGGGGGCGGGCCGGAAGGCCTATCTGCAGGCCGGGCTGCATGCCGACGAGTTTCCCGGCATGCTGGTCTTGCGCATCCTGGCCGGGCATCTGGCCGAGGCGGAAGCCCGCGGCGCGGTTCACGGTGAAATCCTGCTGGTGCCCCAGGCAAACCCGATCGGCTTGGCGCAGACCGAAACCAGCTTCCTGTCCGGCCGGATCGAAAGCGGCACAGGGGAAAATTTCAACCGGAACTATCCCGATCTGTCCGACCTCGGAAACCTGTCGCTGGGCCCGGACGCTGCGTCGAACGTCGAAGCGATCCGGGCCGCGATGTCCGCGCGGCTTGCCGCGATGCAGCCGGATGGAGCACTGGCGCATCTGCGTCACAGATTATTGACGCTCGCCCACGACGCCGACCTGGTGCTCGATCTTCACGCCGACAACGAGGCCGAGCCGCACATGTACGTCGGCCCGGCACTGTGGCCCGCGGCTGAGGACATCGCCGCGGCGATCGATGCACGAGCGGTGCTGTTGGCGGAGGTATCGGGTGGTAGTCCCTTCGATGAAGCCTGCGCCGGTCCGTGGTGGGCGCTGGCCGCTGCCCATCCCGGTCTTCCGATACCGCCGGCGTGCCTTGCCGCCACTTTGGAGTTGGGCTGCAATGACGATGTCGATCCGGAACGCGCCGCCGATCAAGCGATGGCGCTGCTGCGGATGTTGGCCGGACGCGGATTTGTGGATGGACCGGGAGGACAACCCCCATTGTCCTGCAGCGCGACGGCGGCCACGGCGATGGCGCAACTACGCTCGCCGGTCACCGGGCTCGTCGCCTATCACCGCCGTCTGGGCGATTGGGTCCGGAAGGGCGATTCGGTCGCCACTGTGATTGATCCGCTCGGCGGGGAGACGGAATTACTCGCCGAGACCGACGGGCGGCTTTTTGCCCGTCACAGCCAACCGTATGCCTGGCCCGGACGGGTGATCGGGAAGATCGCCGGAGAGATTCCTCTGGATAGTAGAACAGGCAATTTACTATCCGATTGATGCGTATCGCGCGGATATAGGCCTGTCTGACCAGACAAGGAAGTAGCCAATGGATTCTCCGGCGCGCACGGGTGCTGTTGACCGCAATGGCGACGGTTTCCCGCAGATCGACGCTGTACAGCCATCGGATGATTTCAGCCGTCGGGTGCTGGACTCGATGGTCGACGCCTACGTCGGGTTGGACGCCGACGGTCGCGTGCTGGAGTGGAACCGGGCCGCTACCGAGATGCTCGGCTGGACCCGGGACGAGGCGCTAGCCCGGATTTTGCACGCAACTT
>JAGQTS010000127.1 GCA_020438895.1 Mycobacterium sp.
CCGTCTTCGCGGAGCTTGACGCGATCATCACCGATCCCGATGCCGTGCTGGCCTCCAACACCTCGAGCATCCCGGTGATGAAGCTGGCGGCGGCGACGAAGAACCCCGGCCGGGTACTCGGGCTGCACTTCTTCAACCCGGTGCCGGTGCTCCCGCTGGTGGAACTGGTGACCACGCTGGCCACCAGTGAGGCCGCGGCGACCCGAGCCGAGCGGTTCGCCGGCACGGTCCTGGGCAAGCAGGTGGTCCGTTGCGCCGACCGGTCCGGCTTTGTCGTCAATGCGCTGCTGGTGCCCTACCTGCTCTCGGCGATCCGGATGGTGGAGTCCGGTTCGGCCACCGTCGAGGACATCGACAAGGCCGTGGTGGCGGGGCTGTCACATCCGATGGGGCCGTTGCGATTGTCTGACCTGATCGGCTTGGACACCCTGAAACTGATCGCCGACAAGATGTTCGAGGAGTTCAAGGAGCCTCATTTCGGACCGCCGCCACTGCTGCTGCGCATGGTGGAGGCCGGCCGGTTGGGCAAGAAGACCGGGCGCGGTTTCTACAGCTACTAGCCGTTCGGCGCTGGGCGGGCTCCTGCGACTGACGACGGGAATGTCGTTAGCAATCGCCGAGGGGTTTGACTAGGCTGCGGGTCGTTAACCGATGAGGAGTGCAGGCTGATGGCGGATGTGGAGAGCGCTGAATCGGACTTGACCCCGTACTACGAGGAGTCGCAGTCGATCTACGACGTCTCCAATGACTTCTTCTCGTTGTGGCTCGGGCCCACGATGGGGTACACGTGTGGGTACTACGAGCGCGACGACATGACGCTCGAGGAGTCGCAGAACGCGAAGTTCGATTTGGCGCTGGGCAAGCTGAACCTCGAACCCGGGATGACGTTGCTCGACGTCGGCTGCGGGTGGGGCGGCGCACTGGAGCGCGCCGTGCTGAAGTTCGACGTGAACGTCATCGGCATCACCCTCAGCAAGGCCCAGTCGGAGTTTGCCCGCGAGCGGCTGGCCAAACTCGACACCGACCGCTCGATCGAGGTTCGGCTGCAGGGCTGGGAGGAGTTCGAACAACCCGTCGATCGGATCGTCAGCATCGGGGCGTTCGAGGCGTTCAAGGTCGAGCGGTACCCGTTGTTCTTCCAGCGTGCGTACGACATCCTGCCCAGCGACGGGCGCATGCTGCTGCACACCATCCTGGCGCACACCCAGAAGTTCTTCCGCGACAACGGGATCAAGCTGACCCTGAGTGATCTGAAGTTCATGAAGTTCATCGGTGACGAGATCTTCCCGGGCGGCCGACTGCCGGCGGTGGAGGACATCGAGGCGCTCGCCGACGGGTCCGGGTTCACCCTGGAGCGCATCCACCTGCTGCGCCCGCACTACGCCCGCACCCTGGACATGTGGGCGGCCAATCTCGAAGCCACCCGCGACGAGGCGATCGCCATCACCAACCAGGCGACCTACGACAAGTACATGAAATATCTGACCGGCTGCGCCGACTTCTTCCGCCGCGGCATCACCAACATCGGCCAGTTCACCCTCGTCAAGGGCGGGTAGCGAATCGGCCGTCCCCGACGGCGCGGATCACGGCTGAATTGTGGCCGCTGTGGGTAGTGCCGGGGAGGGGTGCGGCTGGCTGTTGAACTGCTCGAGGGAACCGCCCACCTCGACGATCCCGCACAGGGCACTCCAGCACAGCATGGTCAGATAGTCGATCAGCGCGGCACTACTCATCCGGGGATTCGACATCCACGAGTGGGTCGCCAATTGCACCCCGCCCACGATCAGGAAGGCCCACGGTTCCACCCCCTGGGTGTCCATCCCGACGCGCTGCATCCGCTGGCGCAACATCACCGCCAGCATGCGGGCGATGATCCGCTCGGAATCGGCGACGACCTTGTTCTTGCTTGCTGAACTGTTGGCCATGACGAACCGGTAGGGCTCGGGTTCGGCGGCGACGGTTTCGACGTACACCCGGATGACCTCCCGGGTGAGATCGAAACCGTCGAGTTCCGAGGACAGCGCTGCGGCCATGTTCGGGA
>JAGQTS010000128.1 GCA_020438895.1 Mycobacterium sp.
TGTTGGCCGAGCCGAGCATCTGGCGTAGATACCACTGCGCGCGGGTCTCGCCCTCGATGGAGGCCTTCGCGAAGGTCTGCACGCCTTCGGGGAAGTGCCCGCACATGATCACCGAGTGGGTCCACAGATTGCGGGCCAGGTTCGCCGTGAGGTTGGCGGCCAGGGTCGTCAGCGCCGACGGCCCGGACAGCAGTGGGTGAAGGACGTAGTCCCGGGTCGCTTGACCACGGATTTTGGCGACCACCTTCTTCGCTTTGGAGCGGAAATCGTCCTTGCTTCCCCGCCCCTTGAGGTGTTTCCCGATCTCCAGGTCGTACAAGGCGATGCCGTACTCGAAGAAGCAGGCGTTGAGCAGGTTGGTCAGCGGCTGAAACAGCAGAAACGGGCTCCAGGGCTGGTCTTCGTCGACCCGCATGATGCCGTAGCCGAGGTCATGGTCCTTGCCCAGCACATTGGTGTAGGTGTGATGCAGTTCGTTGTGGGAGTGCTTCCACAGTTCCGCCGGCGAGACGTTATCCCATTCCCAGGTGGTCGAGTGGATGGCCGGGTCGCGCATCCAGTCCCACTGCCCGTGCATGACGTTGTGGCCGATCTCCATGTTCTCGATGATCTTGGAGATCGACAACCCGAGCGTGCCGATCAGCCAGGCCGGGGGGAACAGCGAGAACAGCAGGACGGCGCGGCTGCCGAGTTCGAGGCGGCGTTGGGCGGTGATGACCGTCCGGATGTAATCGGCGTCGCGTTGGCCGCGGCTGGTGAGTACCTGTTCGCGGATGGCGTCGAGCTCGGCGCCGAGGTTTTCGATGTCGGCCTCGGTGAGGTGGGCGATCGGGTTTGTGGTGAGGTGCTGAATGGTCGTCATGGTCATGCCCTCTCTGGTGGGGGTTGGTGGTTCACAGGTCGATATCGCAGTCACCCGCCGCTGCGGAGACGCAGGTTTGGATCACCACGCCGTCACCGTCATCGGTGGCGGTGGTCAGGGCGCCGTTGCGTAGGTCGCGAACGGCGCCGCGGCGAAGGGGGGCGACGCAGCCGAAGCAGATGCCCATCCGGCACCCCGAGGGCATCAGCACGCCTGCGGTTTCGCCGGCCTCCAGCAGGTTCCGGGTGCCGTCGGACTCGATGACGCAGCCGGTTGCGGAGAACGTGACGGTGCCGCCGTCCCCCGTGGCGAGGGCAGTGGAGCGGAACCTTTCGGTGCGCAGCTGGTGTGCGATACCCGCTGCCGCCCAATGACTTTCGACCATCTGGAGGAAGTCGTCGGGACCGCAGGACCAGGTGTGCCGGTCGGTGAGGTCACCGACGAGTTCAGTGAGGCGGCCCGGGTTCAGTCGCCCGTCGGTACGGGTGTGGACCTCGATGAGCCGAATGCGGCCGGCCCGGGCCAGCATCCGCAACTCACCGCCGAACATGACCTCCCCGGCGGTCGGGGCACTGTGCACGACGACGATGTCGTGATCACCGGCCAGGGCGGGGGACCGCAATATGCCCATGACCGGGGTGATTCCGCTGCCGGCCGTCAGGAACAGGATTCGTGCCGGGGCGGGCTCGTCGAGGGTGAACTCCCCGGCCGCCTGGTCGAGGAGGACCAGGGTTCCGGGTGAGGCGTGCCGCACCAGGTGGTTGGACACGACGCCACCGGGAACCGCCTTGACGGTGATCGACAGGCTGCCGTCGGCCCGGCGCGGCGCGGAGGTGATCGAGTAGCAGCGCCAATGCAGCACGCCCTCGACGGCGACGCCGATACGGAGGAACTGGCCCGGACGATGGCCCCGCCAACCAGTGCCCGGGGTGATCACGACGGTCACGGCGTCGCGGGTCTCGGGAAGGATCGCGGTGATGCGGCCCCGGAGTCGGGTGCCTGACCGGAGCGGGTCGATGACGTCGAGGTAATCGGCCGGCAGCAGGGGGGTGGTGACCCGTGTGGCGAATCCGAGCAACGTGCCGCGAAGGTTGCCTAACGTACCGGTGCGGGCCGTGGTCAGTGTCATGTCTCCACGATGACCCGTCTCTAGGCATAAAATCTTGACAAATGCGGGTGAAGAGAGCCGATCCGTTTGTTCTGAGGAAATAAAAATGTCGGAGACGCCGCGGCTGACTGGGTTCGATCTCGCTCCAGAGGTGATCACCGCTCTGGAGGCCGTGCTGCCGCGGATGGCTGAGCGCACCGTCGCCGCGATCATCGCCGAGGTTCCGGCCTACACCGATCCGTTTCGGGGTCGAATGGGTCAGAACATCGAGAACGCGGTACAGGCGTCGCTGGGCGCCTTTCTGCGGCTGACCACCCGAGGCGGGACGGCCGACTCGGACACCTCCCTTCGGGCGGCGGTGGACGGGGCATACGAACTCGGACGCGGCGAGGCCCGCGACGGCAGATCCATCGACGCGCTGCTGGCGGCCTACCGGGTCGGGGCGCGGGAGGCATGGCGCGAGTTGTCGACCACGGCCGTGGGGGCCGGACTCTCGGCGCAGACCATCGCCAGATTCGCCGAGTTGGTGTTCGCCTACATCGACGAGCTCTCGGCGGCGAGCGTCTCCGGGCACGGTGACGAACTGGCCACCGCCGGGCGGGTCAGGCAACGTTACCTGGACCTGCTGGCGCGCCAACTGCTCTCCGGCGAGGATTCCGAGACGGTGTCGGTGACGGCGGACACCGCCAACTGGGCGCCCCCGCAGACGCTGACCGCCGTGCTTCTCCCGGCCGCCCAGATCGCCAGGATGGCAACGCTGTTGACCCCAGCCGCCTTACGTGTTGCCGAGGACCTGCCCGACATGGACCCGGCCGAAGCGTGGGCGGCGGTGCTGGTGCCCGACGTCGAGGGAAGCCGGCGGACCGCCCTGCTGGCAGCCTTGGCGGGCAGATCGGCGGTGGTCGGACCGAGTCGGCCGTGGGTGTCGGTCGGGGACTCTTACCGGCGGGCGGTGCGTGCCCGGCATCTCGTCACCGCCACCAGGGTCGTGGACACCGACGAACATCTGGTCGAGTTGGTCCTCGGCGCCGACGCGGATGCCGCCGCGGATCTGCAGCGGCGGGCGCTGGCTCCGCTGCTCGGACTCGGTCCCACCGCGGGCCCACGGCTCGTCGCGACGTTGCGAAGTTGGTTACTGCACCAGGGCCGCCGAGACGCCGTCGCCGCCGAGTTGTTCGTGCACCCGCAGACGGTGCGATACCGGATGAACCAGATCCGGCAGGCTTACGGGAACCGACTCGACGATCCGCGCACCATTCTGGAACTGACCGTCGCGGTGGGGATCCCCGGTGAGGTTTAGTGCTCGAGTTGCACCGCGGTGCGGGATTCGAGGTTGGGCAGGATCATCTCGGCGAGAATGCGCTGGTGTTCGGGGTGATCACGGTAGGCGATGAACGCGTCCCTGTCGTCGAAGCTGGCGACGACGGCGAAATCATAGGTGTCGGCGGCAAATCCGGCGTCCGGGCCGCACAGGTAGCTTCGAACCCCGCCCAACCTCGAGGCCAGGTCCTGCAGAGCCGCCGCGAGTGGCGCCTCCGCGACAGAGTCACTACGCCACTTGAAGGTCACGACATGGGTGAAGGCCACGGTCTCAGCCCGGTGGCGGGACGGGTAAGCCCGGGGGCGGCTCAGGGGGCGGGGGTGGATTGTTGTTGCCGATGTAGGTGCTGGTGGGGCCGACGACGAAGCCCACCTGCTCGCGGCTGTTCAGGCAGGCGACCACACCGGCATCGTCGACTCCGCAGCCAACCTGACGGTAGGTCAACCGGGTGTTGGGTGGAAGCGGCAGAACCGCCCCCGCGTCGGCGTAAGCGGGGGTATCGGTGGTGGAGAACGCCGGTGCGCCCACCGGTCCGGCACTGACCAGGTTCGCCCCCGCCGGGGCACCGGGCAGAGGTCCGGCGCAGCCGTAATCTCCCTTGAGGCTGTCCAGGACGCAGACAACTCCGGCAGGGCCGGCAAACGCGAACCACTTCCCGCCGTTGACGGTGTAGTCAGCCGGGTTCACCGGCATGTAGGCGAAGACGTCGGGAATCGCAGGAGGCGCGGGCGCGGGGTCGGCACCGGCCGGGAAGGCTCCCAGCAGGCCGAACCCCACCGCCGCGACACCTGCCGTCAGAATCGTGCGCAGCATTTCGTCACCCTACCGCCGGCCTGTCGGCCACCGCCCACGCGGCCGACCGAGAGCCCGGGGCCGGCTGCGGTGGGGTACAACGGGGGAGGCGGGCGCCATCGTCGCCGGGCCTTCGTAGACAGGGAGATCCAGGTCATGCAATCAGTCCGAGGGGCCAACGTCCTCGTCACCGGAGCCGCCATGGGCCTGGGCAAGCTGTTCGCGGCCAACGCCGTCAAGGAGGGGGCCGCGACGGTGGTGATGTGGGACGCCAACGAGGCGGCGCTGAAGGAGACCGCGGTGGAGTTGGAGGCGGCCGGGGGGAGGGTCCACTACGACATCGTGGACGTGACGTCGAAGGACCGGGTGGCCGAGGCCGCCGCGAAGGTACGCGCTGAGGTCGGTACGGTCCACGTGCTGTTCAACAACGCCGGGATCGTCCGCGGGAACGGCCATTTCTGGGAGAACGATCCCCGGGACTTCATGCTCACCATGGAGGTCAACTCGATCGGCCCGATGCTGGTTGCCCGGCAGTTTCTGCCCGGGATGATCGAGTCCGGCGAGCCCTGTCGGCTGATCACCATCGCCTCCTCGGCGGGGTTGAACGCCATCCCGCGGATGGCCGCCTACGCGGCATCGAAATGGGCGGCGGTCGGTTTCTCCGACTCGGTGCGCCTGGAACTCGAACAGGCGGGCCACCAGCACGTCAAGGTCACCACCGTCTGCCCGACATACATCAACACCGGCATGTTCGATGGGGCCAGGGGCATCCTGTTCACCCCGATGCTCGAGCAACGGGACGTTGTCGACGCGACGTGGGCGGCGATGCTCGAGGGGCGGCCGTTCGTGGTCATGCCATGGACGTCACGCCTGAACAAGGTGCTCACCGGTGTCCTGCCGGTCCGGCTGCGTGACATCTACTTGCGCCGAGTGGGTGTCTACAACTCGATGGACAACTTCCACGGGCACTGATTCACGCGGTTCTTGCCATGGGGCGCGGCCGCTACGCGGCGGTGGGCGGAACGTCCCGGCAAGGGTACTGTCGGACCCGAAGTTATTGGAAACGATTTTCAATAATGGAGGTGAGTGTGCAGACGCGAGCACCCGAGGCGGCCGGATCGGGAACGCTGTGCCTTCCGGATCGCATCGCGGAGGCGGTCGGTGACATCCGGGCGGGAGCCATCCGGCTCACGGTGCCACTGATCGATGACGTAATCCAAGTCGGGGCGGCCGATACGCCGCGCACCGGGTCGATCGTTGTCGTCAGAACACCATCGGCATTATTCGTGCGGCGCAGCGACGGCAAGCCCCTGCAGGCCCGGATCATTCGGGATCACGACGGCTGTCACTCGACCCAGATCGGGGTTTTCCTCCGTCCGGTGAATCATCTGACCGTCCGGGGCGACGGCGGTCGGGTCTGGTGGATCCCCGACGGCGCCCGCATCTGCCGGTGCCACGACGACCTCATTCAGTTGCTTGAGACGATCGCGACCTTCAGCATCGCCAAGCAGCGCCGGATGTCTGCCTCGATGCCCGCGAGATCGACGTCAGGGTTGTGATCGACGCCGACACCGCAGCCGTGGTGTCGATCTCGGCGAAGGGTTCACGTGTCCCGGCCGGACGCGGGTCGCCGGATGAGCCGAACCTCGGTGATGGTGTTTCGCTCGACTTGGCGGACTTCGATGGTCCAGTCGGCCAGTTCCACCGTGTCGCCGGGGGCGCTGGGGATGCGGCCCAGGGCGACCAGGATCAGACCGGCAACGGTGGCGTAGTCCCCCGGTGGCGCATCGGAAAACTCCACGTGCACATCCGGCAGGTCGTGGATGGGGAAGCTGCCCGGCAATACCAGACTGCCGTCGGGCAGGTTCTGGGCGCCGAGGACGTCCCGGTCGGTTTCGTCGTAGATCTCACCGACGATCTCCTCCAGAACGTCTTCGAGGGTGACGATGCCGGCGACTCCGCCGCGCTCGTCGACGACGACGGCGAAATGCTCTCGCTCGGCCTTGAATCGCCGCAGGGCCTCGGAGACCGGCAGGCTGTCGGGCAGCTGCAGAGCGGGCCGCATCGCTTCGGTGAGGGTTTCGTGCCCACTGAGCAGATCACGCAAGTGCACCACGCCGACCACCTCGTCCAGGTTGCGGGAATGCACCACCGGAGCCCGCGAGTGGCCGGCGTTGACCAGCATCGACTGCGCCTCGGCCATGGGCATGTCGCGAGCGAGTTTGACCACGGTCCGGCGCGGAACCAGGATCTCGCGCAGTACCCGATCATGGATGTCCAGTGCGCCGGAGATCATGTCGCGCTGTTCGGTGGTGAGCCCGCGCTGCATGGCAACCAGTTCCCGCAGCTCATCCGGCGAGAGCTGCTCGGCCGCGGCGTTCGGGTTCCCGCCGAGCAGCCGGACCAGCACATCGGTGGCCCGCCCCAGGAGCCAGACCATCGGTTTGGACAGGGTCGCCAGCCGATCCAGCGGTACGGCGACCAGTAAGGCCCATCGCTGCGCGTATTGCATCGCCAGCCGCTTGGGCGCCAGTTCGCCCACGACGATGTTGACCGCCGCCAGCACCAGCGTCACCGACGTGACCGCCACCGCCTCGGCGGCGCCGCCCAGGAATCCCAGCGAGGGCACCAGCGGTTCGGCCAAGGTGATCGCCGCGGTCGCCGACGCCAGATAGCCCGCCAGCGTGATGCCGAGCTGGATCGTCCCGAGGAACCTGTTGGGGTTGCGGGCCAGTCGCACCAGTGCCCGCTCACGGCGGCCGTCGCTGCGCTCCAGAGTCCGCAACTGCCCTTCGCGGACGGAGATCAAAGCGATCTCGCTGCCGGCGAACAACCCGTTGAGCAGCAGCAGCACCAGGATGAGCGCGATGTCGAACCAGTATTGCTGCACCGGGAGTGCCCCTTCAGTCGTCACAAGCCCGGCGTCGCGGTGGTCACCGACGTGGGCGGCACGACATTACCGTGCGACAAAATTAAATATTTGTTGAAGATGATTGACAAAAATCAATAGTTGTCGGATCGTCGTCAGAAATGACATCTCTTTGGAAGGGCGACATGATGACCTCGATCACCCGGGGTGGACGGCCGGACGACCCCGGCGACAACGACATGCCGGGCGGGGAGGGCCGGTGACGGTACGATCCGGGTCCGCAACACCTTCCGTTGCCCAGGGCGAAGACCAGGGCCGGACGTTCCGGTTGCCCCTCACGCGTGACCGATTCGTGGAGATCGCGACGGCGGCGCGTCGGGAACAGCACACCTATCTGGGATTCCTGGCTGAGTTGGTCGTCACCGAATGTGAGGGGCGGGATCGGCGTCGCACCCAACAGCTGATCGCCGCAGCGGGGCTGCCCAACCGAAAGCGATTGGAAGACTTGTCATTCGACCCTGACTCCGCTACGGATGTTGCTGTCCGCGGCCGGCTGGCTGACTGTGACTGGGTGAGCGCGGGATCCGCGTTGTGCGTCGTGGGCGCGCCCGGGACCGGAAAGACTCATTTGCTCACCGGCCTGGGAATCCGCGCGGCCGAGGCCGGACATCGGGTGCGGTATGCCCAGGCCCGCACGCTGGTGGCCGAACTCGCCGAGGCCGCCGAAGGGGATCAGCGCGCCGGCGTGATCGCCCATTACGGTGACGTCGACCTTCTGCTCATCGACGACCTGGACCGGCTCCGGCTCGACCACCGGGGAGCCGAACTACTCCTGGCGGTACTCACCGCACGGGACGAACCGTGCGCAGTCGCCAGCGCCGCGGAGCGTCCACTGTCGGCATTGCCGAAAACCTTCACCGATCCGCGATTGTGCGCAGCCATCGTCGAACGGCTCACCCGCGACGGCCACGTCATCGACACCGGCTCCCGGCCCTACCGCGGTAGCCTGCGCTAGAGAGCGCGCCCGATCCTGGCCACCTCGTCGGTGAGGGCCGCGCCGACCCGCTTCGCCTTGGAGGAAGCGGCAATCACCAGCGCCAAACCGGCTGCACACCAGTACAACCCGAGCATGGGAGCCGCCCAGCGACTGTCGGCGTCCTTGATGCTGAACCAGAGCACGGCCACGATCACCACAACCCCGGCCGACGGCAGCACCACACCGGTGATCCGGCCCGGCCCGCTGTGATACGCCGAGAACTGCGGCGCGCTGACGAACCAGACGGCGGCAACCTCGACCAGGAGGTAACACACCATCAGGCAGACCGATCCGGCCACGGCGAACAGGAAGTAGGTATCCAGCGCACGGTCGCCGGTGGTGGCGGGGGGCCAGCGAAGTGTGCCGCAGAGCAGGTTCGCCGCGACCGCGACGGCGACCACCACCCACACCGCCCGCCGCGGCCCGGCGGTGCGAGAGTCGATGTGCGCCAGGGCTTCCGGTGCGAGCCCGTCGCGGCCGAAGGCGAACAACATCCGTCCGGAGGTCGCGGCCGTCGCCATGTGGCAGCCGAAGCCGCCGACCGTCGCGGTGAGAATGACCAGCAGACCGAACCATCGGCCGATGTAGCTCGTGCCGAGGTCACCCAGGGTGTTCGACGACGCCGCGAACTTCGCCAGACCTGCGGTATCCGTCCCGAAGCCGATGGTCTGGGCGAACATCACGACGATGAACAAGACCCCGGTCAACGCCAGGGTTCCGGCGATCGCCCGCGGTATCTCCCGCTTCGGGTCGGCGGTTTCCTCGCCCATCGAGGTGCACGCCTCAAAGCCCGCCCAGGACAGGAAGGCCGCGACCACCCCGGCCAGCACCGCCCCCGTCGACACTCCCGACGGGCTGAACGTGCTGAAGTCCACACCGGTCGGGGCGGCGCCTCCGCGGCCGATGATGACGACCGCCAGCACCACCATCGCGACGATGCCGACGCCCTCGATTCCGAGCAGGACCTTTGCCAGAGCCCTGGTGTCACGTCCGGTCAGTGCCAACGACGCCGCCCCGGCGACCGCTACCGTCACCAGCCACGGCACTTCGATCGGATGGTCTGAGCCGGATTGCAACTCGGCGAGAAATGAATTAGCAAACGCGGCGGTCAGTGCCAGGGTGCCGATGGAGAACCCGACGTAGGCGCCCAGCATGGCGAAACCGGCGAAGAACCCGGTGCGCGGGCCCACCGTCACGCCGACCAGCGCATAGGCCGAACCAGCATGGTTGAGGTGGCGCGTCAGTCGGACGAAGCTGTAGCCGACCAGTGCCACCCCGATCAAGCCGATGACGAACACCAGCGGGATCGCCTTGCCGACGGTGCCGACGAGTTCCTGGCCGTTGCCCGCCATCGCCAACGTCGGCCCGACCGTGGCGACCGACAACGCCAGACCGACCCACAGCGGAAAGCGCCGGGATTCCAACTCCGTGCTCGCAGTCGGCCGCATCGGGTCAATGTAAGGGCTCGGGCTTGATTTCGTCGTTCACTCCAGCCGCGGGCGGCGGTAGTTTGGCTGCTATGTCCGATCTCCCTCCCCCAGCCTCGACGGGGACGGGGAGGGCCTCGGCGGGTGTGGCCGGGGCCGTGGTCGCCCTCGGCGTCACCCAATTGGTGTCGGCGCTGGTCTCCGCGGCCAGTGACGCCCGCGCGGCCGTCGGTGCAGTGGTCATCGATCTGACCCCGGGCCCGGTGAAGGAATGGGCCATCCAAACCTTCGGTACCGCGGACAAGCTCTTCCTGTCGGTGATGGTTGTGCTGGCAGTCATCACCGTCGCGGCCGTGGCGGCGACCCGCGAAAGGTCCCGGCTCCCGCTGGGCTCGCTGGCGCTGCTGATCCTCGGCGCGGTGGGGTGCGCCGCGGTTCTGGGTCGGCCCGGATCGACAGTGCTCGACGTCGTGCCGACGCTGGTCGGTACCGGGTGCGGAATCGGTGCGCTGCGGATGCTGACCGCGCCTGCCGGCGGAGGCGACGCGCCGGGTGCCGACGCCGGGCGCCGCCGATCGCTGCAAACCCTGGCCTTCGTCGGTCTGGGCGCCGCGGCCGGTGTGGGTGGCACGCTGGCCTCCCGCCGTCTGCAGTCGGTCGCCGGAGAAGTCGAGACGGCTGCTCTGCCGCCGGTGGCAGAGGCTGCGCCACCGATCCCGCCCGACGTTCAGCCGCCGCTGCCCGGGTTGCCGAGTTTCATCACCGACAACGCCGACTTCTATCGGATCGACACCGCGTTGCGGGTGCCGCAGCTGTCCCGCAGCGAGTGGACGCTGCGTATCCACGGGATGGTGGGCCGCGAGGTCAGCTACACCTTCGAGGACCTGCAGCGGTTTGAGGCGGTGCAGAAGACGGTGACCTTGATGTGTGTGTCCAACCCGATCGGCGGCGACCTGATCTCCAACGCGGTGTGGACCGGGTACCGGGTTCGAGATCTCCTCCGGGAAGCCGCCGTCGCCGAGGACGCCGACATGGTGCTGTCCACCTCGGTGGACGGATTCACCATCGGCACCCCGGTCGAAGCGCTCACCGACGGACGCGACGCGTTGCTGGCGATCGGAATGAACGGCGTCCCGCTGCCGGTCGAGCACGGCTATCCCGCCCGGCTGGTGGTGCCTGGGTTGTACGGGTTCGTCTCGGCCACGAAATGGGTCGTCGACCTCGAACTGACCCGGTTCGACCGCGCCGAGGCCTACTGGACCAAGCTCGGCTGGTCGGCCCGGGCGCCGATCAAGACCGGGTCGCGGATCGACGTCCCGCGATCGGGCCAGCGCGTGGACGCCGGAACGGTGACCCTGGGCGGAGTGGCCTGGGCGCAGGGCCGGGGGATCACGGCGGTGGAGGTCCGCATCGACGATGCCGAGTGGCGGCCGGCGCGGCTGGGCGCGGCCTACTCCAAGGACACCTGGCGGCTGTGGACATACGACTGGCAGGCCACACCGGGGCCGCACACCATCACGGTGCGTGCCACCGACGACACTGGAACCGTGCAGACCGAAGACCGCAGCAGCCCGGTTCCCGACGGCGCCACCGGATGGCCGTCCATCACCGTCGACGTCCGGTAGGGGCTGATCATGACGCTGACAGCGGTTCCCGCGCCGGCCTCCGACACCGCCGGAACGGACGTCCTGATCGGCACGGTCGTCAATCCGGCCGGCCTCACCCTCGCCAAGTCCGTGCCGATCAGCCGGGCGCCGGCCTTTGTCGACCCCGGTCTGGGCACGAGTCCGACGTGGCACGGGTTCGCGATCGACCAGTCCGGTATCGCGTTCACCGACGCGATCAGCGTTGTCGGTGACCAGCGGGTACGCATCGACCCCACAGCCGCCCGACCGCTGGACGAGGGCCTGGACTGGGCGCCGGCGTCGTTCTACGACCAGGACGGCGCACCGGTGCCCGAGTGCGCCCGCGGCGTGCTGGGGCGAGTCGAAGCCCGGCTCGCCGCGGCCGGCCTGCGTGCGCTGGTGGGTCATGAGATCGAGTTCCTGCTGGTGGCCCCGGACGGCGGCCGGATTCCCGGCGCGCTGTGGGCGCAGTACGGGCTGGCCGGGGTTCTCGAGCACGAGGAATTCATCCGGGACGTCCTCGCCGCCGCGGCAGCGGCCGGGGTCGGAGTGGAACAATTCCATCCCGAATACGGTGTCAACCAGTTCGAGATCTCGCTGGCGCCGCTGCCACCGGTCGCCGCCGCCGACCAACTGGTGCTGATGCGGATCATCCTCTCCCGCGTCGCCCGCAGATCCGGGCTCCGGGTGAGCCTGTCTCCGGTCCCTTTTTCCGGAAGTGTGGGATCCGGTGCGCACCAGCACTTTTCATTATCTCGAGGCGGTATCCCGCTGTTCTCCGGGGGGAGCGGCGTTCGCGGGATGACCGCAGAAGGGGAAGCCGCCGTCGCCGGCATTCTCGCCGGACTGCCGGAGGCCCAGGGTGTATTGAGCGGCTCGATCGTGTCGGGACTGCGGATGCGCCCGGGTAACTGGGCCGGTGCCCACGTGTGTTGGGGAACCGAGAACCGGGAGGCCGCCCTACGGTTCCTGCCCATCACGCACGGCAACCCGCGGGGGGCCAACGTGGAGGTCAAGGTCATCGACCCGTCGGCGAACCCGTACCTCGCCACCGCGGCGATCCTGGGTCTGGCCCAGGACGGTATCGAGGCCGCCATGGAGGCCGGTATCGGGAAGGACGCCGTTCTGCCTCCGGAGGTGAGGATCGATCCGGCCGCGTTGACGGCGTCCGAACGCGCCGCAGCCGGAGTCGGACTGCTTTCCACCGATCAACCGGACATCATTGAGAGGTTGGCCGGTTCGGCCAGGGTGCGGGCGATCCTGGGGGATCCGGCAGTCGATGCGCTGGTGGCGGTTCGCCGCCACGAGTACGAGCACTATGCGGGCCTGGAGCCCGACCAGCTATGCGACCGGTTCCGGATGGCATGGAGTCTGTGACCGCCGACCTGTCGGACCACATCGCCTGTCTTGATCTGGTCGACAACCACGTACACGGCTACTGGACCTGCCCGGTGGACCGGCGGCGTTTCGAGAACGGTCTCAACGAGGCGAACACCGGTCCGCTGGCGGACTTCGACTGCGGCTTCGACAGCCAAGTGGGGTTCGCCGTCCGCGCGCACTGCTCTGCGCTGCTGGGCCTGGCCCAGCACGCCCCGCCCGAGGAGTACTGGAAGGCCCGGAGCCGGCTCGGCCCGGAGGAATTGGCTCGGCTGTTCCTGACCGCGGCGGGGGTGAGCGACTGGTTGGTCGACACGGGTCTGGTCGGGGACACCGCCGGCCGGTGCGAGATGGAACAGGTCGTGGCGGGCGGGGTCGGTGAGATCGTGCGCCTCGAACAGGTGGCTGAGGAGGCGGCGGCCGACGACGGCGACTACGCGCGGCGGTTCACTGACATCCTGCAGAGCCGCGCTGAGTGTGCGGTGGCGACCAAGACGGTCCTTGCCTACCGCGGGGGATTCGACGGGGATCTCACCGAGCCGGACCCCGCCGACGTCAGGGTGCGCGCCGCACGGTGGCGCGATGCCGGGGGAACCAGGCTGACCGACCGGGTGCTGCTGCGATTCGGGATCCACCAGGCGCTGCGTCTGGGCAAGCCGGTGCAGTTTCACACCGGGCTGGGGGATCGGGATGGTGATCTGCACCGTTCCAACCCGATCCTGCTGCTGGACTTCCTCCGATCGTCCGGCGACTGCCCGATCGTGCTGCTGCACTGCTATCCCTTCGAGCGGGAGGCCGGTTATCTGGCGCAGGCGTTCAGCAATGTCTACCTGGACACCGGGCTGAGCATCAATTACCTCGGGACGCGGGCGGCGGCCTTCATCGCCCGAACCCTGGAGTTGGCGCCGTTCCGGAAACTGTTGTTCTCCACCGACGCCTTCGGTCCGCCCGAGTTGCACTACCTCGGGGCATTCCTGTGGCGAGACGGAATGGCGTCGGTCCTGGCAGGGTTCGTCGAACGCGGGCAATGGGCCCTCGACGATGCCAGGCGGGTATCGACGTTGATCGGCCGGGAGAACGCAATGCGGCTGTACCGGCTGTAGATGATGAAGACGCTGCTCGGTGTTGTCGCGGCAGCGGTGCTGCTCGCCGGGTCGGTCAACGCATGCGGATCCCCCACACCACCGGGTCTGAGTGTGTTCGCAGCATCATCGCTGACGAACGTCTTCACCGACATCGGTGCGGCTTTCGGCGAGGACAACCCGCTGACCACCGTGGAATTCACCTTCGCGGGCTCGGCAAACCTATTGGCTCAGCTCACCGGTGGGGCCGATGCCGACGTCTTCGCCGCCGCGGACACCGCAACCATGGACAAGGCCGCTCGGGCCGGCTTGCTGGCCGGTGAGCCGGTGGTCTTCGCCGCCAACACCCTCACCATCGCCGTCGCCCCGGGCAATCCGGCGAAGATCGCCCGGTTCTCCGATCTCGCCCGGCCCGGGCTGGACGTCGTCGCCTGCGCCCCGCAGGTTCCGTGCGGGGCGGCCACCGAGCAACTCGAGCAGGCCACCGGGGTGCGGTTGGCGCCGGTCAGCGAGGAGTCCGCGGTGGGAGACGTGCTGACCAAGGTCAGCAGTGGGCAAGCCGATGCCGGTGTCGTCTACACCACCGATGCCCGGGCGGCCGGGGAGGACGTCACCGAGGTGCCGGTCCCGGAAGCGGCCGCAATCGTGAACACCTACCCCATCGCGATCCTCAAGCGGGCGCGCAATCCGCTGGCGGCGCGGAAATTCGTCGAACTCGTCACCGGAGGGCAGGGACAGGGGATCCTCGCCGCCGCGGGCTTCGCGAAGCCCTGACCGGCGCCCGGCCGCCGGCCCCGTCCACCTGCGAGTTCACCGTGTGTTTTTGTTATGTTCACGCAGCGTCCATGTGGGCCTGGGAGGTGTGATGGAAGTCGGGCTGCTGATCGCCATCGGCTTCGCGCTCACCTTTGCCCTGACCAACGGGTTCCACGACGCAGCCAATGCGATCGCGACGCTGGTGGCCACCCGCGGGGCAACCCCCGGCCAGGCGATCGTGCTCTCGGCGGTGTTCAACATGGCCGGTGCGGTGCTGCTGGGAACCGCGGTAGCGGACACCATCGGAACGATCGTCGCCGTCCCGCAGACCCAGGCTGTCGCCGTCGTCGGCGCGGGGCTGGCCGGGGCCACCCTCTGGAACCTGCTGACCTGGTGGTTGGGGTTGCCGTCGTCCTCCGGTCACGCTCTGGTCGGAGGTCTCGCCGGCGCCGCCATCGCCGACGGGATGTTGTCCGGGTACGGCGGTCCGGACTCGGTCAACTGGGGCGGCGTCGAGGGCTGGCACCCGACCGGGGTCATCGGGGTGCTCATCGCGCTGCTGATCTCCCCACCGTTGGGTTTCCTGTTCGCGTTCCTGCTGGTGCGACTGCTGGGCCGGGTGTCCCGGCGGTGGACGCGGCGGTGGGTCGGTCCGGTCCGGGGCGGCGGATGGGTCGCCGCGGCCGGGCTGTCGTTCAGCCACGGCGGCAACGACGCACAAAAGTCGATGGGCGTGATCGCTGTTCTGCTGTTGGCGGCCGGGCAGACCGAGAGCCTGACCGTCCCGCTGTGGGCGAAGATCGCCACCGGTCTGGCGCTCACTCTGGGTACGGCGCTGGGCGGTTGGCGGATCGTCAAGACCATCGGGCGGCGGATCTTCAGCCTCACCCCGGTGGACTCCTTCTCCAGTCAGACCTCGTCCACTGCCGTCATCCTCGGCGCCTCCCTCATCGGTGCGCCGGTATCCACCACCCAGGTCGTGGCCTCCTCAGTGGTGGGGGTCGGGGCGGGCCGGCGCCGCTGGCGGCATGTCCGTTGGGAGATCGTCCGCGAGATGGGCATCGCCTGGCTGACCACGATCCCCGCGGCCGCCCTGATGGCGGTCATCGTCCTGCTGATCTGGAGGGCCACGCTGTGACCGAAGAACCTCGCGGCACGGGCAGATTCACGCTACGCAAAGGTCCCCGGTGGTTTCTGCCGGAATCTCCCGACGTGATCGGCCAGTTGCAGACCCAGGCCGAGCTGACCGCGAAGGGGATGCGGGCGTTTGCCGCCTGGGCCGGAGGGGACACCGGCCGAGCCGACGACGTTCGCCGGGCGGAGCATGAGTGCGACGAGGCGCGCCGGAGTCTCGTCGACGCCGTGAGCGAAGCCTTCACCACACCCTTGGAACCCGAAGACCTGTTCCAACTCTCCCGGGACCTCGATCGGGTGATCAACGGCGCCAAGGATGCCGTTCGGGAGTCCGAGGCCATGGTTTTCCCGCCCGATCAGGCGGTCGCGCAGATGGCCGCACTGCTCGCCGAAGGGGTCGAGCATCTGCAGGAGGCGTTCGCGGCGATGGGTCGGCGTGGACTGAAATTCGCCGCGTCGGCCACCGCTCACGCCGACGCGGCGGTGAAATCGCAGCGCAACCTGGAGCGGATCTATCGGCAGGCAACCGGCGACCTGATCCGAGTCGCCGACGTCCGCTTCGTGGTGGCCAGCCGGGAACTCTATCGCCGGATTTCGAACATCTCCGACGACATCGTCTCGGTCGCCGACCGGATCTGGTACTCGCAGGTCAAGGAGTCCTGAACCGGCACTTCGGCGTGACGATTCGGCGTTACGATTCGGCGGTGTCGGTGCGGACCGCGGAACTGCTCGGAATCGTGACCGTCGCGTTCCTGCTCGGAGCGGCGCTGGTCTACCTGTTCGGTTCGTTCTTCCTGATGGCCTCGCATGTGACGCCGCGGCCGGGGCAGAGCAAGCTCCGCGCGATGCTGCGCGAGTTGTACTACGTGCTGATCACCCAGCCGCTCATCCCGCCGTACTTCGTGATCGGTCGGCGGATGGGACGAACCGCGAAATCGGCGGATGGTTTCCCGGTGATCTTCATCCACGGCTACTTCCAGAACCGCGCCGACTTCTGGTGGCTGGCACGGCAGTTCCGCAAGGCCGGCAAGGGGCCGTTGTACGGGTTCAACTACCCGTGGTTCGACTCGATCGACCGCAATGTTCCGCGATTGGAACGATTCGTCGATCGGGTATGCGCCGAGACCGGCGCACAGCAGGTCACCCTGATCGCCCACTCGCTGGGCGGGCTGGTGGCACTGGAGTTTGCCCATTCGCCCACGGGCACCGGCAGGGTGGCGCACTGCATCACGATCGGTACCCCGCACGCGGGCGTGGTGTGGCGCGGCCCGATCCCCGGCTGGGTGGCCAAGGAGTTGCGCGCCGGGGGAGTGTTCGCGACCGAGCGCAGCGGGCGCGCTGTGGTGGCGCCGACGCTGAGTGTCTACTCCACCCACGACAACATCGTGCATCCGCCGTCGACCTGCGAACTGTCGGCGCGGGGCGGCAGCGACGTCGCGATCGACGGCTTGGGGCACCTGTCGCTGCTGTACTCCCGGCAGGTGGCCCAGGTGCTCATCGCCTTCATCGACGCCGCTGAAGACGCCGCTGAAGACGCTGCTGAAGACGCCGCTGAAGACGCCTCTGAATCCGCGACATGACCGGGCGGCGGCTGCGGTCATGACCTGGCAGCAGATGGTGCCGTTCCTGGTGGCGCTGGCGATCGGCCTGCTGCTGGGCCTCGAACGCGAGCGCAGCCACGGCGGGATCGCGGCCGCGGGCTCCCGGTCGTTCGCGCTGGTGGCACTGCTCGGCGCGGTTGCGGCCGGGTTGGGTCCTGCGGCCCTGGCCGCCGGACTCGCCGGGCTCGGCGTGCTGGTTGCCGTGGCGTACCTCCGCACCAGCGATGCGGATCCGGGAACCACCACCGAGATCGCGGTCCTGCTCGGGTATCTGCTGGGCGCGCTGGCCTACAGTCGTCCGGCGCTGGCGGTCGGGCTGGCCGTGGTGACCACGGTGCTGCTGGTGTCCAAGGCCCGTATTCACCGATTCGTCCGTGAGGTCGTCAGCGAGGTCGAGCTCGAGGACGCCATCAAGTTCTTTGTGGTGGCATTCGTGATCCTGCCGCTGCTGCCCGATCGTGACCTTGGGCCCTACGGGGTGCTCAATCCGGCGAAGGTGTGGCTGCTGGTCGTGTTGATCACGGGGATCGGCTGGCTGGGCTACATAGGGGTACGGGCCCTCGGGCCGGCCCGAGGCCTGCTCGTCACCGGCCTGGCCGGCGGCTTCGTCTCGGCCAGCGCGACCACGGCGTCGATGGGGCGGCTGAGCAGGACCGACGTGGGTGTGCGCGCCCCGTTGGCCAGTGCCCTGGTGGCTAGTATCGGCACGTTCGTGCAGTTGCTCATCGTGATCGGTCTTGTCGACGTCGAGGTGCTGAGCCGCCTGTGGCCGCCGGTGCTGGCCGGCGCGCTCACCCTGACCGGAGTTGCGGTCATCGTTGCCCACGGGAGCTCCCGCGGGGCGCCGGCCGGCCCGCCCCAGCCGGTCAGCCGCCCGTTCGCGATCCGCCCGGCGCTGGTGCTCGCGGCGCTGTTGACGTCGGCACTGATCGTCGCCCGCTGGGGCGCCGCGCAGTTCGGCGCCGACGGTGCGGTCGCCGCCGCAGGTGCGGCGGGCCTGGCTGACGCCCACGCCGGAGCGGTCGCGGGTGCGAGCCTGGCTGCCAAGGGTGACATCACCGTCGAGACCGCCGTTCTGGCCGTCAGCGCCGCGATGGGATCCAACCTTCTCGTGAAGTTCCTGCTCGCGGGCGTGGCGGGCGGCCGTCGATTCGCTTCCGGGTTCGTTGCCGGGATGGCGCTGCCAGCGCTGGTCTACGGCGCCGTTTTGACGGCGATGATCGTCCTGGGTTGATTCGTGATGGTGCGTGGACCTGCGGCCGAGTCAAGACCGGCATCGCGCTGAGCCGCTTCCGTTACCCGATGCCCCTACGCTCAGACGCTGTGGCACTGGCACGAACGCGGACCCGCATCGCCGGACTGCTGGCCGTGGCGTTCGCCGCCATCTCCCTGGCTTCCCCGGCATCGGCGTTGCCGGCGACCGCGCGCACCACCCAATGGATCGTCGTCGGTGTGCCGGCCGCCGACGCCACCACCGGTACCCTCACGGCGTATCAGAAGGTCGGTCAGCAGTGGAAGGCCGTGCTCGGGCCGACGAAGGCCACCGTCGGCGAATTGGGTGTCGGGGTGCCCGCCGACGGGGTGTACCGGACCCCGGAGGGCACCTTCGCTTTCGACCAGGCGTTCGGCCGCCAGCCCAACCCCGGAACCAAGCTGCCCTACT
This sequence comes from Mycobacterium sp., assembly GCA_020438895.1. GTDB lineage: Bacteria > Actinomycetota > Actinomycetes > Mycobacteriales > Mycobacteriaceae > Mycobacterium. The sequence continues at coordinate 18,654 of JAGQTS010000128.1, forward strand.
TCCAGGCCACCGACCAGGACTGGTGGGACGAGGACGCGTCGTCACCGACGTACAACACCCACGTCCGCTCGCCGAATAGTCCGTCGGGCATCACCGAGAACCTCTACGACTCCGGGCCGGTGTACGACTACGCCGTCAACATTGCGGTGAACCCCCAGCGCATTCCCGGCAGGGTGTCCGGAATCTTCCTGCACGTGACCGATGGCAACCCCACGTGGGGCTGCGTCGCGATCGGGCGCGAGGAGATGCGCTCCATCCTGACCTGGTTGGACCCGGCGGCCGACCCGCGAATCACCATCGGGGTGGGAAACCCCGGCCTGGTCCCCGCCTCGACGTAAGTCGCCGGTTGGGACTCGACGTGAGTCGCCGGTTGGGGCCATCCCTGAGCAGCCGATAGGCTCCCCGGTGTGATCTCGCGACGCCGGTGGTTGGCTGCCCCGCAGCGGCGTTGCACTCCCAATAGGGACGTACCGCGATGAGGTGGCTGCCGGCGCTCGTGCTGGGCGGGGGAGTGGGGCTGGCGACGCTCTGCGCCGCGGGGGTGGCCGCTGCGGACCCCGGCGCCACCGATGGCGGCGCCGCGGCCCGGGGCACGGACCCAGGCCCGGCGCGATCCGAGGCCTCCCGGCAGCGCGCGGCGACAGCGCGTCCGGCGGGCGCAGAGGTCGGGGGTCCCGCAACGGTGAAGCGCACATCGTCCGTGGCGGCCCGCCGGGTGGCGGTGCGGCTACCGCAGATGCCGGTCAGCAACGGCCTCTCGTTCACGGTCTCGGCTGACGCCCTCGACCGGGCCGCCGAAGAGTACGTCGACTCGGGCAAAGACCCCGCTGACGCACCCCGCTTCTTCTTCGGTGACCTCGCCGTCGGCAGCCTGGAACGCCTTGCTGCCCCCGACGGCACGCCCAGCCAGATCAAGGATGACCTGGGCAATCTGGCGGTGTCGGGCTATTTCGGCGGGGTGTGGTTGCGTGACAATCTGCGTCCCGTCGATCCCGTCGATCCCGTCGATCCCGTCGCCGAGCCCGGGATCCCGGCTGCCGGCGACGCCGATCTGACCGCCTCGTCGTTGGCGATCGGGATGTTCGACGCGCTGTCCACCGGGCTGACGGGGGCCGCCGCGCAGGGCAGCGGCTGGATCGCCACCTCTGCCGCCCGAATCACGGTGCCGGTGCTGCTTGCGTTGTACGGCTACAACCGCGGTTACCTGGAGTACCTGCTGGAGAACCCGCCGGCCGGCACCGCTTCGATGCGGGACACCCTGGCTTGTTCCGGTTTCCTGGGATGTTCCTCCAGCGCCTTCCCGCTGGATCTGGACACCCGCTACGACGCGGCCCTGGCCAAACTGGACAGTCCGCCGAGTATCGGGTGGTGGGAGATGAAGGCGTGGAGCGCCCTGCTGGAGAACGCCACCGGCACCGGCCGGTCGGTATGGCAGACGATCGCCGGGCAGGATGGCTTCTCCCCGGCCTCCTACCAGGCCCTGGTCGATCTCAGCTCGGCGTACCTGATGGTCAGCAAGGCCGCTGTGCTCTCGGCGATGCTGGCCGCCGCTGACGGCGACGTGGACACCGCAGCAGCGTCCCTCCGGCTTCAGGCCGGGCTGTGGATGTGGTCCGGCAGCTATTTCGGCGGGCTGGCCTCGTCCGCGCCGGTCGGCACCGTTCCGTCGATCATCGTGATCTGACCGGGATCACTCCCGACGGACGGCCAGCGCGCCGCTTCCGGTGAATACCAGCAGCAGGAACGCGAAGCTGTACAACGCAGCCAACTCACCGCCGTTCTGGATCGGCAGCAGACCGTCGGGCTGGTGTTCGGTGAAATAGGCGAACGCCATCGTTCCGGAGCCGATGAACGCCGCGATCCGGGTGAACAACCCCACCATTACCAGGACGCCGACGACGAGTTCGATGAGTCCGGCCCACCAGAACGGCCAGGTGCCGAACGGCACCGCTCCCCCCTTGGTGGCCGGCCACCCGAACAGCTTGGCGGTGCCGTGCAGGGCGAACAGAAACCCGATGACGATGCGGAAGATCCCGAGGACGCCGGGCGAGTGCCGGTCGAGTCGCGTGAAGGCCTGGGTCATGACATGACAATACGGCGCAACGGCCACCGTGGCGGGGCCTGCGAAAGAATCAACCCGGTTCGGCGGCGGGAATCTCGGCGGGCAGGGGTGGGGGCAGCGGTGCGGCCGACGACGTGGTCGACGGTGTGGTCGACGGTGTGGTCGTAGTCGTCTTCGCCGCGCTTGAACCCGAGGTCGCCGTGGTGGACGTGCTCGACGTCGCCGTGCCCGAGGTGCTCGCCGGAGACTGTGGGCCGTGGTAGTCGGTCCAGGTCTCGGTGCGGAACTTGTCTCCGCCGACGGTCACACTCAGGGCCTGGGGTGTGACGGTGTAGGTCGCGCCATCGTTCTTGGCGACGAAGGTGTTGCCCGCGGTCTTCGTGGCCGCGACGACCAGTCTCGCACCGTCGCCGACCCGGACACCCCGGTATTGGTACGCGCCGCCGGATGCCTGGCAGATCGCGACACGGGAGGTCTCGGTGGCGCCGAACATCACCGCGGTACTCGGTGAGACGCATCGGGCGGTGGAGTCGATGTAGCCCTGGCTGTCCGAGGGGGGCACGGCGCTGGGAGCGGCCAGGGCCAGTGGCACCCCGATCGCGACGATCGCGGCGACGGCGGACAAGCCGGCAACGAGTCCTGTTGTGCGCAACGTGGAGTGATTCATCAGGTCTCCACCAGAACACATCGCCGGATTGCGCGGCCAGCGACGATGCCGACCCACAACGCAATCGTTAGACCGTCGAGACAGGTTCGCCCCGGTGGATGACACCGGTGACGGCCAGGTCATTGTTGAGAATCACCAGGTCGGCGCTGTTTCCCGGGGCCAGCGTCGGGTCGGGCAGTCCCAACGCCCGGGCCGGGTTGACCGATGACTGCAGAACCGCGGTGTGCAGTGCGTCGTCGCGGGGCCGTCCGCAATGCTGCACGGCGAATCGGAACAGTCGGTCCATGGTGGCGGTGCTGCCGGCGATGGTGTCGGTACCGGCCAGATGCGCCACCCCATCGGTCACGTCCACCGCCAACGGCCCGATCCGGTAGCGGCCGTCGGCCATGCCCGCTGCGGCCATCGCGTCGGTGACCAGCGAGACCCGTCCGGGTCCGGCGCTACGGGTCACGTGCCGGTAGAGGGCGGGGTCGACGTGGACGCCATCGGCGATGATCTCCACGGTGACGCGGGGGTCCTCCAGCGCAGCGATCACCGGACCGGGTTCACGGTGGTGGATCGGGCGCATCGCGTTGAACAGGTGGGTCGCCACCGTGGCCCCCGCGGCGATCGCGGCGCCGGCCTCGGCGTAGGTGGCGTCGGTGTGACCGATGGCGGCGACCGCACCGGTGTCGACCACCCGCCGGATGGCCGCCAGGGCCCCGGCACGTTCGGGGGCGAAGGTCACCATCCGAATCGTGCCCCCGGCGGCCCCGAACACCCGATCCAACTCCGCTGGATCGGGGTCGCGCAACAGCGCCGGATCGTGCGCGCCACATCGACTTTCCGCCAGCCAGGGGCCTTCAAGATGTATCCCGGCGACGACGCCCGCCGAGACCAGGCCGGCGAGTTCGCGGACCTGGCGCAGCAGGTCCGACGGCGACTCGGTGACCAGCGACGCCACCATGGTTGTGGTGCCGTGCCGGCGGTGCAGCAGCACGGCCTCGGTGACCCGGTCAGGCTCTCCGGAGAAGCTGGCGCCGCCCCCGCCATGCACATGGGTGTCGACGAAGCCGGGCACGATCACCGCGGTCTCGCCGGCATCGGTATCGGCAGTCCGCGGTGGATCGCCGGAACCGACCGCGACGATGGTGCTCCCGGAGATCTCCAGCCAGCCGGGCCGCAGGAACTCCCGGCCGGTCAGAACCGATCCGGCGCGCACGATCACGTCAGATGCCCTGCCAGGCCGGTTTCGATGCGTGCGTCTCCCGGTAGTAGTCGGCCAGTTGCAGCCGGCGGGCGGCGGCGTCGTCGATCAGGACCGTTACGTGCGGGTGGTGTTGCAGGATGGTCGCCGGCCACAACGCCGACACCGGACCCTCGACCAGCTGATGGATCGCCTGGGCTTTGCTGCGCCCGGTGGACACCAGCACCACGTGCCGGGCCGCCATGATGGTGCCCAGGCCCTGGGTCAGGCAATGCGTGGGAACCGCGTCGATGTCACCTCCGAAGAACCGGGCGTTGTCCATCCGGGTCTGGCGGGTCAGCGTCTTGATCCGGGTGCGCGACGCCAGCGATGAACCCGGTTCGTTGAACGCGATATGACCGTCGGTGCCGATCCCGAGAATCTGCAGGTCGATCCCTCCTGCCTCCCGGATCGCCCGCTCGTAGGCGGCGCACGCGGCCGGGATGTCGGAGGCCAGCCCATCGGGACCCTGCACCGCGCCCGGGCCGAAGTCGACCCGTGAGGCGAAGACGGTGTCGATGACGTTGCGGTAGCGCTCCGGGTGGTCCGGCGGCAGTCCGACGTACTCGTCCAGAGTGAACCCGCGGGCCCGGGCGAACGATATCCGGCCGGCCGCATTCCGCCTGACCAGGGAGTCGTAGATGGGCAGCGGGGATGAGCCGGTAGCCAACCCCAGAACGGCGTCGGGCTTGCCGAGCAGCAACGTTTCGATGGCGTCGGCGGCGATCTCCCCGATCTCGTCGGCGTCGCGCAGGATGACGACCTCCACCGCGGTGTCCTACTTGTTCGCGGTGAACAGTGGTGCGCCGGAGTCGATCGGGCCGGCCCCGGTGACGGCGTCCGCCACGGCGACGTTGCCCGGTTCGCGTTCGTCCATCACCACCACCGGCACCACCGGGCTCAAACCCGCGGCGACGATGGCCGGGACGTCGTAGGTGATCACCGGTTGTCCGGCGGTCACGGTGTCGCCCTGCGCGACGTGCGCGGTGAAACCGGCCCCCTTCAACAGGACGGTGTCCAGGCCCAGATGCACCAGGATGCCGACGTTGTCCGGAGTCATGATCACGTAGGCGTGCGGGAGGAGTTTGAGGATCTTGCCCGCCACCGGCGCCACCGCCTGGATCACCCGGTGCGGTGGGTCGATCGCCGCGCCATACCCGACCAAGCCGCCGGCGAACACCGGGTCGGTCACATCGGCCAATGCGACTGCTCGACCCTCGACGGGTGCGAGGACGTGGGTGCTGGTCACGGGGGCTCCTTCGGCTGGGGCGGTGCCCGCCGCCGGTTCCGGTTCGCGGGCGGGTTCAGGATAGTGAATTCACCCCTCGTGAGCGGGTGAATCAGCAGGTGAGCAGGGGTGATTGTCGTTAGGCTCGGCGCGGGAATGCAGACAGGAAGGTCGGCCGGAGATGACCGAAGCGACGAAAAATGCAGGCGGGCAACCGAAGTCGGGACTGAGAATTCCGGGCTTCGCGCAACTGCAGCGGCTCGGCAAGAGCCTGATGCTGCCCATCGCGGTGCTGCCCGCGGCCGGAATCCTGCTGCGACTGGGCCAGGACGACCTGCTGGGCCGCATCCAGGCCCCGGTGATCGGCCCGTTCTTCCAGGCCATGAGCGCTGCCGGCGGGGCCCTGTTCGCCAATCTGGGACTGCTGTTCGCCGTCGGCGTGGCGATCGGGTTCGCCCGAAAGGCCGACGGTTCGACGGCGCTGGCGGCCGTCGTCGGCTATTTGGTGATGGAGGCGGTGTTCACCACCATGTCGCCGTTCGTGCTGACCGACCAGTTCGACAAGTCCGGTGAGCAGGCAACGATCAACTACAGCGTTTTCGGCGGCATCGTGGTCGGACTGATCACCGCCGCGCTCTTCGACCGGTACCACACCATCAAACTGCCGCCCTACCTCGGATTCTTCGGCGGTCGGCGGTTCGTGCCGATCGTGGTGTCGCTGACGACGCTGGTGGTGGCGTTCGCGATGAGCTACTTCTACCCGATCTTCGACGCCGGACTCACCGGGCTGGGCCGCTTCATCGGCGGCGCGGGGGCGCTGGGTGCCTTTGTTTACGGCTTCGCCAACCGGATGCTGATTCCGATCGGGCTGCACCACATCCTGAATTCGTTCGTGTGGTTCCTCTATGGCGACTACACCACTCCCGACGGCAGTGTCGTCACCGGTGAATTGACCCGGTTCGCCGCCGGGGACCCGACGGCTGGCCACCTCACCGCCGGCTTCTACCCGATCCTGATGTTCGGCCTGCCCGCGGCCGCGCTGGCGATGATCCATGTGGCCAACGCCCGCCAGCGCAAGGTGGCCTTCGGCATCCTGTCGGCCGCCGGCTTGACCGCGTTCCTCACCGGCGTGACCGAACCGCTGGAATTCGCCTTCATGTTCGTCGCGTTCCCGCTCTACGTCATTCACGCGGTGCTGACCGGACTGTCGCTGGCGATCGCCTACGCCCTCGACATCCATCTGGGCTTCTCCTTCTCAGCCGGATTGATCGACCTGCTGCTCTATGGCACCGCCCCGGCGGCGAAGAACGTCCCCCTGCTGATCGTGATGGGGTTGGTCTTCTTCGTCGTGTACTACCTGTTGTTCCGGTTCGTCATCGTGAAGTGGAATATGCGCACCCCCGGCCGGGAGCCCGAGGCCGAGTTCGAGGTCGAGGAGCAGGCCAATCTCAGCGAGGGGGGTGACGCCCCGACCGCGGTGGCAGTCACGACGGACAGCAAGGCGGAGCAGATCATCGCGGCGTTCGGCGGCCGGGAGAATCTGGTCAGCGTCGATGCCTGCATCACGCGGTTGCGGATGGAGGTGGCCGACACCGCCAAGGTGGACCATGATCGGCTCAAGGCCCTCGGCGCTGCTGGTGTCATCGAGGTGGGCAGTGGCGTTCAGGCGGTGTTCGGCACCCAGGCGGAGGCGCTGAAGAACGACATCCTCGAGGTGCTCTAAGCGGGGTCGTGCCGCCGGGGAGCGCCGCGGAGTTGGGTGATTTTCCGGCCGAAACGCGCCGTCCGTACGCTGCTGCCGCCCCGCCGTGGCTGAGAATGGGTGCGGTGCGGACCGGAGAGATCAGAGCGCTGACCGGGCTGCGTATCGTCGCGGCCCTGTGGGTGGTGCTGTTCCACTTCCGGCCGCTGCTCTGGGACGCCTCTCCGCGGTTGCAGGATGATCTGTCGCCACTGCTCGACGCCGGGGCACAGGGCGTCGACCTGTTCTTCATTCTGAGCGGGTTCGTGTTGACCTGGAACTACCTGGACCGGATGGGTCCGACCTGGTCCGGGCGCGCGACAGTGCATTTCCTGTGGCTACGGCTGTCCAGGGTCTGGCCGGTCTATCTGGTCACCATGCACCTGGCCGCGCTCTGGATCATCGTGACGCTGCACATCGGCGACGTCCCTTCCCCGGATGCCGACAAGCTCACCGCGATCAGCTACCTCCGGCAGTTCTTCATGGTCCAGCTGTGGTTCGAGCCGTTCTTTGACGGCACCAGCTGGGACGGCCCGGCCTGGTCGATCAGCGCGGAGTGGCTGGCCTACCTGATCTTCGGCGCGCTGGTCCTGGTGATCTTCCGGGTCGCCGCCGTGTCGCGGGCCCGGACGCTGTTCGGGCTGGCCGCCGTGGCGGCGCTGCCGCCCATTCTGCTGCTGCTCGCCAGCGGGGTCATCTACACACCGTGGAGCTGGCTGCCGAGGATCATCGCGCAATTCACGGCCGGGGCACTGGCCTGCGCGGCGGTACGGCGGCTGCGGATCGGCCACCGCGGCCGACGCCGCGCCGGCTACCTGTCGGTGTTGCTGGGCGCCGCGCTGGTGGGCGGGCTCTACTACTACGCCGAACACCCGGTACCGGGCATGGTGGACTCCGGCGCCTTGGTCTCGGTGCTGTTCCTGCCGCTGGTGGTCGCGCTGGCCGTCGGCGCCGGCACGTTACCGGCGTTGCTGTCCACCCCGGTATTCAGCTACGGCGGGAAGATCTCGTTCAGCCTGTACATGATCCACGAGCCGGTGCATACCGTGTGGAACTGGGCGGTGGCCCAGTATCACATCGCCTTGCCGAAGTCGGCCGCCAAAGCGGCGGTGGTGGGGCTGATCGCGGTGGCCTTACTGTTGGCCATGCTGCTCTACCACGTCGTCGAGGAACCGGCCCGCCGCTGGATGCGGCGGATGATCGACACCGGTGATGTGCGGCAGGCGCGCCGGACCCCCGTAGCCGACGCCGCGGCCGGTCCGGAGGGCGTCCTGCGCGGTGCCGCGGCCGGCGTCATGGCCATCGCCCTGCTGGCGGCGTGTCCGGGAGGCTCCGGCGTCCCCGCCGCCCGGGCCGCAGCGGTCGCCGAGATCGCCATCATCGGGGATTCCTATACCGCCGGGGCGGCCGAAGGCGGTAACGGTCCGCAGGCCTGGACCGCGATCGCGAGCCGCCTGCTGGCTGCCGAAGGTGTCGAAGTGGACGCCACCGTCGCCGCTGAGGGGGGCGCCGGTTACGGTGTGCGCGGCACCGGCGGAAGTGTGTTCATCGACCTTGCCGCGCGGGCGGTACGGCCCGGCGACACGTTGGTGCTGTTCTTCGGTTCCCGAAACGACCAGCCGGTCGATCCGCAACGGCTGCCCGCCCTGGCCGCGGACGCCTTCCATCTGGCGCGGACGGTTGCGCCGAGGGCCAAGCTGCTGGTGATCGGTCCACCGTGGCCCACGGCCGACCCACCGCCACCGGTGTTGACGATCCGGGATCGCTTGCGCGAGCAGGCTGTCGGTGCCGGGGCGGTATTCGTCGATCCGATCGCCGAGGGCTGGTTCGTGGGCCGACCGGACCTGATCGGTGCCGACGGTGTTCACCCCACCGATGCCGGCCACGCCTACCTGGCAGCACGGATCGCCCCCGTGATCTATGACCAGCTCACGGTGCGGATCTGAGTCCGGTGACCGCACGGCGTGAGCGGATGCTCACCACGGCGGCGACGGTAGCCGTCGCGGTGGTGACCCTTGGACTCGTGGGCGCTGATGGGCCGGCCCCAGCGGAGCCCGCGGCCATGGTCGGCGGCCCGTTTGCCCGCCTGCTCGATGACGCCAGCGATCTCGGTCCGGCCGGGGACCGGCGGGTTCAGTTGACCGTCGCACTCCACCGGGCCGCTGAGCCGGTCCGGCTGACCCGTTGGGCCGGCCGGCACGGGTTGTCGGTGCGTTGGCGGGCCGGGGACGACTGGGCGATCCTCGAAGGACCGGCGACGGCCGTCGCTGACGCCTTCGGTGTGGCGGTTCACGACTACCGGGCGCTGAGCGGACCGGAACCGGGACGGGTGTTCTATGCCTCGCCCCAGCAGCCGAATGTGCCTCCGGCGGCACGCCCCGAAGTCGCCGGGATGGGCCGGATCCTCAGCTACGCCCCCTACCGGACGGCGCTGCCGCCGACCCCGCCGCGAGACGTTCCCGACGGCGGATTGCTGCCGAATCAACTGCACACCGCCTACAACGCCGACCCGCTGATCGCCGCCGGGTACACCGGCAGCGGCACGACCGTGGTGGTGTTCAGTTTCGATGGTTTCAGCCAGCAGGACATGGACAGTTTCGCCGACTGGTTCAACCTGCCCCGATTCACGGTGGAGGTCGTCGGCGGGATGCCGAGCCAGCGCACCGGTGAGTCCACCATGGACCTGCAGTTGATCCACGCCGTGGCACCGGACGCGAAGAAGGTCATGGTCAACGCCCGCTCCACCGTCGAAGACGGCGGCAGCCTGGAGAAAGTTGGCCGGCTGATGGAGTCGGTGGCCCGCCGATTCCCCGGCGCGATCTGGAGCCTGTCCGTCGGGTGGGGTTGCGATCGGCTGTTCACCCCCGCAGATCTCGCGCCGGTACGCGCCGCCCTGGCCGCGGCCGTGCGCCGCGGCACCACCGCCTTCGACGCCACCGGCGACTTGGCCGGCCTGGAGTGCCGGGGCGGAAAGAACTGGTCAGACCCGCCCAGCCCGGACGATGTCGGTGTCGATGCGGTGGCCTCGTTGCCGGAGATGACCTCGGTGGGTGGCACCACCTTGTCCACCACCGCCGCCGGCGAGTGGCTGGCCGAGCAGGCCTGGTACGACGTGCCACTGACTCAGGGCAGCGCGGGCGGGGCGTCCACCCTGTTCGCCCGGCCGCCCTGGCAGATCGTCAACTCCAGTGCCGGCCCGGCCGACCGCCGGCTCGTTCCCGACGTTTCCGCGGTCGCCGACCCGTTCACCGGAGTGAAATTCGTCTACAACCAGCAGGTCTTCGTCGGTGGCGGCACCTCCCAGGCGGCGCCGATATGGGCCGGCCTGGCGGCGGTGATGAACGACACACTCGACGGGCAGGGCCTGGAACCGCTCGGCAACCTCAACCCCGACCTCTACCAGGTGGCCAAGGGCTCAGCGGTGCCCGGGTTCCGCGACATCCAACTGGGCGGCAACGCCATCAGCCCGGGCGGCAGTGGCTTCGACATGGTGACCGGACTGGGCACGCCGAACGTGGAGAACCTGGTCAAGGACATCATGCTGCGTCGATCGGTGAGCCGGTGAACATCAGGCAGCGGATCCCGAGGGCCGGCGACCCTGAGGGCACCTTCGACGGTTACGCCCTGCCGCACGGGCGCTACCGGGCCAGGCGCTCCCACGGTCCGAAGTACTTCGTCACGCTCGGGGTCTGGGTTCTGGCGCTGGTCACAGCGATGTTGGTGCTCACCCTGATCGACACCGAGGTCGCCAACGTGCCGACCCGTTACGTCTGCCCGCCCGACTGCGGCAGCCCGCCCACCGGACTTCCGGTCGCGACCAACCCGCGGTTCACCGCCGCTGACGGTTCGTTCTCGGTGTCCTACCCGGTCGCCGGGGCGGCCTATGAGGTCACCACCGACGCCAACGGCGTCACCGCGGAGTGGACCGCCGGTGACGGCGGGACGCTGCGACTGTTCTCCCAGCCCGCGCAGGGACGCAATGCCCGTCAGGTCGTCGAGCAGTTCATGGCGTATGCGTTCCCCAACACGGTGGTGGCCTACGAACTGCCCAACGCCACCGTCGGTTACCAACTCGGGTACGGCGTGGTGGGTGACTTTGAGCCGCTGGGTTCGGCGAATCGAGCCGACGCGACCCGGGTGATCGTCGTCGCCGCCATCAAGAACGATCTGGCGTTGATCGCCGCCGCCGCCGGACCGTTTCGGGAGTTCGCCCCGGGGGTCGGGCCCGGCCCACCGTCGCCGGCGAATCTCCAGATCGCTCAGGACATGGGCAAGTACGTCAACAGCTTCGTCTGGCGCGGCGACCCGCCCCGCTGAAGCTACGGGTCGGGCCGCTGCTCGTCGTCCGGCGGGGGCGCCGCCGGTGGCTGGCGGTCCAGCCAGTCCTTGAGCCGGAACAGTTGGCTGGCCACCAAGCCGAGACCCACCAGCACCAGCCCGCCGATGATCAGCGCGGTTGTCATGGCCGTCCCTTCCCGTTCGGACTAGACCCTATCCTCGTCTGAGTGTCCCGAGCGCCCGCTTCCGAGGTACGCGCATTGCGCGCGAGGCTGGAGCGGCTGACCTACCGGGACGCCGCCCGGCTGGGCCGGCAACTGCGGTCGCCGCGCGGTTCCGACCCCGCCGAGAACCTCCGGCGGCTGGAGTCCAAAATCGACGCTGCCGAGCGAATCGTCGCCGCCCGCACCGCGGCGGTACCCCGCATCAGCTACCCCGACCTGCCCGTCAGCGCGAATCGTGACCAACTGGCCACGGCGATCCGCGAGCATCAAGTGGTGGTGGTCGCCGGGGAAACCGGGTCCGGGAAGACCACCCAACTCCCCAAGATCTGCCTGGAACTGGGCCGGGGTATCCGCGGCACCATCGGCCACACCCAGCCCCGCCGCCTGGCGGCCCGAACGGTCGCCGCGCGGATCGCCGAGGAGTTGGGCACGCCGCTGGGCGAGACGGTGGGTTACAGCGTCCGGTTCACCGACCAGGTCAGCGACCGGTCGTTGATCAAGCTGATGACCGACGGCATCCTGCTGGCCGAGATCCAGCGTGA
>JAGQTS010000129.1 GCA_020438895.1 Mycobacterium sp.
CGGGGTGTGCTGGGACAACGCCCAGCAGGAGAGCTTCTGGTCAACCCTGAAAACCGAGTTCTACCAACGCCACCAGTTCCCGACCAGAGCCGAGGCGATCCACGCCGTCAGCACCTGGATCGACACCGTCTACAACCACCGCCGGCGCCACAGCTCACTCGGCCAAATCCCCCCGGTAGCCTTCGAGCACCGGATCACCACAGCGGCCGACCAGGCCGCTTAACCGATGTCCACCAAACGGGGTCAACCCCATTAGACGAAGTGCACGGAAAGAGCGAACCCGGACGCTGGTTTATCGAAGACCCGCTCGTACAACACCGTTCTGTTCGCCCGCGCCGACAAACTGTTCACCCGGCTATGCGCCGCCCGCCTAGACAACACCGTCGGCACTGAAATCCGGCGCCTGACCGCCATCGACGTCCTCATCATCGACGACTTCGCTCTAAAGACAGTGACGTTCGTCATCGCAAAACGGCCAGCTTCCGGCCGGGGATCCGCCCCCTCGGAGGTAACGATATTCACAGTTCAGGGCGTGCCCGCGCACCGCTTCGAACGCACCGAGCGCATCCCATCCGGTGTTGCGGGTAGTACGCACCGGTGGACCCGAGGCCGAGTTCGGTGAGGTCGCGTGGTCCGAAGCAGTGAACGTGGGCCGACACGTGATCGGCAGCCGGCCCGAGCCAGCCTACGAGTGAATCAATACTTCTGTACAGCAATCGGATTGAGCATTTGTTGTACGCCTTCATCTGAGCAGGGCCGCTGCCGGCGCCAGAATTGGCAGGTGCGCGGCGAGCACATCGCGATATGGCGTCGCCGCATCGCGATTGCCCGCCGATAGGGGCTACTGTCGAAGTCATGCGCAGTCCTTTGCTCGTGGCAGCCGGCGTGCTGGTTGGGCTGGCCGGTCTCCTGTCCACCCTGCAGGGATTCGGGGCGGTCACCGGCAGCCCGATGACCGGCACCACGACGTGGTCCATCCTCGGTCCGATCATCTTGCTGATCGGTGTTGTCGTCGCGGTCATGGGATGGCGCGGACGCAAGTCTTGACCTGCATCGAGTCAAGCCGGGGACAGGAGGTGACGGGACAGAATGACGACGCTCGATGACGCTGTGGCGCTTGCCAAGTCGGAGAACGGTCTCGCGGTGGTGTCCACCGTGCGGGCCGACGGCACGGTTCAGGCCTCGCTGGTCAACGTGGGGCTGCTGCCGCACCCGGTGAGCGCTGAACCGGTGCTGGCGTTCGTCACCTACGGCAAGGTCAAGCTGGTGAACCTGCGGGCACGTCCGCCGCTGGCCGTGACCTTCCGCGACGGCTGGTTGTGGGCCACCGTCGAAGGCCGCGCGGAGCTCGCCGGCCCAGATGATCCGCAGCCTTGGCTGACGGAGCCCGACCGGCTGCGATTGCTGCTTCGGGAGATCTTCGCCTCGGCCGGGGGCACGCATGACGACTGGGACGAATATGACCGGGTGATGGCAGAACAACGGCGCACCGCAGTGTTCGTCGAACCCATCCGCGTGTACAGCAACGGGTGACTACCGGCGTGAATAGGAGGACGGTCTCTGATGGCCCCGCTACCGGATCCGACTGATCAGCTCGCAGGCGGGGACAAGGCCGCGTTCGACCGCATGGCATCGGTGCGCGCCCACGCGGAGGGGCGCGCAGGGCTCGTCGAGGTGTACGTCCGGATGTTCAACAACCCCGTCCTTGCCCGCAGCGTCGGGGCCCTCGGCGAGCAGTTGAGATTTCACGGAACCCTGCCCGACGATGTTCGCGAGCTGGCGATTCTGCGCTTCGCGACCCATCAGGGCTCCGGCTATGAGTGGAGTCACCATCAACGGCCCGCCGAACTGGCCGGCGTTTCTGCGGAAGCACTCGCCGAGCTGGCGGCGGGCCGTATCCCGGCGGCTCTGCCGGACACGTCCAAAGCCGCACTGGCGGTGGTCGATGCGGTGGCCGCGCGCACCTCGATTCCCTCCGAAGTTCAAGATCGGATCGTGGCCGCCTACGGCCACGCCGGTGTGGTCGAGCTCGTCATCCTGTGCGGGCTGTACGCGACTATGAGTTACATGGTGTTCGCGTTCGATATCCCTATCGAGGACGGCCTGCCGACACCACCGGATTCGCTTCGTTGAGCGGTTCCGAGGCTCACTCCCTCTTCATCGCCCATTTGGTTTGCCATCCTCCCCGCCCAGCTTCATGGCGATTTGTCCGAGAAGCCGTGGGGCCGGCGGAACGGGCGGTCCGGTCCGGCATAGCGGACAGTCATCATCGCCTCCATGCACGAACGGCGGCCGGGATGTACGCCGGGACGGCGGGCGTACAGGCACCGCTCATGAGCCGGCCGCCGTGATCTCGGATTCGTTTCGGGTCGGGGCTGGCCTCAGGAATGCCCCAGCAGCGCGCCCAGAACAACGCGGGCCCGCTCATAGAGGCCGGGTTGCTCGCTCTCCCGAGGACCGGCGACGTTCAGGGTGAGTTGGTAACCCAGCCCGGACAGCCAACGCTCGACCTCGGCGGGATCACCGGAATCCCGCAGGAGCGGCCGGCCCAGCGCTCCGGCCGTGCGGATCGTCAGATCTGTTCCCGGCGAACACCAATTGCCGTGTCGGACGCCCTGGTCTCCGATGATCAGAGTCGCATGACTGTCCCGAACGTTGAGATACGTGCGAAGACTCGGATCCGAACCCGGAGCCTCCCTGAGGCCCGGGTAGTCCGCCAACAGTCCCGGTGCGCAGGGATAGTCCTCGGCCCAACCCCCGGCCGGGCACCAGCCCCCGTATTCCACCCCTGCCGCGACGGCTGCATCCAACCCCGCCCGATCGGCACCGCTCTGGCCGCCGGAAACGACGCGGTGGATGCGACGCACTCAGCCGTCCGACCGAACGGTGTTGACCTTCATGGCGGCATGCTAGCCCTAAGTCGCTGGTGCCGGGGCCGGCTGACATGCGCGCAACGGCGGAGATTCCCAACGTCGCTGCACAAGTGCAATGTGGGTGCCCGTAATTCTTGAGAGAGGGCAGTCAGATTCGAGAACAAGCAGCAGCTAGTGTCGTGATGCAGGCAACATCGAATCGCCGGGCTACTTTGACAAGATCCCGGCGTGCCTCGCGGGCTTGTCAATCTTGGTTGGAAAAGCCCGGGTTGATCGGGCTGCGGGCCTGCCTGAACAAACTGGGGGCTGAGCTCAGGTCGCGGAAACCCCGGCGACCCGTGCTCGTCAGACCTTCAGAGTCGGCGTCAGCGCGGCGCTGAGCGCCTAAGCCGATCAGCAGGAAGATTGGGTAGCCGCGGGCGACGAGCGGGGGATATACGGCCCAGGCGCCGTGGACCTGATGCGCTACATCAGATCCGGCGGGAAGAAACCCCCGACCATCGCAACCTTGGCATCGACTCTTGTCGTCCCCAGGCCTCTCTCGCCGGCTCGCGGGGCGGCCGCGTCCGCTGCGGTCATCGGCGGTGTGGGTATCGCCCTCATGCTGGCGCAGGTCCCCGGTCCTGGTGCCGAGCAGGCTCCCAGTCGGCCGGCCCCGACGCGGACCGCAACCCCAATTCCCAGCAGAACACCGTCGTCGACGACTGATACTCCGTCCCCGCTCCCGAGTTTCACATCGACTCCGTCACCCACCCAGACCTCGGAAACCGTCCCGACCTACGTACCGCCCCCAACGGCCTCTGCGCCGCCCGCAGCGACCTACGTCATGCCGCCGACGACTGCTGAGCCTGCCCCGGTGTATCAGCCCGTCCCTCAGAGCACCTACTACCGCAACTGCAGCCAGGCGCATGCCTACGGGCGCTACAACATTCCACAAGGAGACCCGGCATATCGGCCGGGACTCGACCGCGATCGCGACGCGTACGCGTGCGAATAGCGGCTCTTAGATCGGTAGGGGCTGAGTTCCCAAACAGGCTCTTGGAGTACGGGGTTCGGCAACTAGCCTCTCTTCAGAGTGTAGCGGCCGTTCACGTCCCACTGCCCTGGTGTGCCAGGGGCGGCATTGCAGACGCTTCGTGGGCAGGAGATCCCGCATCCGGTGCAGATGCTGGTCGGAACCACGGATAGGGCCGCTCCAGCGTGCATTGATTCGGCGCCTGAATGATGAAACTCATGTCGAGACCGATCATCTCGACTTCCCCCTGCTCGTCGGTTCTCTTGCCGTTCTTGAGATCGGGGATCCGATTTCGGCTGTTGATCCCGGAGCCTGCCACCGGGGTCTGACAAATGACACCAGCAACGGGCACCACTGCTGGGAGGCGAAAGTGAGACGACCCGCCACCCGCTGTGAGCGGGTGGCGGACATCTGGGTGGCGACTGACCTTAAGAAGCCGAGGTCTTGTCACCTGGCCAGGAAAAGCCGCGAGCCGTCTCTGGACTGCGACGTCGAGGTGTCCGGACGAGTGCTGCTGGACTCTGCGGTCGCCGTTGCTGCGCCTGTCATACCGAGGCCGGTCAGCGCAGCGGCGAAGGCGAGGACTTTCCAGCGGGCGGGTCGTGTCATGTTGTGCTCCTTTTCATCTGGTCCGCGTACTTCGCGGATAAGTCCAGATTCCGTGAGCGCCGTGATACCTGGATGGGATGAAGATGAGCACTCTCTCACGCGCGTTGCTTCACGCCCGGAGCGGTCGGTTATGCGCCCGCCGCACGTAGGTGACGGCAGCTAGTTTCCTGTGTTTCTCGCACACTGACACAGTTCAGGGATGCGGAGTGTTGTCTTTTCGTCGGCGCCGCAAGAGCAAGCCGAGGACTAGTAGCGAAACGCCTGCCAGGCCGGATAGCCAACCAATAGGGATCAGCACAAATGGCTCTCGCAGCCAACCATCGGCGTCCACGTGGGAACCGATGAGTTCATAGGCCACGGCGCAGGCAGAGGCGATGGCAATCAGAACGGCAACCATCGGCAAAACGGTAGCTCACGCAAGCCGCCGGCCCGAACTAATTCCTGTCGTAACTGCACTCTCGCTGATCTCTGGGTTTTCGGACGGTTGGCCGAGCATCACCCTGAAAAAGACGGACACCGATTACTCGCCCACAACGATGTACCGGGACTACGCGTTGAACCCAGAGCTGTTCCATTGGGAGTCCCAGTCAACGACAAATTCGAGTTCACCGACTGGTCAGCGCTACATCAACCACCGGCGCATCGGCAGCCACGTCCTTCTCTTTGTACGAGAGGCCAAGACAAGTCCATTCGGCGCCTCGCCGTACGCCTTTCTCGGGCCAGCCGATTACGTCACTCACGAGGGTAGCCGGCCGATGGCTGTCACCTGGCGCCTGCGCAAGCCGATGCCCACGGAAATATTCATCGCTTCGCGTGCGGCGGTGGCATAGGCGCGAAAACGTGCCAACTGAGAGAGCGCTATCAGACAATTGTTTCAGTCGGGCAGGTGTCGGTAGTGCACCGTAATATGAAGTGCATCGTGAGACACCAGCGCTAAGCGCCGGCTGGATCGGCAAACCGCCAGTTCGCCATCCTGGAGAGATCCTCTGCCGGTGGCCCAATTTGGCCAGGGGACAATGATGGTGTTCGCAGCGTATTGCGTTGTTGGAGTGACAGATTCGCATCAGCGCGCTCGAGGCTAGGGGAATATCGGGCTGCTCGCCGAGCGTTAAGGTTTGTGGAGGTGAGTTAAGAAGCATGGAGAAACAGTTGGCCGGGTACGACATCATTGGTGATATCCACGGATGCGCGACGAAGCTCAAGGCGCTGCTGGCAGAACTCGGCTACCAGCTCGACGGTGCTGGTGTGTACCGTCACCCGGAACGCACCGCGGTTTTTGTCGGCGACCTCATCGACCGGGGCGAGGAACAACTCGACGTGCTTGAGTTAGTCAAGGCGATGGTCGACGCCGGTAGCGCGAAGATCGTGATGGGCAATCACGAGTTCAACGCGATTGCCTGGGCGACCGCGAGCCCGGCGACGGGGGAGCCCCTGCGCAAGCACAACGACTCCAACTACAAGCAGCACAAGGACTTCCTGGAACAGCTCTCCGAGGATCGGCAGGCGGAGTTCATCGCGTGGTTCACGACCCTGCCGCTGTGGCTCGACCTCGGTGGGGTGCGGGTGGCCCATGCCTGCTGGCATCAGGGGTCCATCGACGTTGTCGTGGCGGCTACCGAAGGCTCGGGCCGGCTGTCGACAGTCGACAATCTCGTCGCGGCGACTACCAGAGGCACTCCGCTGTATGACGCCGTCGAGATCCTCCTCAAGGGTCCCGAGATCAGCCTCGTCGACCACGACATGGTCGCCTACTTCGACCACGAGGCGCAGAAGCCCCGCGAAGCCGCCCGTGTCCGGTGGTGGGACCACACCGCGGCGACACTGCCCGACATCGCGGAGTTGCGGGGCGCCAAACTGGAGAACCGCGACCCGTATCCGAGCTACGAGCCGCGCGAGGTCAGCCCCAAGTATCTCGACTACGTCTACACCGACGAAGTTCCGCTGTTCTACGGCCACTACTGGCGTAAATGGGACCACCACCGCGACGAGTGGACCACCTACACAGCGTGTGTCGACTTCAGCGCGGTCCGGGGCGGCACCCTGGTCGCCTACCGGTGGAACGGCGAGGCCAAGGTCCACTGGAAGAACTATGTGCCGCATGATCCGGCTGTTGTCGCACCGATGCCGTCGGACTGATGAGTTCCGTTTCTGATAATTGGGGGTCATGGGGAGGCGTTGCAGGGAAATCGACCGGCAATGGAAGACGTGGCCAGGCGCATGGTGCGCGAACTGCCGACTGAGACGCCGATGCGGTTCCATTCCTATGCGCGGACCCATGGCTGCCCATAAATGCCGGCGTGACTGCCCGTCGCATCTCGGTGTGGTTGTCACTTGCTCACCAGGTCATAATCCGGTCGCCGAACACGATCTCGTGTGGCGCCATCCGGCGCAGCGCTGTTCCAAACGGCACAGCAGTGCCGGCGCCCGGGGGAGCATGGTGCTGTGACCGACGCGCGGAAGCCGATTCTTCTCGGCGGGTATGCCGCCAAGCAGTGTCCGGTGCGTACCCACAACGACTTCGCGCCCGTGGTTCCGGCTCCGGAGTGCGCGACCCCGGCAGAACTGCAGGCCCTCTTCGACGCGGGCCGGCAATTCGAAGACGAGGTGTTCGCCGAACTGCTCCGACTCCACCCCGGCTCCGCGGTGCTGGTCGACTCCCGGTCGCGCGGGCCGGATGCGATCCGGCAGACCGTGTCGGCCATGCGGTCCGGGGCCCCGTTGATCCTGGGTGGGTGGCTGCCCGATGACGAGGCGGGCGGGCGTAGCGGAAAACCAGACGTCCTGGTGAAAGTCGACGGCGGATACCTGCCCGCCGACGTCAAGCACCACAAGACGGTGGACCCGGCCAAGAAGACGTCCATTCGGATGTCCGGACTGGCCCGGCCTGCCGCCTGGTGGGACGCCCCGGGGCTGACCGCCGGTGCGCACCACTACGAGGACAGCCTTCAGTTGGCCCACTACACCCGGATGCTGCAGGCCTGCGGATTCCACCCCGGGGAAGACGTACCGCTCGGGGCGGTCATCGGCACCAGCCGGCTTGCCGTACCCGGAGGGGAGCCGGCTCTCGTCTTCGTCTGGTACGACCTCAGCAGGCCGACGCGTCCGACCTTCTCGCGCACTCGGGGCAAGGTGAAGAGGTCGGTGCTGGAGCGCTACGACCACGAGCACAGCTTCCGTGTCAAAGTGGCCGCCACCGCCCTGCGCATCACCGGTTCGGCGGCCGACCCCGAACCGCTCGTCGTTCCCATTGGTCAGAAGGAGTGCGGGGAGTGCCCCTACGAGTTGTTCTGTGCTGAGCAGATGGGACCGAACGACGCGTCCGCCGCGATCGTTCGCGACCGCCTCGACGTCCGGGAATGGCGAACCCTGCGGCGCATGGGCATCAGCACCACCGGGGCGCTGGCCGGGTTGGACCCCGACGATGCCGCCTTCTTCGCCGAGTATTACCCCGAGGTCACCCATCGCAGCCGCAGGGATGCGCGCAAGCGCCTCCACGCTGCGATGCGCCAGGCCCGCATGATCTGCGAGGGCGTGGGTCTCGAGCCCATCGACGACACCCCGGTCGAGGTGCCTGGGGCCGACATCGAGATCGACTTCGACATCGAGTGGGACACCGGGGGCAGGATCTACCAGTGGGGCCTGCGTGTCCGAGACGGCCAGGACGACCGCACCGCGCGCTACGAACCGGTGGTGTCCTTCGAGCCTCTCGACGACGCGGCGGAATTGGCTCTGGCCGAGCGGGTGGCCGCATTCATCGTGGATCTGCGCGCACAGGCCCAGCGGACGGGCCAGACCGTGGCCGTCTACCACTGGCATCACGTCGAAGTGAGCATGAGCCGCAAGTTCGCTTGCATGACCGCTGCGCTCGACGGCGTCACTCTGGACCTGCGTACCTGGTTCAATTCCGCGTTCCGCGTGCGCAGGGAGGCCTCGGTCAAACACGTCGCGCAGCTGTTCGGATTCGTCTGGTCCGTGGACGATCCGGGTGGCCGGGTCTCCCAGGACAAGATCGAGATCGCCCGCGGTGACGGCCCGGACGTGGCCGAGGCGCGTCGGTGGTGTCTGCGCTACAACGAATCTGACGTGGCTGCGCAGGCGGCGATCCGGGACGGCCTGCGTGCGATGTTCTGATCCGGGTCGGCTACGGCTGCGATGTCCCACATAGGGTGTGGCAGTGACCTCAGCGCTCATCACCGGCTGCTCAAGCGGAATCGGAGCGGCGACGGGAGTAGACCTCGTTTCGCACAGCGACACCGTCCACGCTGCCGCGCGGCGCCCCGAAACTCCGCAGGCGCTCACCGGCGAGGGGTGCCCAACGGTAGCTCTGGATGTGATCGACGAGGGGTCCATGGCCGCGGGTCGCATCGTCCACATTCGCTCGATGGGCGGAAAGCTGATCTTCCCCGTGGCGGAGCGCGGTTGGTCGGACGGGGGCTGAACCCGCATGGCTGAACGCATCAGTTTCACGAGCCAGACCGGACCCCTGTTGGCCGGCATCATCGACGTTCCGGTTGGTGAGGTTCGCGGGTGGGGAGTATTCGCCCACGGCTTCACCCTCGGCAAGGACTGCCCGGCCGCGAGCCGAATCTGCAAGCAACTCGCCAGCGACGGCATCGGAATGCTGCGGTTCGACAACCTCGGACTCGGAGATTCCGAGGGCGACTGGGGCGACGGGTCGTTCTCCCACAAGGTCGACGACACCGTCCGGGCGGTGGAGTTCATGAACGCCTCAGGCCGCGAGGTGCGGCTGCTGGTCGGGCATTCCTTCGGCGGTTCGGCCGTCATCGCCGCGGCGCACCATTGCCCGGGCGTGGCGGCGGTGGTGAGCATCGGCGCGCCTTTCGAACCCGCCCACGTGGAGCGAAATTATGACGCTCTGGTTCATCGCATTGAAGAGGACGGCGAAGCGACGTTCCTTGCCGGCGGAAAAGCGCTGACCCTCAAACGGCATTTCCTTGAGGATGTTCGCGCCGCCGATCTCCGGGAGCGAATCCGCACCCTGCACAGAGCCCTGCTCGTCATGCACTCGCCAACCGACAACACCGTGGGTATCGAAAACGCAAGCGACATATTCCGCACCGCTCGCCACCCCCGCAGCTTCGTCTCCCTCGAAGGAGCCGATCACCTGCTCACGGGAAAGAATCAGGCGGCGCGGGCCGCTCGGATCATCAGCGCCTGGGCTGATCCGTACCTGTAATACCCTGCGCTGCAGCATGGTCTAACGCGGCACCGAATTTTGTCGGTGGCGGGTGCGATGCTGGTGTTATGTCTTCGACCGCGACTGAACCGCCGTCCTCGGTGGTGGAGGCGAATCCTGTTGAGCGCCTTGAGGTGTTGTTCGAGGAGTTGGCGGAGTTGACCGGTCAGCGGAATGCCATTGACTGGGCGCATTGTCGATCTCGTCGCTGAGATTGATCGTGATGAGCTGTGGGGTGCTACGGGGGCGCGGTCGGTGGCCGCGCTGGTGGCCTGGAAGACCGGCACCTCGCGGGCCAACGCCGCGGCGGTCGCGGCTGTCGCGCATCGGGTCGGGGAGTTGC
>JAGQTS010000130.1 GCA_020438895.1 Mycobacterium sp.
GAATTGCCGTGGACGCTGCCAGTCGCGGGCTGTCGGTGGTCCTGGTGGACAAGCACGACCTGGCCTTCGGTACCAGCCGGTGGAGTTCCAAGCTCGTGCACGGTGGATTGCGCTACCTGGCGACGGGCAATGTGGGTATCGCGCGGCGCAGCGCGGTCGAGCGGGGCATCCTGATGACGCGGACCGCACCGCACCTGGTCAGCGCGATGGCCCAACTCGTCCCGCTGCTACCGGCGATGGGCCGGGGGCAACGGGCTCTGGTGCGGGTGGGATTCCAGGCCGGTGACGTGTTGCGGTTGATCGCCGGCACGAAGTCCGCCGTGCTGCCGCGGCCGCGGCGGATCAGTGCGCAGAGCGCGATCGCCATGACGCCGACGGTCCGCCGGGACGGCCTCGATGGGGCGCTGCTGGCATTTGACGGTCAGCTGATCGACGACGCCCGACTGGTTGTTGCGGTGGCGCGCACAGCGGCGCGGCACGGGGCCCGGGTGCTCACCCGGGTCGGTGCGTCCGAGGCGACCGGGAACTCGGTGCGGCTGACCGACGAGCTGACCGGGGAAACCCTGGATCTGAGGGCGCGGGCGGTGATCAATGCGACCGGGGTATGGGCCGCTGAGGTCGACTCGTCCATCAAGCTGCGGCCCAGCCGTGGCACCCACCTGGTGTTCGATGCCGCCACGTTCGGCAATCCGACTGCGGCGCTGACGATCCCGGTCCCGGGGGAGACCAACCGCTTCGTCTTCGCGATGCCCGAACAACTCGGCCGGGTGTATCTGGGATTGACCGACGAAGAGGCGCCAGGCCCCATTCCGGATGTGCCGGAGCCGACCCCGGGCGAGGTGAACTTCCTGCTCGACACCGTCAATACCGCGCTGCGGACGGCGCTGACCACGGCCGACGTCATCGGATCCTATGCCGGCCTGCGACCGCTGATCGACAGCGGCGGCGGCCAGACGGCCGATCTCTCCCGTGAACACGCCGTCTTGGAGAACGACTCCGGCCTGTTCAGCATCGTCGGCGGCAAGCTCACCGAGTACCGGTTGATGGCCGAGGACGTCCTGGACCGGGCGGTGTCTGCCCGCGGGCTGCATCCTGGGCCATGCCGCACCCGCGATCTGCCCCTGGTGGGCGCCACCGGCGGTGGCGTTGTCGCGCAGGGCGGTTCGTCGTCGTTGCCCGCGTCCCTGGTGGCGCGTTACGGGGCGGAGGCCCCGGCCGTCCTGGCTGCGGCTCGCTGCGACCGCCCCGGTGAGCGGGTGGCCGAGGGCATCGACGTCACCAGGGCGGAGTTCGAGTTCGCCGTCACCCACGAAGGTGCGCTGGACGTCGGGGACATTCTGGACCGGCGCACCAGGATCGGCCTGGTGGCCACCGACCGGGACCGTGCGGTGACCGCTGCCGAAGAGGCACTCAGCGCACTGACATAGGCCTGCGTCCTGGACGCGAGCAGACGCTGACTCGCACCGACACGCCGTCGCTGATGTGAGTTTGCGTCTGCTCGCGAGGGGAACAGCCCCTTACAGCGGAATGTTCTTGTGCCGTCCGCGGCGCATGGGCGCCTCAGCCAGCGCCCGGGTGAGCTTGCTGCGGGTATGGGCGGGATCGATCTTCTCGTCCACCACACCGAGTTCGATGGCGCTGTCCACCCCGCCGGCGATCCGCTCATGTTCGGCGGCGAGTTCCTCGTGCAGGGCCTCGCGCTCATGTTCCGGGGTGGCGGCCAACTTCTTCTTGTGCAGGATGCCGACTGCGGCCTTGGCGCCCATCACCGCGACCTCGGCGTCCGGCCAGGCGAAGACCTTCGTCGCACCGAGGGAACGGGAGTTCATCGCGATGTAGGCCCCACCGTAGATCTTGCGGGTCACCAGCGTCACCCGAGGCACGGAGCATTCGCCGAATGCGTGCAGGAGTTTGGCTCCGCGGCGCACCACGCCGCCCCATTCCTGATCCACCCCCGGCAGGTAGCCCGGCACGTCGACGATCACCACCAGGGGGATGCCGAACGCGTTGCACAGTCGCACGAAACGTGCCGCCTTCTCCGCGCTCTCGGAGTTCAGGCAGCCGCCCAGCCGCAACGGGTTGTTGGCCAGCACGCCCACGGTCCGCCCGGAGAGTCGGCCCAGGCCGACCACCATGGACGGCGCCCACTTGGATTGAAACTCTTCGAAGGGGCTGTCGGCATCCAGCAGAGCCTCCACCAGGGGATGGACGTCGTAAGCCCGGCGGGGGGACTCCGGCAGCAGGGCATGCAGGTCGACGTCGCCGGCCTCGGCCTTGGCGCGGTCGAAATGGCCTTGCTGGCAGAAGTATCCGACCAGTCGGCGGCCGCGGGCGTAAGCATCGAGTTCGTCGGCGGCGACGATGTGGCAGACCCCGGACTTGCGGTGGTGGGTGTCGGGTCCGCCGAGGGACTCCATGTCGACGTCCTCGCCGGTGACACTGCGCACGACGTCGGGTCCGGTGACGAACACCCGGCCCTCCGGGGCCA
Source organism: Mycobacterium sp. (assembly GCA_020438895.1). Lineage (GTDB taxonomy): Bacteria > Actinomycetota > Actinomycetes > Mycobacteriales > Mycobacteriaceae > Mycobacterium. The sequence goes on from JAGQTS010000130.1 coordinate 2,489, forward strand.
TGATCACCACGTCGGTGAGCGCCGGGCCGTAGGCGGCGCCCCCGGCGGCGAAACCGACGACCACCGAGATCTGGGGGATGTGTCCGGAGGCGCGAATCATCGCCTCGAAGACCAGGCCGACGGCGTGCAGGGCCCGAACGCCCTCAGCCAGCCGGGCGCCGCCGGAGTGCCAGATACCGACGATCGGACTGTGCTCCTCGATCGCCAGGTCGTAGGCGTCGACGATGTGCTGGCAGCCGTCGACACCCATGGCGCCGCCCATCACCGTGCCGTCGGTGCAGAACGCGATGGTGCGCATCCCGTTGACGGTGCCGGCGGCGGCGAGCACGCCGGAACGATCACGCTCGTGCAGCAACTCGACGCTGTTGTCGTCGAAGAAGGTGCGCAGCCGCAGCAAGGGGTCGCGGGGGTCGAGTGTCTCGCCAACCGCCTCCGGAGCCATGATCGTCATTCGAATTCCTCCTGGTCAGTATCTTCCGGCTGGATCAATATTTCCCGAAGGCGATCGCGACGTTGTGGCCGCCGAAACCGAATGAGTTGTTCACCGCGTAGCGGTAATCGCCTGTTCGTGGCTCGCCGGCCACGACATCCAGGTCGATCTCCGGGTCGAGATTCTTCAGGTTGAGAGTCGGGGGGATGACGCCGTCACGCAGTGCCAGCACGGTCAGGATGGACTCGACCGCTCCGACGGCCCCCACCGAGTGGCCCAGCGCCGACTTGGGCGCGTAGACCGCCGGGTGATGCCCGGCCATGGCGTTGTTGATCGCCTTGCCCTCGGCGACGTCACCGACCTGGGTGCCGGTGGCGTGGGCGTTGATGTGGTCGATGTCGGAAGGGGCGAGCCCGGCCAACTCGACTGCCCGGCTGATGGCGAAGCCAGCCCGCTCCCCGTTGGGGTCCGGTGCCACCATGTGGAAACCGTCGGAGGTGACCGCCGCGCCCATGATCCGGCCGAGGATGTTGGCACCGCGGGCCTTCGCGTGCTCCTCGGTCTCGATGACCAGCAACGCCGCGGCCTCACCGAAGACGAAGCCGGTGCGGTCGCGGTCGAACGGCCGGCAGGC
>JAGQTS010000131.1 GCA_020438895.1 Mycobacterium sp.
ATCGCTCAACACCCTGCCATTAAATACATTAAATAGCCGAATATGCCGGACCGACCAGCCCTCACCGCCAATACTGTTACCGGTCGGTGTCGCTTGGGTCGGCACCACGAATCGAGGAGTTCGCTGCAATGAGCTTGAGAGACAAGCATCTGGCTGACAAACACGAGAAGCCGTGGGTCGAACTGCGCGAAGGTGAGGACGTCGCCCGGCTGCGCCAGTTCCCACTGTTCGCCAAGTTCTCCGACGACGACCTGCAGCGGGTCGTCCAAGCGGCACATCACGACACGACATCGGGGCCGTGGCCGCTGATCCACGAGCTCACCCCGGCAGACTCCTGCTTCATCCTGCTGGGCGGGGAGGTCGGGGTCTACGTGGGACGTGACCACGTTGCCACCCTGGGCCCCGGCGAGGTGATCGGCCATTCGGCGATCAAGAGCGGGGCATTGCGCACCGCGACGGTCACCACGACCGGGCCCGCCGAGGTCCTTCGCATCGAGGCCGAGGATCTTGCCGTTCTTCTCGACGAGATACCGGCTCTGCGGGAGGCCATCGACCAAACCCTTGCCCGGCACACTCCGCCCGACCTCGCTCATCATTCGGAGCACGCCGAACCCACGCGCGCGAAGATCAACGCCTCGGTTCCGACGGAGGTGGCACACCGTTTCGAGGAGACCGCCAAGAACGCCGGCCTCAGCGTCTCCGCTGCGCTCGAAGAGGCGATCACTGCGTGGGTGGACAGCAAGAACTGAGGTGACGCGGCGGGCTCCCCGGGTGGCACGCCTCAGACCGCGCGCATCTCCTCGCGCTTCGCCTCCCGCGCCAGCAGGCGGTCGCGCTGCTCCTCGAACTTGAGGACCTGGCCTTCCAGTTTCGTCAGGTAGCCGGCCAACTGTTCGCGGCGTCGTTCACCGACCGCGGTGAAATCGGTGCGATCGAAGATCCGCCACTTTCGCAGGGTGGGAGAAACGACCTCGTCGAGATGCTGACGCGGGTCGTAGATGCCGTGTTTGGCCATCAGAACCCCGTTGCGGCGGAAGTTGGGCATCCCCTGCCCGGGCATCCGGAAGTTCTCCACCACATCAGCGACCGCGTCCAGCGCCTGGTCGGGGGCCAGATCAAGCGCTGAGCCGCACATGTTGCGGTAGAAGATCATGTGCAGGTTCTCGTCGGCGGCAACGCGCTGCAGCAACCGGTCCGCCACCGGGTCGTTGCAGACCTTGCCGGTGTTGCGGTGGCTGACCCGGGTCGCGAGTTCCTGGAACGAGACGTAGGCGATCGAGAGCAGAAAGTCCGTCTGGTGGCGGGCCTCCTCCTCGGCGGTTGGGCCGAATCCATGCGTGACATGCTCGGTTCGGGCCAGTTCCAATGCGACGGGGTCGACACCACGCGTCACCACGAGGTAATCGCGCAGAGCGATACTGTGCCGGCCCTCCTCCGCGGTCCAGCGCCCCACCCAGGTGCCCCATGCCCCGTCGAGGGAGAAATACTCGGCAGCCTGCCGATGGTAGGAGGGCAGATTGTCCTCGGTGAGCAGGTTGGTGATCATCGCCGCCCTGGCGACCTCGCCGAGTGGTGACTGTTCCTCGGACCAGTCCGATCCGCCCCTCGCGGCGAAGTTACGCCCGCGTTCCCAGGGCACATAGTCGTGGGGATGCCAATCGACCGCCGCCGACAGATGGCGGTTGACGTTCTCTTCGGCGATCGGCTCAAGCTCGGCGAGCAACTCCAGATCCGTGAACGTTCTGGCCATCGCACACCTCAAACCCTTCACTGCACCGGGATCTCCGGAGACTCGTGATCCGCGGACTCAGCCGGTGCCGGGTCTGCACGGTCCAGCCTATTCGACGCGCGGACCGCCTCCGAATCGGCGGCGACGCCCATCGCCCCCGCCTGACTGCCGAGTGTCAACGCTCGCCTGCACCAAATGACTCACGCTGCCTGTAGGGTCGACAGCGCGGGGCAGCATTCGAACTTCTGGTCGCTGCCCTGCACGTCTTCCGCGCACGCCGGATGTCGTGGCGACGCGAACGGGGAATCGAGTGCAGACGAGGCCCAGCGGATGACCTATTGCATCGGCGTTCTGCTCGATGAGGGAATGATCTTCGCGTCGGACTCCCGTACCAACGCCGGGATGGACAGCGTCGCCACATTCTGCAAGATGACCATCTTCGAACGGCGCGGTGACAGGGTCATCGTTCTGCTCAGTTCGGGCAACCTGGCCGGAACCCAGGCCGTCATCAGCATCCTCCGGCAGCGCTGCGCCGACGGCGATTCGCCGGCAAACATCTTCGGGGCCCGAACCATGTTCGACGTATTGGTACTCGTGACGGACGCGATGCGCGAGATCGAGAACCGTGACGCGGAATACTTGGAGGGATTCAACGCCTCGTTCGTCGTCGGCGGCCAGATCGCCGGTGAACCGATGCGATTGTTCCGGACCTATGCCGAGGGAAACTTCATTGAAGCCGGGACCGACACGCATTTTTTTCAGACCGGCGAAACCAAGTACGGCAAACCCATTCTCGACCGCGTGCTGACCCGGAGCACCCCCCTCCCCGAAGCCACCAAATGCGTTCTGGTGTCCTTCGATTCGACCATGCGAAGCAACCTTTCGGTGGGTATGCCGATCGACTTGGTGTGTTACGAGCAGGACAGCCTGCAGGTCCGGTACCGCCGGCGTTTCGAGGCCGACGACCCGTATTTCACCGCTCTGAGTCACGACTGGAGCGAGGGAACGCGGGAGGTTTTTCGTGAGTTGCCCGAGTTGAAGTGGTGACCGGCCGGACCGGCGCACTCCGCGCGGTGTTCAACGAAAGCCGGAACGTCCGAATGATCCTTCCGAAAGATCCTTCCGAAGATCCTGGAGAACGATAATGCGCATCAACGTCGGCTTCGAGATGATCTACGACTGCCCGCAGCCCACCCCGATGATCTTCAACCTCAACGTCCACTACACCCGGGTGTCCGACCTCGTCGGCCGCGACGATCTGCTCTTCGATCCGCCGGTCCCGGTAGACGCCTACCGCGACGGATTCGGCAACTGGTGTACCCGAATCGTCGCCCCGAAGGGACGAACCCGTGTCACGGCGAACGCGGTCGTCAACGACACCGGACTTCCAGACGCCGTCGTTCCCGATGCAGGCCAGATTCCCGTCGAAGAGCTACCGGTCGAGACTCTGGTGTATCTGCTGGGCAGCCGTTACTGCGAAACCGACCGACTCTCAAAGACGGCATGGGACCTTTTCGAGCACATCCCGGCCGGATGGGCCCGTGTTCAGGCGATCTGCGACTACGTCCACAACCATGTGACATTCGGATACGAGTACGCGCTGGCCACACAGACAGCGCTGGAAACCTTCACCGGCCGGACCGGGGTTTGCCGGGACTTCAACCACCTCGCCGTCGCCTTCTGCCGCTGCATGAACATCCCCGCCCGCTACTGCACCGGTTATCTCGGTGACATCGGGATTCCACCGCCGTACGGCCCGATGGACTTCGCCGCCTGGTTCGAGGTGTTCCTCGGCGGGCAGTGGCACACGTTCGACGCCCGAAACAACACTCCCCGTATCGGCCGGGTGCTGATCGCGCGGGGCCGTGACGCCGCTGACGTCGCGTTGAGCAACGCCTTCGGTGAGAACACCTTGCGAAGCTTCACGGTCTGGACCGAGGAGGTGACCGCGGACTGACGTCGTAACGTCTTTGATGCGAGATCGGGTGATCCCAGCCTGATCATCAGCGGTGCGAACGTTCTGCCACTAGCGTGATTGAGACCAACAACCATGGGCAGGGGACCCCGTGACCGTCGTTGCCATCTACCTCGTCATCACCTTCGGCCTCGGGGGTCTGGCCCTCGCGTTGCGTCTGCCGCCCTTGGTCGGGTTCTTGGCGGCGGGTTTTGTCATCAATGCCCTGCATGTCGGCGAACTGCCGCAACTGGAAACGCTCGCAGACCTGGGCGTCACATTGCTGCTCTTCGCCATCGGCCTCAAACTCGACGTGCGCATCCTGCTGCGCCGTGAAGTGTGGTTGACCGCCTCGGCGCACATGGTGATCAGCGTCGTCCTCGGCGGCGGTGTGCTCTGGCTGGCCGCGGTGGCCGGTGTGGCCATGCTGGCCGGTCAGAGCGTCCAGACGATCGCCCTGCTGGCGTTTGCGCTGTCATTCTCCAGCACGGTGTTCGTGGTCAAGATTCTCGAGGAGCGGGGCGAATCGCATGCCCTGTACGGCCGCGTCGCCATCGGCATCCTGGTGATGCAGGACATCATCGCCGTGGTGTTCCTGACCGCCACCAGCGGTCATCTGCCCAGCCCCTGGGCGCTGACCCTGGTCGGTCTGTGGCCGCTGACCCGGGTTCTGCGCAAGATCTGGGGCCGGTTGGGGCACGGCGAGATGCAGTCGCTGTTCGGCATCGTGATGGCCCTGGTGCCCGGCTACGCGTTGTTCTCCGCAGTCGGGCTCAAGGGTGACCTCGGCGCCCTGATCGTCGGGGTGCTCCTGGCGTCTCACCCGGCTTCCTCCGAGCTCGCGCGCTCGTTGTTCCACATCAAGGAGCTGCTGCTGGTGGGATTCTTCGTGTCGATCGGCCTCACCGGGCTGCCGGATCTGCCCACCGTCGGTGTCGCCGTGCTGATGGTGCTCCTGCTGCCGTTCAAGGGGGCCTGGTACGTCCTGCTGCTGACACGCCTGAACCTGCGCTATCGCACCGCGATCCTTGCCGGACTGGGCCTGATGAACTACTCCGAATTCGGGCTGATCGTCGTCTCGGTCGGGGTTTCGGCGGGACTCCTGGCGCCGGCCTGGCTGGTGGAGATGTCGATCGCCGTCGCCCTGAGCTTCGTGGTGTCGGCGCTGCTCAACGGACGCGGGCACCTGATGGTGGAGAAAGTGGCGGCACGGCTACCGGCCCAGGACGAAACCACCCTGCACCCCGAGGAGCGCCCCGCCGACGCCGGCGATGCCGAGGTGGTGGTGATCGGCATGG
>JAGQTS010000132.1 GCA_020438895.1 Mycobacterium sp.
TTCGCCACCTTCGCCTCGGTGCTCTGCCAGGCCGACGCCACCGAATACGACCAAGCCTGGACCACCTTCGCCAACGTCGAGAAGTCCTGGGCCTATCGGCAGGATCAGCTGCCGTCGACCCACCCGGTAGCTGCTGACATCCCGGATCTGCACGCCGTGGAAGTCAACTTCGACGGCATCACCTATGCCAAGGGCGCCAGCGTTCTCAAGCAGTTGGTGGCCTATGTGGGGCTGGAACACTTCCTGGCCGGACTGCGGGCCTACTTCGCCGCCCACGCCTTCGGCAACGCGACCTTCGACGACCTGCTCGGCGCGTTGGAGCAGGCCTCCGGGCGCGACCTGTCCGACTGGGGGCGCCAGTGGCTGAAGACCACCGGACTCAACACGCTGCGTCCGGAATTCGACGTCGACGCCGAGGGCCGGTTGACCCGGTTCGCCATCCGGCAAGGCGGGGCCACCCCCGGAGCCGGTGAAACCCGCGTCCACCGCCTGGCGGTCGGGATCTACACCGACAACGGAGCGGGCAAGCTGGTGCGCGCCCACCGCGAGGAGCTTGACGTCGAAGGCGACATCACCGAGGTTCCTGCGCTGCAGGGGGTCCCGCGTGGCGATCTGATCCTGGTCAACGACGACGACCTGACCTACTGCTCGATGCGTCTGGACGACGAGTCCCTCCGGACGGCTTTGACGCGGATCGCCGATATCGCCGACCCGCTGCCCCGCACCTTGGTGTGGTCGGCGGCCTGGGAGATGACGCGCGACGCCGAGCTCCGGGCTCGGGACTTCGTCACCCTGGTGATGCGCGGGGTGCACGCCGAGACCGAGGTCGGGGTGGCCCAGCGATTGCTACTGCAGGCCCAGGCTGCGCTGAGCTCCTACGCCGAGCCCGGGTGGGCGACCGAGCACGGTTGGCCCGCCTTCGCCGACCGGCTGGTCGAACTGGCCCGGCACGCCGAGCCCGGCTCTGACCATCAACTGGCCTACGTCAACTCTGTGTGTACCTCGGTGCTGTCCGGCCCGCATCTGGAACTGCTCGGCGACCTGCTCGACGCCGACCCGGCCGACCACGGGCTGCCCGGCTTGCAGGTCGACACCGATCTGCGCTGGCGGATCGTGACGGCACTGGCGGCCGGCGGGCGTATCGACGCCGACGGTGCGGCCACTCCGTTCATCGACGCCGAGGCCGAGCGGGACCCCACCGCCGCCGGTCGGCGGCACGCCGCCGCGGCCACCGCCGCCCGCCCGCAGGCTGAGGTGAAGGCCCGGGCCTGGCGCGAGGTGATCGAGGACGACACGCTGCCGAACATCACCGCCCGGGCGATCATCGGCGGCTGGACCCAGCCCGGTCAGCGCGATCTGCTGATGCCCTACACCCAGCGGTACTTCGACGCGGTGAGCGCGGTGTGGGATCGGCGCTCCAGCGAGGTTGCGCAGACCGTCGTGGTGGGGCTGTATCCGGCCTGGGACGTCAGCGCCGCCGCGCTGAAGGCCGCCGACTGGTTCCTCGGCGGGTTGCACGTCCCGCCGGCCCTGCGCCGGCTGGTTCTGGAGGGCCGCGCCGGGGTGGAACGCGCGCTGCGGGCACGCGAGTTCGACGCCCGGTGACCACCGGCGATGCCGGGCCCACGGTAAGCGGACTCCTGACGCCGCTGCGCGACGTCACCGACCGCGGCCTGTTCTTCGAGGGCACTTTCACAAGCTGGCGCGATCACCTACAGACAGCCGCCTCGGTGGGCGCCGCCCTGCGCTCGCGCCTCGACCCCGGCCGTCCGCCGCATGTCGGGGTGCTGCTGCAGAACACCCCGATGCACTCCGCGGTGCTGGCTGCCGCGGCGCTATCGGGAATCGTCGCGGTCGGCCTGAATCCGGTGCGCCGCGGTGCGGCCCTGGCCCGCGACGTCCAGCGGGCCGACTGCCAGGTGGTGTTGTCCGGGGCGGCCCATGCCGACACTCTGGCCGGCCTGGGCCACATCGACGTCGACGCCCCCGCATGGGCAGCCGAGATGGCCGGCCATTCCGGCGCGGAGATACCGGCGCCCACTGCGCAGCCCGCCGATTTGTTCATGCTGGTGTTCACCTCGGGTACCAGCGGCGAACCCAAAGCTGTCCGGTGCAGTCATGGAAAGGTCGCCGGGGCGGCCACGACGCTGGCGCAACGGTTGGCCCTCGGTCCGGCGGACCGCTGCTACGTGTCGATGCCGCTCTTCCACTCCAACGCGGTGCTGGTCGGGTGGGCGGTCGCCCTGGCCGCGCAGGGGTCGTTGATCCTGCGTCGGCGGTTCTCCGCATCGCAGTTTCTGACCGACGTCCGCCGCTACGGAGCGACCTACGCCAACTACGTCGGGAAACCCCTGTCGTACGTCCTGGCCACCCCGGAGCAGCCCGACGACGCCCAGAATTCGTTGCGAGTGGTGTACGGCAACGAAGGCGCACCCGGGGACCTCACCGCGTTCGCGCGCCGGTTCGCGACGTCGGTTGTCGACGGGTTCGGCTCCAGCGAGGGGGGCGTGGCGATCAGCCGGACCCCTGACACGCCGCCGGAGGCCCTCGGTCCGCTGCCCGACGGCGTGGAGATCCTCGACGTGGACACCGGCCAACCCTGCCCCGCCGGTGCGATCGGCGAATTGGTCAACGTCGACGGTCCCGGCCGTTTCGAGGGGTACTACAACGATCCCGCGGCCGAGGCCGAGCGGATGCGTGGCGGGAAGTATCACAGTGGAGACCTGGCCTACCTCGACGACGAAGGCTGGGTCCGCTTCGCCGGACGGGTGGGCGACTGGCTGCGCATCGACGGCGAGAACCTGGGCACCGCCCCCATTGAGCGGGTGCTGCTGCGCCACCCGGATATTCGCGAAGTTGCGGTGTACGGCATCCCGGCACCCGATATCGGCGACCTGGTGATGGCGGCGATCGTGCTGGCCGACGGCAGCAGTCTGGACGTGACGGCGCTGCAGCGGTTCCTCGCCCAACAGCAGGACCTCGGGGAAAAGCAGTGGCCGACCTTTGTGCGGGTGACAGCGGCGCTGCCCCGTACCGAAACGTTCAAGGTTGTCAAGCGCAGCTTGATCGCCGAGGGCACCGCGTGCGCTGACCAGGTATGGCGAATCGGTCCGCGGGCCTCGGCGGGTGCGGTCGACCCCACGCCCCTAGGGTCGGGAAACCCCGGCGGACATCACCCGGATGGCACTGACGAGACCATCGATGAGGTTGCCCTCGCGGAACGCCGCCGCGGCCGCCGAAACACCCAGCGGCGCGACTGACTCGACCCCGCGGCCGCATACGTCAGAGCCGTACACCACCTCGATGGATCGCTGATCCGGCGAAACCGCCAGCAGGACGGCGTTGTTCGGGGTCGGAACGTCGGCCAGGAGTTCGCGGGCGCGCGCTGCCGGGTCGGCGCCCAGGTCACCGATGTACACCGCGAACCGGGCCTTGGACTGGCGGCTGCCATGGACCAGCGCGTCATCGAGGACCACCAGGTCACGGGTCCTGAACGGGTACCGATTGGGCAGTTTGTCCGGTTCGCTGGCGATGGAGAGCCGTCCGCTGGCCGTGACAGCCCACCCGGCGGGCAGGCCGTCCGGCGACACCCGGGCCACAGTCTGGTCACCAGCGGCCACTTGTGCCACCTCCCACGGTGAGCGGGGATCCGTCGTTGCCCGGGATCCTCTCGGCGGTGGCACACCACAACACCGGCGGACGGGCCCACTTCTCCGACAGCCGATACGGCGCGGGCCGCGTGGCGGTGCGCAGATAGATGACGATGCCCAGGATGAGCAGGACTACGGGCAGCCCATGGGTCAGACCGGTACTCACGCACAGAACCGTAGCGCACCCGATGCGGGATTCAGGCCGCGCCTTCGCCCAGATACCGCACCCAGGCCGGATCCAGCTCCTTCACCGTGGCCAGCAGCCTCCAGTGCTGTCCCTTGGGGGGAGCGGGCACCAGCCTCAGCGTCCAGCCCAGTTCGGTCAGCAGGCGGTCGGCCTTACGGTGGTTGCACGTCGAGCAGGCGGCCACACAGTTCTCCCAGGTGTGCTCACCGCCCCGACTGCGTGGCACCACATGGTCGACGGTGTCGGCCTTCGTCCCGCAGTAGGCGCATCGGAACCCGTCGCGATGCATGAGGGCGGCGCGGGTCAGTGGAACCCTGGCCCGGTAGGGCACCCGAACGTAGCGGCGCAACCGGATCACCGACGGCACCGCAACCGTCCGGGTGGCGGAATGCACGACCGGTCCCGACGGGTCATCGTGTACCACGTCGGCCTTCCCGCACAGCACCATCACCAGCGCTCGCCGGATCGGCAGCGCGGTGAGCGGTTCGTAGGTGGCGTTGAGCAGCAACACTCGCCGACGACCCCAGAGCGAACCGTCGGCAGGACGGCCGGAATCCACCCGACGCAGCGTGGGATGCGCGCCAGAGTGGTTCGGCACGTTCCGTCTGCGCTGCATACGTCCTCCGCTGACCAGTGCACCACGGATCGGCGCCGATCGCACGCTAATTTCGATGCTGTTCGCGTCGTGTTCAATAGGGGGCGTGGGTGAGGCTCCGCGGAATTTCTATGACGCAGTCGGTGGCGCGGACACATTCCGCACCATCGTCGCGCGCTTCTATGCGCAGGTTCGTGAGGACGAGATTCTGCGGCCGATGTATCCCGACGAGGACCTGACCGCCGCAGAAGACCGGCTGCGGATGTTCCTCGAACAGTACTGGGGCGGACCGCATGACTACTCCGATCAACGCGGGCACCCGCGGCTTCGCATGCGCCACAGCCCATTCCGCATCGGCCCGATCGAACGCGACGCCTGGCTGCGGTGCATGCACACCGCCGTTGCCGAAATCGACTCGGAGACCCTCGACGACGATCACCGGCGAGAGTTGCTGGCCTATCTGCAGATGGCGGCTGAGGCGATGGTCAACTCGTCGTTCTGATGCCGACCTAGCTCAGTTGGCCTTCGAGTTCCCACTGCCGCAGTTTCTTACGATCGGGCTTGCCGACCGACGTGACGGGAAGTTCACCCAGGAAAGCGACCTGGGTGGGCACCTTGTAGCCCGACAGGTTCGACTTGCAGAACTCTCGCGCCTCGTCGGCGGTCATCTGCTCGCCGGGCTTGAGCACCAATGCCAGCTTGAGGCTCTCGCCGCGCTTGGCGTCGGGAATACCGAACGAGCATGCCTGCAGCACCTTCGGATGGCTGTACATCAGCTCATCGATCTCCCGCGGGTAGACGTTGAAGCCGCTGGACAGGATCATGTCCTTCTTGCGGTCGACGATGAAGATGTGGCCGTCCTCATCCATCACGGCAATATCACCGGTGAGCAACCAGCCGTCCCGGAAGGTCTTCGCGGTCTCGGCGGGATTGTTCCAGTACTCCCGCATGATGGTCGGCCCCTTGCAGATGAGCTCTCCGGGCTCACCGAGCGCCATGTCCTTCTCGCCCGTTTCGAGGTCGACGATGCGGACATCGTTGTCCGGGAACGGGATACCGACGCTGCCGGGTTTGCGCACGGTGTGCAACGGGTTGGCGGTGACGATGTTGGAGGTCTCCGACATCCCGTAGCCCTCGGTGATCACCGCGCCTGAGAGTTCCTCGAAGGTACGCATTGCTTCCAGTGGCAGCGGCGCCGAACCGGAGACGACCCCTTTGATCGAACCGATCTTGGAGGTGCTGATGTCGGGGTGCTGGTTGAGCCCGATGATCATGGTGGGCACCGCCGGGAAGATGTTGGGCTCGTGGGCGTTGATGGCCTCCAGCACATTGTCGGCGCTGGGCTGCGGCACAAGGATGATGGTTCCGCCGCTGACATGGTTGGCGTTGACATTCATGTTGAACCCGTAGATGTGGTAGATCGGAACGGCGGCGAGGCAGCGCAACGGCTCGTCCCGATCGATCAGCGGTGCCATCCAGTAGTTCTCCTGGTAGGCGATGGACACCAGGTTGTCGTTGGTCAGCACGCACCCCTTGGACAATCCGGTCGTGCCGCCGGTGTATTGCAGCATCAGGACGTCGGAGCCGTGGATGGCAGCATCGGGTTCGGAGTCCGCCGCCGCGCCGACGAGATCGTTGAAGTCGTGGATACCCGGTCCGGCTTCGACCTCGGAGGTCACCGATGGGACCTGGAAGGTGATCACGTTGCGCAGCGGGGCGTCTCCACCGGATTGGCTGGCCTTGAGCACATCGATGGGGCCGCGCGCGAAAGCGGCCAGCACGATCACCGTCTCCGCGCCGCTGTCCCTGATGTAGTGCAGCACCTCGGGCCCGGCGGCCAGCGGATTGATCGGCACCACGATGGCGCCGAGTTTGGCGCAGGCCTGGAAGGCGATGACGTATTGCGGCACATTGGGCGACATGATCGCGACCCGATCGCCCTTCTTCACACCGAGAGTGACCAGGGCGTTCGCCGCCTTGCGTGCCATCATGTTGACCAGCCCGTAGGACAGCCGCACGTCGTTGACGATCAGGTAGTCGCGGTCAGGGTTCTTCTCCGCGCAGGAATTGAACATCTGCTTGATCGACAGCGGCGGATAGATCACGGAGTACGGCACGCCCTTGTCGTAGAGCCTGAACCAGGGCTTGTTCTTGTCGACCATAGGTGGATCCTTGCAGGCCGGGCACAGTTGTGAGGGAGGAATTGCCACTCAGCCCAGCAGTAGGCCGGGCCCGCCACGCCGACGGTACACCGACCCGAACCGGGCATCGATCCGCAGCCAGACGGGTGTCGCCCGCACCCGGATGACGTCGGAATCGCCAGCACTGCCCCCCGGATCCCCGATGAACCCCATGGCCGTCAGCGCCAGCATGCATCGCATCGGTACCCCCACCGTCGCACCGCCGCCGCTGACCTGCAGCACATGCTGGTCCAGCAGCGACGACGGCGGCCCGTGCACGCTGCCGTGTTCGCGCGCCAGATCGACGCCCTGGCGGGCGAGGTCACCGACCACCGGCGCCGGAACGTCGTCGACATGGGCGAAACCGGACTCCGGCGGGAGCGCTCCCCGCCAGGCCGAGTCCATCGGGAACCCGGGGTCGACCACTCCGTCGTTCCCGGTGGCACGCAGCCCCCGGATCAATCCGTCCGCCGCGCACGTCAGATCAGCAGGGTGCACCGACCCGGGCACCACCCGAAGCGCGAGTACCTCGAATCCGGTGGTCACCCAGGCCGCGAGCAGACCGTCCTTCCGGTTGCGCAGTCGAACCACCGCAGCCTCATCGAGGCGCACCGCGCGTTCGGCGAAGGCGAGCAGGTCACCCCGACCGCCCGGATCAACCTGCAGCATCACCGCAACCAGCGCTGGAGGTACTCCCGGTGTGCCGGTGAGAGCCGCACCAGACGTTGCTCGGCGATATGGACGGCAGCCAGTTGGGTTTCGGCGATCACCGAGGGCTTGACGTCCGCAGCGGCGCCGACGGGGCGAACCTCATAGCCGATGGTGAAGTCCACCGCCCGGCACCGCTGGGTCCACATCGTCACCTGAAGCGGCGAATCGGCAAGGCGCAGTTGGCCTTTGTACAGCACCTTCACTTCGTGAATCAGCAGCCCGATGGTCGCGATGTCATCGGCGAAGGGTTCGGCGAGGAAGTCCACCCGAGCCTCTTCGAGGATGGTCACCATCGTCGCGTGGTTGATGTGCTGGTACATGTCGA
>JAGQTS010000133.1 GCA_020438895.1 Mycobacterium sp.
CCTTGTCCCGGCGGATGTGCTGTTCGCGGGTCTGCAGGGAGAGCCGATAGGCGGGAACCCCGTCAGCGTCCACCGAGACCCCGACCAGACGGCCCGGCAGCTGCCTGGCGTGGCTGGTGTGGGCAGCCAGATACCCGGCGTGCGGACCGCCGTAACCCATCGGGACACCGAAACGCTGAGCGGTGCCGAACGCCAGGTCCGCCCCGATCTCGCCGGGTGGTGCGATCAGAGTCAGCGCGAGCAGGTCAGCGCCGAGGGCGATCAGCGCGCCGCGTTGGTGGGTCTGTTCGACCAGCCCCGACCAGTCGGTGATCCGTCCGCTGGCCCCCGGTAGCTGTGCGATGACGCCGAAGAACTCGCCTTCGGGCAGACCGGCGCGCAAGTCGGCGGTCACGATCTCGATGCCCAGCGGCTCGGCGCGGGTGGCAAGCACCGCGGCGGTCTGGGGGAACAGGTCGACGTCCACAGCCAGTCTGTTCGACCTGCCGCGGGTGGCGCGGTGCATCAGGGTCATCGCCTCGGCGGCTGCGGTGGCTTCGTCCAGCATCGAGGCGTTGGCCAGGTCAAGGCCGGTGAGGTCGGCGACCATGGTCTGGAAGTTCAGCAGCGCTTCGAGCCGACCTTGGCTGATCTCCGGCTGGTAGGGGGTGTAGGCGGTGTACCAGGCGGGATTCTCCAGGATGTTGCGGCGCAGCACCGGCGGGGTGATCGTGTCGTAGTAGCCCTGACCGATCATCGACACCGCCACGGTGTTGGCGTCGGCCAGTTCGCGCAGTTCGGCCAGCGCCTCGTATTCGCTGGCGGGCGCGGGCAGGCACTCCAAGCCCGGCGCGGCACCGGACTCGGGGACGTCGCGGATTCCCGCCGGGACCGCTTTGGTGGCCAACTCGTCGAGGGAGCCGACGCCGATCACGCCCAGCATGTGGCGCAGGGCGTCACCATCCAGCCCGATGTGGCGGTCGGCGAACGTGGCGAGGGCAGGCTCGCGGGTATCAGACACGGGGACTCCTGACTGGGGACGGACGCGGCGGGGGGGCGTCCTCTCCCTCTGTCGTCGGTGCCTGAGAGATTCAGCGGGACCGTCGCGGGTACGGAACGCTTTTCCCCATGGGCGGGCGGCCGGTGGGCCGCCGCTTTCCAGAGGCATCGGGTCCAGGTGCGGTCCGGGGTGCCTGAGAGGTTGACGGAGAGGTGTTGCTCCTTCGGCG
>JAGQTS010000134.1 GCA_020438895.1 Mycobacterium sp.
GACATCTACTCGATCGAGGATCTCGCCCAGCTGATCTACGACCTCAAGAACGCCAACCCCGCTGCGCGTATCCATGTGAAGCTGGTCAGCGAGAACGGTGTCGGTACGGTCGCCGCAGGCGTCTCGAAGGCGCACGCCGACGTGGTGTTGATCTCCGGCCACGACGGCGGTACCGGCGCCACTCCGTTGACGTCGATGAAGCACGCCGGCGCGCCCTGGGAGCTCGGACTGGCCGAGACCCAGCAGACGCTGCTGCTCAACGGCCTACGAGACCGGATCGTCGTCCAGGTCGACGGCCAGCTCAAGACCGGCCGTGACGTTGTGATCGCCGCTCTGCTCGGCGCTGAGGAGTTCGGTTTCGCGACCGCACCACTGGTGGTATCGGGATGCATCATGATGCGGGTCTGTCACCTCGACACCTGCCCGGTCGGTGTCGCGACCCAGAACCCGGTCCTACGTGAAAGGTTCACCGGTAAACCGGAATTCGTGGAGAACTTCTTCCTGTTCATCGCCGAGGAAGTCCGGGAGTTGATGGCCCAGTTGGGATTCCGCACGGTGAACGAGATGGTCGGTCAGGTTGGCGCTCTGGACACCAGTCGGGCAGCCGCGCATTGGAAGGCCCACAAGCTGGATCTGCGCCCGGTGCTGCATGAGATCGAGTCCGCGTTCATGAACCAGGACCTGTACTGCAGTTCGCGGCAGGACCACGGTCTTGACAAGGCATTGGACCAGCAGTTGATCGCTCAGTGCCGGGAGGCGTTGGACTCGCGGACCCCGGTGAGTTTCACCATGAAAATCGCCAACACCAACCGGACTGTCGGCACCATGCTCGGTCATGAGGTGACGAAAGCCTACGGGGGTGACGGCCTGCCGGATGGCACCATCGACATCACTTTCGACGGTTCGGCGGGCAACAGTTTTGGTGCGTTCGTGCCGCGTGGCATCACACTCCGGGTCAATGGCGATGCCAACGACTATGTGGGCAAAGGGCTTTCGGGCGGGCGGATCGTGCTGAGGCCGTCTTTGGACGCTCCGGCGGATTATGTGGCCGAGGACAACATCATCGGCGGTAACGTGATCCTGTTCGGGGCCACCAGTGGGCAGGCGTTCATCCGTGGCACGGTGGGTGAACGGTTCGCGGTGCGTAACTCCGGAGCGCATGCGGTGGTCGAGGGTGTCGGAGATCACGGGTGCGAGTACATGACCGGTGGTCGAGTGGTCATCCTCGGGCAAACCGGGCGCAACTTCGCCGCGGGGATGTCGGGCGGGATCGCCTACGTTTACGATCCCTCCGGCCACCTCCCACGCAATCTGAATGCGGAGATGGTGGACCTTGAAGCCCTCGACGATACCGACGTCGACTGGCTGCACGACATGCTCGTCGCGCACCGCGACGCTACGGATTCCGCAGTCGCCGAGCGCATCCTGGCTGACTGGCCTCGACAAGTAGGAGATTTCGTGAAGGTGATGCCACGCGACTACAAACGCGTCCTACACGCCATTGCCGAGGCCGAACGGATCGGCGCCGACGTTGATGAGGCGATCATGGGAGCGTCACGTGGCTGACCCATCCGGTTTCCTGAAGGTATCCCACCGGGAGACGCCGGCGCGTCGGCCGGTTCCGCTACGACTGCGGGACTGGAAGGAGGTCTACGAAGAGTTCGAGCACGAGACTCTTCGGGACCAGGCTTCCCGATGTATGGACTGCGGAATTCCGTTCTGTCACAACGGTTGCCCTTTGGGGAACCTGATTCCGGAGTGGAACGACCTGGTTTATCGGGATCGTTGGCGGGATGCCATCGAGCGACTGCACGCGACCAACAATTTCCCGGAGTTCACCGGTCGGCTGTGCCCGGCTCCCTGCGAAGCGTCCTGCGTGCTGGGCATCAACTCCGATCCGGTGACCATCAAGCAGGTCGAGGTCGAGATCATCGACAATGCCTGGGACGAAGGGTGGGTGCAGCCCAACCGGCCGCATCTGGTGACGGGCAAGTCGGTGGCCATCGTCGGTTCCGGGCCAGCGGGCCTCGCGGCGGCCCAGCAGCTGACCCGGGCGGGACACGAAGTCACCGTGTTCGAGCGCGCAGACCGGATCGGCGGGTTGCTGCGCTACGGAATTCCCGAATTCAAGATGGAAAAACGTCACATCGACCGGCGTCTGGAACAGATGGAGGCCGAGGGGACGACCTTCATGTCGGGGGTGAATGTCGGGGTCGACGTCTCCGCGGACGACCTACGTGAACAGTTCGACGCCATCGTCTTGGCCGGCGGGGCGACGGATTGGCGCGATCTCGCGATCCCGGGCCGGCAGTTCGACGGCATTCACCAGGCGATGGAGTACCTGCCGTGGGCGAATAGGGCCACACACGGGGACCCGGTGCTCGATGCAAGCGGCCAACCGCCGATCACGGCCAAGGACAAGCGGGTGATCATCATCGGCGGCGGCGATACCGGCGCCGATTGCTTGGGAACGGCACTGCGGCAGGGTGCCCGTAGCGTGCACCAGTTCGAAATCATGCCGCGGCCGCCCGAAACCCGCGCCGCATCCACCCCGTGGCCGACCTACCCACTGATGTTCAGGGTGTCCTCGGCCCACGAGGAAGGGGGCGAACGGGTCTTCTCGGTCAATACCGAGCGATTCGTCGGCCGCGACGGCAAGGTCACCGGTCTGCGAGCGCACGAGGTTGTGATGACCGGAGGGAAGTTCGAGAAGATTGAGGGTAGCGACTTCGAACTCGGCGCCGACCTCGTCCTCTTAGCGATGGGATTCGTCGGTCCGGAGCGACCGGGTCTGCTGACCGATCTGGGAGTCGCGCTCACCGACCGCGGCAACGTCGCCCGCAACGCCGACTTCGAGACCTCGGTGCCCGGGGTGTTCGTGGCCGGCGATATGGGTCGCGGGCAGTCGTTGATCGTGTGGGCGATCGCCGAGGGTCGTGCCGCCGCTGCCGGCGTTGACCGCTATCTGATGGGCCATTCCGCTTTGCCGGCGCCGATCGGACCGTCGGCCGCTCCGCAACGTTAGTCCCACCTGTAACAGTCGAACTGCGTCGGCGCGCCTTCTCAATCCAACGGTGTGATCGTCGTCTAATTGCTGGGATGGGCCTTCAGGGTTGCCCGGCGGGTTGCCCGGAAGCTTCGGTTGCCAACGATGTCGACCACAGGAGAAACCCGATGTACCTCAGCCCGATGATGAGCCCGATTCCGCTTTCCCGAGCGGTCCGGATGGCCTGGTCGCTGCTGCGCCATCCCGTTCGCAGCCGCGAGTTCCCGGCCCGCAACGAACGGCTCATCACGGCCGATGAACTGCTGCGATACGGTTTTTAGGCAATCCCGCGTCGAGCTCGTCAGAGCTCGGGTGACGCCCCTATGAATTCGGTATGAGTGACGGGCGCACCACCATATCCCCCGGTAATTTCGGGAATATCAATTCAGGAATGTGATTGGGGGAGCGATGGAGTGGATCGGCGGATACCTCGCCATGGCGGTGGTTGTCGCCGCTGTCGCCCTGGTTTCAGCGGGATGGTTTCGCGATGCCCATGTCACTGCACCGGACCGGCCAGGTGTCACAGCGGCTGTCGCCGGTCTTCTGTGGCCAGTGGTTCTCGTGGGAGTTGTCGAGTTGCTCGCCGTCGTAGGGGCGCGCAGCCGTCTACGATCTGGGGTCCGCTATGCCGAACCACGCCACAGTCCCGAGTCGCGCACTCTCTCCGCCAGGGTCTCGACGACCCGTGGATCATGAGGTAACGGCAGATAGACGATCGCCAAGTCGAGCCCTTCGGCTCCCAACGCGATCGTGTCCTCGATGAGTCGCCGGTAGTTGCCGTCGGCAAGGCGAACATGTGCCGATAGCAGGATCTCCTTCGGGTCTCGACCGATATCGGCACAGTGGGCAGCGAGCACATCGCGCTTCCGCGCGAACTCCGCTGGGCTGCCGCCGGGAAAATTCCAATGCTGAGCGTACTGCGCGGTGATCCGCAAGGTCCGGCGTTCGCCATTGCCCCCGATGCAAATCGGTGGGTGCGGGTGCTGCGGACCCTTGGGTTCGTTTCGAGCCCGTGTCAGGCGGTAGAACCGACCGCGGAAGTCGGTGGTCTCCTGGCTGATTAACCCGATCAGGACCTGACAAGCTTCTTCGAGCCTGTCGAAACGCTCCCCGATATCGCCGAGCTCGATGCCATAGGCGTCAGATTCTTCTTCGTTCCAGCCGGCCCCCAGCCCCAGTTCGAGGCGGCCCGCCGAGATGATGTCCAGTGTGGTGGCCATGTTGGCGAGCACCGCCGGATGGCGGTGATGGATGCCGGTCACCAAGGCGCCCAGCCGCAGCCTTGAGGTGGCCTGAGCCAGTGCCGTCAGTGTGGTCCAGCCCTCCAGGCAGGGACCGGTCGGGTCGGAGAAGATGGGATAGAAGTGGTCGAAAACCCACCCGGACTCGAATACGTCGATCGTGTCGGCGGCCTTCCACACTGCGAGCATGTCCGCCCAGGTGGTGTTCTGCGGTGACGTCTTGAAGGCGAATCGCATCGCGGCAGCCTAGTTGGCCCACCCGACCGGCCTCAGTCCGGTCGATACACCCACGGGCTCCGGGGCAGCGTCGCCGGGTCGAAGCCTTCCAGCAATTCAGCCAGGGTGGACGCCTTCCGGTTCAGCGACGCGATGATCAACGCCAGCGTCCTGTCCGTGCCCAGGTCGCGCCGGGTAACCGCGCCATCGCGTTTGGCGAGGCGCTTTCCGTCGGCGTTCAGTGCGAGCGGAACGTGTGCGTAGGTCGGTTCGCGGTAACCCAGGAGGGAGGCCAGGTAGGCCTGTCTGGGAGAGGACGCGAGCAGGTCGTCGCCCCGCACGACCTGGTCGACCAAGGCTGCGGCGTCGTCGACGACGACGGCGAGGT
>JAGQTS010000135.1 GCA_020438895.1 Mycobacterium sp.
TGGTCAGCGGCAGCATGATGGTGCGGGCCGGCACCGCGCCGCTGTCGATGGCCGTCTGCGGCACCCCGACGGCGGCGATCTCCGGTCGGGTGAAGGTCGCGGAGGCGACGGTGCGCAGCCGGATCGGGGACACCCCCTCCCCCAGTGCGTGGTACATCGCGATGCGGCCCTGCATGGCCGCCACCGAGGCCAACGGCAGCAGCCCCGTGCAGTCACCGGCGGCATAGATACCGGCGGCGGTGGTACGCGAAACCCGGTCGACCGGGATGTAGCCGCCGGGGCCCAGGTCGATCCCGACCCGCTCCAGGCCCAGGCCTGCGGTGTTGGGCACCGAACCGACCGTCATCAGGGCATGGCTGCCCTCGACGACGCGCCCGTCGGCCAGGCTCACCCGCACGCCTGCTTCGGCCCGGGTGACCGAATCCGCGCGGGCGTTCTTGACCAGGGTCACGCCGCGTTCGGCGAACACCTCCTCCAAGACGGCGGCGGCGTCGCGATCCTCGTGGGGCAGGATCTGGTCGCGGCTGGCCACCACCGTCACCGGCACCCCCAGCTCGGTGTAGGCGTTGCAGAACTCCGCGCCCGTCACCCCCGATCCGACGATCACCAGGTGCTCGGGTAGTTCGGTCAGGTCATAGAGTTGCCGCCAATTGAGGATTCGCTCACCGTCCGGCGCGGCACCGGGCAGTACCCGCGGGCTGGCCCCCGTGGCGATCAGCACCACGTCGGCCTTCAGCACACCGGACCCACCTGTTGGGGTGGTTACCCGGACCCGGTGCGATGCCATACCCGAAACGGCGTCGATCAGTTCGGCCCGGCCCGGGACCACATTGATCTTCTGGGCGAGCAGTTGCGAGCCGATGTCGGCGGACTGGGAACGGGCCAGCGTCCTGACCCGATTGTTGATCTGGCCGAGGGTGATCTTGGCGTCGTCGATGCCGATGTCGAAGCCCAGCCCGGCCGCCCGGCGCAACTCGGTGCGCACCCCGGTGGAGGCGATGAACGTCTTCGACGGGACGCAATCGAAGAGCACGCAGGCCCCGCCGATGCCGTCGCTGTCCACGACGGTCACCTCGGCTCCGCGGCCGGCCGCCACCAGGGCCGCCTCGTAGCCGGCGGGGCCACCGCCGATGATGACGATCCGCTTGGTGCTCGGCGCTACCACGCGACCATCTAAACACCGCAACGGCGGTTCGGCTCGCTACCCAGCCCGCTACTCTTCTCCCGTGCCGATCTACGCCGCCTACGGGTCCAATATGGATCCCGAGCAGATGCTGCAGAGGGCGCCGCACTCCCCGATGGCCGGCACCGGTTGGCTGCACGGCTGGCGGTTGACCTTCGCCGGTGAGGACATCGGCTGGGAAGGCGCGTTGGCGACCGTGGTAGAGGACCCGACCTCGAGCGTGTTCGTGGTCCTGTACGACGTGACGCCCTCCGACGAGGAGAACATGGACCACTGGGAGGGTTCGGACATTCTCCTGCACAAGAAGATCCGCTGCCGGATCGACCGGCAGAGTTCTGACACCACGACCGGCCCGGTCCTGGCATGGCTGTACGTTCTGGACGCCTGGGAGGGCGGTCTGCCCTCGGCCCGCTACATCGGTGTGATGGCCGACGCCGCCGAGGTCGCCGGCGCACCCGCCGATTATGTGCACGACCTGCGCACCCGCCCGGCCCGCAATATCGGTCCGGGCCCGACGGACTAGGGCACCTTCTCGGCGCGGCTCCGCTCGAAGTCCCAGGCATCGGCGACCATCTGGTCCAGTGCGGCATGCTGGGGCCGCCAGCCGAGTTCGGCGACGGCCCGCTCGCTGGAGGCGATCAAGATTGCCGGGTCGCCGGCCCGGCGGTCGACGTCGCGGGCGACGATGGGTTCGCCGGTGACCCGACGACAGCAGTCGATGACCTCGCGGACGCTGAATCCGGTGCCGTTGCCGAGGTTGAAGATCCGGTGCGAGCCGACCTGGACCTGCTGAACCGCCAGCACGTGGGCATCGGCCAGATCACGGACGTGGATGTAATCCCGGATGCAGGTGCCGTCCGGGGTGGGCCAGTCGTTGCCGTAGACCAGGATCTCCGGCCGCCGGCCGGCCGCGGCCTGCAGCACCAACGGGATGAGGTGGGTCTCCTGCCGGTGCCGCTCACCCAGCCCGGCGTACGCGCCGGCCACGTTGAAGTAGCGCAGGCTGGCCGCCGCCAGACCGTGCGCCCGCGCATACGAGGTGATCGCATGGTCGATCGCGAGTTTGGTGGCACCGTAGGCATTGGTCGGTCGGGTCGGGGCATCCTCGGTGATCGGCACCGACTCCGGCTCGCCGTAGGTGGCCGCGGTCGAGGAGAACACGAGCCGCGCGGTGCCGGATTCCCGCATCGCCTCGAGCAGATCCAGCGTCTTGACGACGTTGCCGTACCAGTACTTCTCCGGAGCTTGGACCGACTCCCCCACCAGCGACCGGGCCGCGAAGTGCAGCACCCCGTCGAACCCGCCGCCGGGCAGCAGCCCACGGGCGGCAGGAACCAGGTCGTCCTCGACGAACTCCGCCCCGGCCGGCACCGCGTCGGCGTTGCCGGTGGACAGGTCGTCGACGACGACGACCTGATGACCTTGTTCGAGAAGTACTTTCGCGCAGACGCTGCCGATGTAGCCCGCACCGCCGGTGACGAGTAGTTTCATCCGACCCACCTCATCCGACCCCAGTCATCCGAATCCGACCCCAGTCATCCGACTCCAGTCATCCGAACAGTGCCGCCTGCTCGACGGTGTTGACCAGTACGCGCACCCCGATCGCCAGCGCCCGCTCATCGATGTCGAAGTTGGGCTGGTGCAGGTCGAGTTGCGGGCCGACCCGGTCCCAGACCCCGAGCCGGGCCATCGCCCCGGGAATCTCCTCGAGGTACCAGGAGAAGTCCTCCCCGCCGCCGGACTGGCGGGTGTCGGCGAGCACTTCCGGCCCGACCGCCTCGATGGCGTGAGTCATGATCTGGGTGGCTCTCTCCTCGTTGACCACCGGCGGCACACCACGGCGATACTGCAGGGTGTGCTCGATGCCCAGCGGCGCAAGCAACCCCGAAACGATCTCGCGGACAAGGAATTCCATGTCCAGCCAGGCATCCCTGCTGGCGGTCCGGACGGTGCCTGCCAGCGATCCGGTCTGCGGGATGGCATTGGCGGCCACTCCGGCATTGGCCGCGCCCCACACCATCACCGTGCTGTGCCGCGGGTCGACGCGGCGGGACAGCACCCCGGGGAGTCCGGTGATGACCGTGCCCATGCCGTAGACCAGGTCGGCGGTCAGGTGCGGCCGCGACGTGTGCCCGCCCGGCGAGTGCAGGGCGATCTCGACGGAATCGGCCGCCGAGGTGATCGGACCGGCGGTGATGGCCACCCGGCCGACGTCGAGGCGCGGGTCGCAGTGCAGCGCGAAGATGCGCGACACTCCGGTCAGCCCGCCGGCGGCGATGGTGTCCAGCGCCCCGCCGGGCATCAACTCCTCGGCGGGCTGGAAGATCAGCCGGACCCCGACCGGCAGTTCGGGCACGGCCGCCAGAGCGGCGGCCGCGCCGAGCAGGATGGTGGTGTGGGCGTCGTGCCCGCAGGCGTGCGTCACACCCGGAACGGTCGACGAATAGTCCGCGCCCGTTCGTTCCGACATCGGCAGCGCGTCCATATCGGCGCGCAGAGCGACCCGTGGCGCGTGCTCGGGGCCGAGGTCGCAGATCAGCCCCGTCCCGCCCGGCAGCGCCTTGGGGTTCAGCCCGGCGTCGACCAGTCGGTCGGCGACGAACTGGGTGGTGCCGAACTCCTGCCGGCCGAGTTCGGGATACCGGTGGATGTGACGCCGCCAGGCGACGAGGTCGTCGTAGTGCGAAGCCAGCCACGACTCGGCGGTGTCGGCCAACGGCATCCTGGAAGTATGTCACCGCCCCTCCGCCGCCAGTAGGCTGCCGGGTTGTGAATCCGGACCCAGGGCTGGCCGCGAGCGTGCTGGCCGAGCGCACCGGCGTGGACCGCCACGACATCGCCGTCGTCCTGGGGTCGGGCTGGGCGCCGGCGGCCGACTCGCTGGGCGAGGTGTGCGCCGACATCCCGGTGGCTGATCTGCCCGGCTTCGCCCGGCCCACCGCCGGCGGCCATCAGGGCCGGGCACTGTCGGTCCGGTCCGGCGACCGCCGGGTGCTGGTGCTGGTCGGCCGGGTGCATCCCTACGAAGGCCATGACCTGGACCGGGTGGTGCACGGTGTCCGGACCGCCTGCGCTGCCGGCGCGAGCGTGCTGGTGTTGACCAACGCCGCAGGCGGGCTGCGCCCGGAATACCGCGTGGGACAGCCGGTTCTCATCGCCGACCACCTCAATCTCACGGCACGCTCGCCTCTGGTGGGCGCGGAGTTCGTCAGCCTCGTCGATGCGTACTCGCCGCGGTTGCGGGCGCTGGCGCGGCGCATCGACCCGACCCTGAGCGAAGGTGTGTACGCCGGGGTCACCGGCCCGCACTACGAGACACCCGCGGAGATCCGGATGCTGCAGACCCTCGGGGCGGACCTGGTCGGGATGTCCACAGTGCACGAGACCATCGCGGCCCGCGCCGCCGGGGCGGAGGTGCTCGGCGTGTCGCTGGTGACCAATCTCGGGGCCGGGATGACCGGGCATCCACTCTGCCACTCCGAAGTCCTGGCGGCCGGCCGGGAATCGGCCCGGCGGATGGGTGATCTGCTCGCCGCCGTGGTGGCCGAGCTGTAACCCTTCAGCGGTGGTTACCGAGGGCCGTACTGCCGGTCGCCGGCATCGCCGAGACCGGGGACGATGTAGGCGACCTCATTGAGTCCGGCGTCGATCGCGGCGGTGAACAGGCGGGCCTCCGGAGCGGCCTTCTCCAGTGCCGCGACCCCCTGCGGCGCGCACACCACGCACACCACGGTGATGTCGCGGGCGCCGCGGTGGTGCAGCAGGTCGATGGTGTAGACCATCGAACCCCCGGTGGCCAGCATCGGGTCGAGCACCATGACCGGCTGGTCACGCAGATCTTCCGGCAGGGACTCCAGGTAGGGCACCGGCTCCCGGGTCTCCTCGTTTCTGGCCACCCCGACGAAGCCCACCATGGCCTCCGGGATGAGCGCATGCGCCTGGTCGACCATGCCCAGTCCGGCCCGCAGCACCGGCACCAGCAGCGGTGGCCGCGCCAATCGGGTGCCGGTCGTCTCGGCCAGCGGCGTACGCACCCGGATCTCGGTGCTCTCGGCATCGCGGGTGGCCTCGTAGACCAACATGTGGGTGAGGTCGCGAAGCGCGGCGCGAAACGCCGCATTGTCGCTGCGCTCGTCGCGGAGCGTCGTCAGCCGGGCTGCGGCAAGGGGATGGTCGACCACACACACGTCCATGAACCCAAACTGTAGGTCGTTACGCTGTCCGGCATGGCCGCAGAGCTACGACCGATTCGCCTCGGCGTTACCGCCGGTGACTTCTACACGTTGTGGGCGCCCCGCTGGCGCGACGGCGGCGACGAGTGGGAGGGTTTCCTCGGCCTGGACGAGGACGTGTTCGCCTTCACCTCGGTGGCCGATCTCACGGCGTTCGTCAGGTCCGGGACCGCGAACGACCTCACCGACCACCCGGCATGGGACAAGCTGGTCACCGCCAATGCCCACAAGCTCGAACCGGCGGAGGACAGCACTGCCGACCTGATCGCCGTTCACGAACTGCTGGCCGAGAAGCCGACCGAGGACGCCCTGACCGCGCTGGCCGTCACGCTCTCGGTGGTGTCCTCGATCGGGTCGGTGTGCGAGCTGCCGACCGTGATGCGTTTCTTCAACGGCAATCCCAACCTCGGACTCATCGCCGGCGGGATCGACCAGTTCACCGGCCGGGCGGGGCGGAAGCGCTGGGACATCATCGGCGATATCGTCGCGCGCGGCTGGGACGGCGTCGTCTCGGCCGTCGACGAGGTGATCACCACCCCCACGGTCGACGCGGCAGCCTCGGCGCGGGCCGCCGCCGAACTCGACGAGCCGTGGGACGACCTCGAGGAGAACGACGACATCGAGTCCGCGACCGAACCGGACGCTGATCGCGCCGAGGTCACCCGGGCGGCTGCCGACACGGTGGTGCTGGGCAGCGACGCCGACTTCTGGGAGCAGGTCGGTATCGACCCGGTACGGGTGATGACCGGCGGCGGAACCTTCTATACCCTGCGCTGCTACTTCGATGAGAGGCCGATCTTCCTCGGCCGCAACGGCCGGATCAGCGTGTTCCCCTCCGAGCGGGCGATGGCCCGGTACCTGGCCGACGAACACGACCATGACCTGTCCGGCCTGAGCACCTACGACGATATTCGCACCGCGGCGACGGACGGTTCGCTGCGGATCGACATCACCGAGGACAACATCTACGTGCTCAACGGCCTCGCCGACGATATCGCCGACGGCCCGGACGCCCTTGACCGCGATCAACTGGCCCTGGCCGTGGAGTTCATCCGGGATGTCGGCACCTACTCCGAGGACGACACCATCGCCACCCTGCTCGCCGTCGAAACGCCCATCGGCCGACTGGTCGGCCACATCCTGGATCCGGAGTCCACCTCGCGGCCGGGTCCCCCGTACTCCGCGGCGGTCAAGCAGTGGGAGCAACTGGAGACGTTCGTGGAGTCACGACTGCGCAGCGAGTGACCACGCTGTCGCTGATGTCGCGAGGTTAGTCAGGGCGCCCGAAGCACTCGCATCGCGCGAGCTTGTCACCCCGCGATGGAATAATCGAATACATGTTCGACTCCCTCGATCCGGAGGCGTTGCCTTCCGTACCCGATACGGATGTGGCGGGGGCGATCAGCGGCTGGGCGCGCGCGGAGTCTGCGGCGGCGGCCCGCCGGCTGGCGGCGATCGGCGAGTTGGTCGCGCGGCGTTGTCCGGCCGCCGACGCCGATCCGGACCTGGTCGATGAGCGATCGCGATGGGCGTGCGACCCGTGGGATGCCACGGCGGCCGAGGTTTCCGCGGCGCTGGGGATCAGCAGTAGACGGGCATCGGCGCAGATGTACCTGGCGCAGTCACTGCGGGAGCGGCTGCCCAAGGTCAATGCCCTGTTCTTGGCAGGTCGGATCGGGCCGCGGCTGGTATCGACGATTTCGTGGCGAACCCATTGCGTCATCTCAGCTGAGTCCATGGCGTCCATTGACGCCGAGATCGCCGAGGCGGCGCAATCGTGGGGTCCGTTGTCGGACCGCAAGATCGAGACGTTGATCGACCTCGTGGTCAATGCCCACGACCCAGACGCCCGTGAGTGGTTCCGGGAGGCGGCCCGTGGAATGGACGTTCAGTTCGGCAAGCCCGATGACGCCGGTGGAACCCGATCGGTGTGGGGCCGGCTGCTTGCTACACATGCCGAACTCATCGACCGCCGGCTGACGGAAATGGCGCGGGCGGTGTGCGACGCCGATCCCCGCACCGTCGGGCAACGCCGAGCCGAGGCACTCGGTGCGGTCTTCGCCGGGGCCGACCGGATCGCGTGCCGGTGCGGCCAGGCCGGTTGCCGTACCCCGGCAGTGTCGGCGTTGACGGGTTCGGTGGTCATTCACGTCGTCGCCGACCGGACCGCAGTCGAGCAAGCCGCGGCAGAACCGGCCGCGGCCGGTGGTATCGACCGGGCCGCGGGCGCCCACATCGAGAGGCCGACACAACGGCAGGCCCGGGTCGGGCACGCGTTGATGACGAATGGCGGAGTCATCCCGAACCCGCTGCTGGCCCAGTTGATCCGCGACGGTGCGCGAATCACGCCGCTGAGCACACCATGCAGGGAGGTCGAGTCGCGCTACCGCCCGTCGGCGGCACTCCAGCGATTCGTCCGCTGCCGTGACCTGACATGCCGTTTCCCGGGATGCGACGCCCCGGCCGAAGTCTGTGACGTCGACCACGCTGTCCCCTGGCCCTACGGCCCGACCCACCCATCGAACCTGCGGTCGTTATGCCGAAAACACCATTTGTTGCGGACGTTCTGGATCGGCGAGAGCGGTTGGTCTGACAGGCAACTGCCCGACGGCACGATCATCTGGACCGCCCCGACCGGACACACCTACACCACCTATCCCGCTGCGCGGGTGTACTTTCCGGGCTGGGACACCGACACCGGCGCCCTTCCCCCGGTCAGCGCCGCCACCCCGACGACGCCGGCGCGTCACTCGCTGACGATGCCCCGGCGGAGGCGCACACGGGAAGCCGATCGGGCCCAGCGAATCAGATCCCGCCGGGCCCGGACCGACACCAGCTGAGCTGCCGAACTATGCGCTAACCGACGAGCACCGCATACCTCGGCTTGATCACCTCGTCGATGATGGCGAGTCGCTCGTCGAAGTGAATGAAGGCGGATTTCATCGCGTTGATGGTGAACCGCTCGAGATCACTCCAGCCATACCCGAAAGCGCTCACCAGGCGGAACATCTCGTCGCTCATCGTGGTATCGCTCATCAACCGGTTGTCGGTGTTGACAGTCACCCGGAAGCGCAACCGTGCCAGTAGGTCGAAAGGGTGCTGGTCAATACTGGCGACGGCCCCGGTCTGCACGTTGGAACTCGGGCACATCTCCAGCGGTATGCGTTTGTCCCGAACGATCGACGCCAGCCGACCCAGCCGGGCGCCGGGCAGTTCCCCGCTGTCGTCCACCAGAATGTCGTCGACGATCCGGACACCATGGCCCAGCCGGTCGGCACCGCAGAAGGCCAGCGCCTCGTGGATCGAGGCCAGTCCGAAAGCTTCACCGGCATGAATCGTGAAGCGCGCATTGTTCGATCGCATGTACTCGAAGGCATCGAGGTGACGCGAGGGCGGATGCCCGGCTTCCGCTCCGGCGATATCGAACCCGACCACACCTTTGTCCCGGAACCGGATGGCAAGTTCGGCGATATCGCGGGAACGTGCGGCGTGCCGCATGGCGGTCACCAGACAGCGCACCGTGATGTCCCGTCCGCGCGCAGCGGCCGCCTTCTCACCATCGGCGAACCCGGCCAGCACCGCGTCGACGACGTCGTCCAACGACATGCCGCGGTCGATGTGCAGTTCGGGCGCGAAACGCACCTCCGCGTAGACGACGTTGTCCGCGGCGAGGTCGGCGACGCACTCGGCGGCCACCCGGTGCAGCGCGTCGGGAGTCTGCATCACCGCGACGGTGTGCGCGAACGGCTCCAGATACCGCACCAGTGACCCGCTGTGTGCGGCTTTTCGAAACCACTCCGCCAACTGCGCCACGTCAGTACAGGGCAGACCGTCGTAGCCGACTTGGCCTGCGATATCAATGACCGTCGACGGTCGCAGGCCGCCGTCGAGGTGGTCATGCAGAAGCGCTTTCGGCGCCTGCCGGATCGTTTCGCGCGTCAGCGGTGTACCCATCGCCCACCATTGTGGTCGAGGAATCGGGCGCCATAAAGCGTTAGTAGTATGTGACGTAATCCCCGCCTCGCCCATGAAGGCAGGCGATCAGGGTTAACATCCAAGCGTGACTACAGCGGCGCAGGCTGCGCCTCGCAGACGGCGGACGTTCTATCGCGGCGACCCAGGCATGTGGTCGTGGGTGCTGCACCGCATCACCGGGGCGACGGTTTTCTTCTTCCTGTTCGTGCACGTCCTGGACACCGCCCTGGTGCGGGTCAGCCCGGAGGCCTATAACGAAGTCCTGAGCACCTACAAGACACCCATCATCGGGTTGATGGAACTCGGCCTGGTGGCATGCGTCCTCTACCACGCTCTCAACGGCCTGCGGGTGATCCTGATCGACTTCTGGTGGAAGGGCCCGCGTTACCAACGTCAGATGTTGTGGGCGGTGGCCGCGACGTGGCTTCTGGTGATGGTGCCGGCCACCGTGGTGATCGGAATGCACATGGCGGAGAGGTTCCTGTGACAACCACCGACGACATGGCGGCCGAGGGTCGCCTCGGCCCGCCCGCGCCGGTTCTGGAGCGTGACCACGACCGACCGGCCAGTCTGGATAATCCACGCTCGCCGCGGCGCCGGCCTGGCTTGCCCAACTTCGAGAAGTACGCGTGGTTGTTCATGCGCTTCTCCGGGGTTGTGCTGGTCTTCCTCGTTATCGGGCATCTGTTCATCGGACTGATGTGGGACGGTGGCGTCTACCGGATCGACTTCAACTACGTGGCGCAGCGCTGGGCCTCGCCGTTCTGGCAGATCTGGGACCTGGTGATGCTGTGGCTGGCCCAACTCCACGGCGGCAACGGGATTCGCACCATCATCGCCGACTACTCGCGTAAGGACTCCACCCGGTTCTGGCTCAACAGCCTGCTGCTGGTGTCCATGGCGATCGTCCTGATCGTCGGCACCTACACCCTGCTCACGTTCGACCCGACCATCTCGTGACCGCTCTCAGGGAGGCCGCACGATGATCCACCTGCACAAGTACGACGTCGTCATCGTCGGAGCCGGCGGCGCCGGCATGCGCGCCGCCGTCGAGGCCGGGCCCCGGGCCCGCACCGCGGTGCTGACCAAGCTCTATCCCACGCGCAGCCATACCGGCGCGGCTCAGGGCGGCATGTGCGCCGCGCTGGCCAATGTCGAGGAGGACAACTGGGAGTGGC
>JAGQTS010000011.1 GCA_020438895.1 Mycobacterium sp.
CCACCGGCTTCGAGCGGGAGGGTTTTTCCGAGGTGGACGTGGCAGCCGCCTCGGCTGATGCGATCGGTGCGCGGCACGTCGCCAAGGTCGTCAGCCAGGCGGAGTTCGTCGCCGCCCTGCCCGAGATCGTCTGGTATCTCGACGAACCCGTCGCCGACCCGGCCCTGGTGCCACTGTTCTTCATCGCCCGCGAGGCCCGCAAACACGTCAAGGTGGTGCTGTCCGGGGAGGGAGCCGACGAACTCTTCGGCGGCTACACCATCTATCGGGAGCCGCTGTCGCTGAAACCGTTCGACTATCTGCCCCGCGGTGTGCGCCGGACGCTGGGCCGGGCCTCACGGCCACTTCCGGAGGGCATGCGGGGCAAGAGCCTGCTGCACCGGGGCTCGCTGACCTTGGAGGAACGCTACTACGGCAACGCGCGCAGTTTCTCCGACGATCAGTTGCGATCGGTACTGCGGCACTTCAACCCGGACTGGACCCACACCGACGTGACCGCTGCCATCTACGCCGAGTCGGCCGGCTGGGACCCGGTCGCCCGGATGCAGCATCTCGACCTTTTCACCTGGCTACGCGGCGATATCCTCGTCAAGGCCGACAAGATGACGATGGCGAACTCGCTCGAGTTGCGGGTGCCGTTTCTGGATCCCGAAGTCTTCGCGGTGGCCTCGAGGCTGCCCTATGACCAGAAGATCACCCGCACCACCACCAAGTACGCCCTGCGCCGGGCCCTGGAGCCCATCGTGCCGCCGCACGTGCTCAACCGCGCGAAGCTGGGATTCCCGGTCCCGATCAGGCACTGGCTTCGCTCCGGTGACCTGATGGACTGGGCCTATGAGCTCATTGGTTCGTCCCACGCCGGTCATCTCATCGACCTGCCAACCGTGCGGGCCATGCTCGACGAGCATCGCACCGGCCCGATCGATCACAGTCGCCGGCTCTGGACAGTCCTGATCTTCCTGCTCTGGCACGCCATCTTCGTTGATCGCACCATCGTGCCGCTGATCAGCGAACCGCAGTACCCGGTTCAACTCTGAGCGTCACCTGATCCCGGCCCCGAGAACCGACGTGATGTCGGCGGCGGCGTCCGGACCATAGGCATCGGCCAGTCGCGCGGTCGCGATGGCGAGGTCCCACGTCCAGTTCTGTGTACCGGTGGTTTCCAACACCAGCACCGCCACCAGCGACCCCAGTTGCGCCGAGCGCTCCAGGTCCAGCCCAGCCGACCGAGCCGTCAGGAAACCCGCCCGGAAAGCGTCGCCGACACCGGTGGGGTCCACCCGTGCGGTTTCCGGTACGACACCGACGTGAATTGTGCTGCCGTCCGGCCGGACCAGATCCACCCCGTCAGCACCCAGCGTGGTGACCCGCAGACCAACCTGGGCACGCACGTCGGCCTCGGTCCAGCCGGTCTTGGACAGCATCAGATCCCACTCGTAGTCGTTGCTGAACAGGTAGGTCGCGCCATCGACCAACCGGGTGATCTCCTCGCCACTCAACCTGGCCAGTTGCTGTGACGGGTCGGCGGCGAAGTGCAGCCCCAGCTGCCGACACTCGTCGGTATGGGCGAACATTGCCTCCGGATCGTTCGCGCCGACGATCACCAAATCGGGTTTCCCGGAACCCTGGACGAGGTCGGCCAGCCTGATGGTGCGGGCCTGAGACATCGCACCCGGGTAGAACGACGCGATCTGTGCCATGTCCACATCGGTGGTGCAGACGAACCTGGCGGTGTGCTGAGTGTCCGAGATCAGAACGTGGTCGCAGTCCACGCCGGCGGCTTCGAGCCACTCCCGGTAGTCGGTGAAGTCCACCCCTGCAGCTCCGACCAGCATGGGTCGCCCGCCCAGCATCCCGATCGCATACGCCATGTTCCCGGCGACCCCGCCCCGGTGAACCACCAGGTCGTCGACCAGGAAACTCAGTGACACCTTCTGTAGGTGCTCGGCGAGCAGTTGCTCGGAGAACCGCCCCGGAAACCGCATCAGGTGGTCGGTGGCAATGGATCCGGTCACCGCGATGGTCACGAAGCATCCGCCCTTCATTCGCTGCTAGCCTGCGTAGTCGAGCCGACTATATGGGCAGCCGTCACGGCGGGTCTTCTCCGGTAGCTCGATTCACCCCATCCGACGACCACCTCAGGAGAACAGCGATGGCCGGCCCCTACCCGCCGAACCAACCGGTCGGTGCCGAAGGCCAGCCGTTCGTTGGGCCGCCTGGCTACCCAGTCCAGCCCCAGCCCTACCCGGTCGGCTACCCGGGGCAGTACCCCGGCCCGTTGCCGCCACCGGTCGACTACCCGCCGCCGAGACGCTCCGTGCGGCCGATCTGGTGGATTCTGGGGGTTCTCACGCTGGTGAGCGTGCTCGTGGCAGCGGTCGTCCTGCTGTTCGCCGGCCGGCAATCAGCAGGTCACACTGGTGCGTTCACCGACGCTGCGGCCAGCTCCGCGATCCAGCACGATCTTTTTTTTAATGATGCGGCGACCACCGAGACCGTCGTCAACGGC
>JAGQTS010000136.1 GCA_020438895.1 Mycobacterium sp.
GGAAGACGAAGTCGAACGGCTTGGATCCCTCCGGCAGGCCGAGCTTGGCCGCAGCAACCCGCTGCCCCTCAGCCAGCACCTCGGGCTTGAGCACCACATTGCCCGGCTTGTACACGCCGTGGACGTTGCCGAATGTCGCTGCCAGGAGGTATTTGCCGTTTTCGCCGGCGCCGAGGGCGTCCACCGTCGCCTCGAAGTCCTCGGGGCTGGTGTAGAGCTTGTCGTTGATCTCGGCCTCGACGCCGTCCTCCTCGCCCCCGACCACACCGATCTCGACCTCGAGGATGATCTTCGCGGCGACGGCCCGCTCCAGCAGTTCGGCGGCGATGGTCAGGTTTTCCTTGATCGGCACCGCGGATCCGTCCCACATGTGCGACTGGAAGAGTGGATCAGCGCCCGCACGTACCCTCTCCGCCGATATCGCCAGCAGTGGACGCACGTAGGTGTCCAGCTTGTCCTTGGGGCAGTGATCGGTGTGCAACGCCACGGTGATCGGGTACCTCTGAGCAATGACATGGGCGAACTCGGCCAGCGCAACGGCGCCGGTGACCATGTCCTTGACCCCCAGCCCGGAGGCGAACTCGGCTCCGCCGGTTGAGAATTGGATGATGCCGTCGCTGCCCGCGTCCGCGAAGCCCTTGATCGCCGCGTTGACGGTTTCCGAGGAGGTGCAGTTGATGGCCGGGAAAGCGAACGCATGTTGCTTGGCGCGGGCCAACATCTCCGCGTAGACCTCGGGAGTGGCAATGGGCATGACGGATCCTCTCTGCTGCAATCACGGCTGATCGGGCTGTCTGGGCAGTATGTCAAACGACCCCGGTATCTTGGGGCCCCATGACCACCACCGTGCTGGCTCTGCCAGGCATCCTGGACCCGATGTACTGGCTGGGCGAGGGCGGATTGTTCGCCTCGGCGGTGCTGCCCGGCATCCTGATCATCGTCTTCATCGAAACCGGCCTGCTGTTCCCACTGCTGCCCGGCGACTCCCTGCTGTTCACCGGCGGCCTGCTGGCCGCCGCCCCGAACCCGCCGGTGAGCATCTGGGTGCTGGCGCTGTGTGTGCCACTGGTGGCAATCCTCGGCGACCAATGCGCGTACTTCATCGGTCGGCGAATCGGGCCGGCGCTGTTCGACAAAGAGGACTCGCGGTTCTTCAAGAAGCACTATGTGACGGAGTCCCACGCGTTCTTCGAAAAGCACGGGCCCAAGACCATCATTCTGGCGCGCTTCGTGCCGATCGTGCGGACGTTCACTCCGGTGCTGGCCGGGGTGTCCTACATGCGTTACCCGGTATTCCTGGCCTACGACATCGTCGGCGGCATCCTCTGGGGCGGGGGGGTGACACTGCTCGGCTACTTCCTGGGCAACGTGCCGTTCGTCAAGAACAAC
>JAGQTS010000137.1 GCA_020438895.1 Mycobacterium sp.
CGTTCATCACGGTGGTGAACAGCTTCGTGCCCTCCGCGGTACGGAACAACACGGTGTGGTTCTGAGTCACGAAGTTGACCGGAAAGATTTCCAGCTTTCCCCCGAACGAGGTGACCAACCTTCCCAGCGAAACTGCGGACAACAGCTTCCACGCCTCACCGTCGCCAAGCACCGAGATGGGGCCGTCTTGGATCGCCATGGGTCCGATCGTCTACGGCGACGCCCCGCGGCGCAAGTGCTGATGGTCCCCGGTCGACGTCAACCGGACAACGTGGCCAGTTCGGAGCGCAGGTTCTCCCGTGCCGCGGCCTCCCACCGCCGACGGCCAGGCTCGGTGCGGAAGACCCCCGGACCTTCGAGCAGCGCTGTCAGAACCTGCAGCCTGCCCTTACGAAAGACGTCATCGGTGACGTGGGAGTACTCCCGACGGATCGCCGCGCTGTTGAGCCGGTAGCGCTCGGCGGGTGCGGCGAGGCTGGACAGATCGGCATCGGAGAGAACCTCCGCGTTCCGGTCACCCGGAGCCGGGTCGTGGCTGACGGTCATGCGAACCAGGCGAGCCACCTCGTCGACCAGTTCCGGCGCGACGGCGAGGCGGGACAGCTCCTCTTCCGCGCGCCGGGCACTGCGCTCCTCGTCGTCGGGCCGCCCAGCGTAAACGGCGTCGTGATACCAGGCAGCGATCCGCACAGCGTCAGGATCATCCGCATATCCGGCGAGGTCGTCGACCACGCGCAGGATGTCGCGCAGGTGCCACACGGAGTGGTAACTCCGGTGCGGCTCGCACCAGGACGCCAGCAGCCGGCGGCCCACGGAACCGGCGGCGGGATCCACCGTCTGGCGAGCCAGCAGGGCATCCCATTCCGGCGCCAGCGCCACGGCTACGTCGGCCACCTCTCGGGCCGATACATCCTGCACAGAACCATGGTGCACGGTTCGTGCGTCGGCGGGTTCCGTTTTGGTCCGGAGCGGGCCGTAAGCTTCCGCCGATGGCCGATACCGAGCCGCAGCAACAGCTCAGCCTCACGACGCAGATCCTGCGCTTCGTGGCCACCGGCGGCTTCTCCGCCGTCGTGGATTTCGGCCTCTATCTGTTCCTCCATCGAGGGATGGATCTCCAGGTCGATCTCGCCAAAGCGATCGGATTCGTCGCCGGAACGGTGACCGCCTATCTGATCAACCGGCGCTGGACATTCGCCGCCGAACCCAGTCGCTCCCGCTTCGCGGCGGTGATGACGCTGTACGCCATCACGTTCACTGTTCAGGTCGGCTTGAACCACCTGGGCTTGCGAATTCTCGGCGACGCCCCGTGGGCGCTACCGGCTGCGTTCGTGGTGGCGCAGGGCACGGCGACGGTCATCAACTTCGTCGTGCAGCGGCTGCTGATCTTCCGCCAGGTACGACGGTAGCGCCGGAAGTTACTCCACCCGGCTCCGTCCCGGTAACCTCGTTCCGATGTTCTCCACCACCGCCCTCCGCCCGCTGAGCGGATGGGGACGCACCGCGCCCAGCGTGGCCGAGGTGTTGTCAACCTCCGATCCCGCGCAGATCGTCGAAGCGGTGACCCGGGCAGCCGACGCCGCCGCCGGTGGCCCGCACCGCGGTGTGATCGCCCGCGGGCTGGGACGTTCCTACGGCGACAACGCGCAGAACGGCGGCGGACTGGTCATCGACATGACTGCGTTGAACCGGATCCACCGGGTCGATGCCGCCACGCGGCTCGTTGATGTCGACGGCGGGGTCAGTCTGGACGCGCTGATGAAGGCGGCCTTGCCCTGCGGATTATGGGTCCCCGTGCTGCCGGGAACCCGGCAGGTGACGATCGGCGGGGCGATCGGGTGCGATATCCACGGCAAGAACCATCACAGCGCGGGTAGCTTCGGCAATCACGTTCGGTCGATGGACCTGCTCACCGCGGACGGTCAGGTGCGCACCATCACCCCCGATGGCGCCGACGCGGACTTGTTCTGGGCGACCGTCGGCGGTAACGGGCTGACCGGGATCGTTCTTCGAGCCACCATCGAGATGACGCCGACCGAGACCGCTTACTTCATCGCCGACGGCGACGTGACCGCCAGTCTCGATGAGACCATCGCCTTCCACAGCGACGGCAGTGAGGCGAATTACACGTATTCGAGCGCCTGGTTCGACGCCATCAGCGCACCACCGAAACTGGGCCGCGCCGCCATATCCCGGGGTTCCCTTGCCCGCTTGGACCAGCTACCCAAGAAGTTGCAACGCGATCCGCTGAAATTCGATGCGCCACAATTGCTGACGTTCCCCGACGTCTTCCCGAACGGGCTGGCCAACAAGTTCACCTTCGGGCCGATCGGCGAACTGTGGTACCGAAAGTCGGGTACCTATCGGGACAAGGTCCAGAACCTGACGCAGTTCTATCACCCACTGGATATGTTCGGGGAGTGGAACCGCGCCTACGGACCGGCCGGATTCTTGCAGTACCAGTTTGTCGTGCCGACCGAGGCGGTCGAGGAGTTCAAGGCGATCATCATCGACATCCAAGCTTCCGGGCACTACTCATTCCTGAACGTGTTCAAGTTGTTCGGTCCGGGAAACCAAGCGCCGCTGAGCTTTCCGATACCCGGGTGGAACGTGTGCGTGGACTTTCCCATCAAGGCGGGTCTGAATGCGTTCGTGACCGAACTTGATCGGCGGGTGCTTGAGTTCGGTGGACGCCTGTACACGGCTAAGGACTCGCGAACCAACGCCGAAACCTTTCACGCTATGTATCCGCGCATCGACGAGTGGATCGCGTTGCGCCGCAAGGTGGACCCGAACGGGGTCTTCGTATCCGACATGGCCCGACGCTTGGAGCTGATCTAGTTGGTGATCGACGCAGTGGGTAACCCCCAGACCATTCTGTTGCTCGGGGGAACCTCCGAGATCGGCCTGGCCATCTGCCAGCGGTACCTGCAAGATGCGCCTGCACACATCGTTCTTGCGGCCCTTCCCGACGACCCCGGCCGCGAGAACGCGGTGGCGCAGATGCAGACCGCCGGCGCCAAGTCGGTGCGCCTGGTTGACTTCGACGCCCTCGCCACGGAGACCCATCCGGCGGTCATCGATGAGTGTTTCGCCGCCGGTGACGTTGACGTCGCAATAGTGGCGTTCGGGCTCTTGGGGGATGCCGAGGAGCTTTGGCAGAACCAGCGTAAGGCGGTACAGATAGCCGAGATCAACTACACCGCAGCGGTTTCGGTGGGTGTGCTGATCGGCGAGAAGATGCGCACCCAGGGCTTCGGACACATCATCGCGATGAGTTCGGCCGCCGGTGAGCGGGTTCGACGATCCAACTTCGTCTATGGGTCCACCAAGGCGGGCCTGGATGGCTTCTACCTTGGTCTTGGCGAAGCCTTGCGCGAGTACGGGGTTCGCGTCCTGGTGATCCGGCCGGGTCAGGTGCGGACCCGGATGAGTGCGCACGTCAAGGAAGCGCCCCTGACCGTGGACAAGGAATACGTCGCCGACCTGGCCGTCACCGCCTCCGCAAAAGGCAAGGACCTGGTGTGGGCACCGGGCGCGTTCCGGTACGTGATGATGGTCCTGCGACACATCCCACGGTCCATCTTCCGCAAACTGCCGATCTAGGTAGCGGAAACAGACCCGGTGGGCAGGAGCGAAGCGACTCGGGAAAAAGACCCGGTGGGCAGGAGCGAAGCGACTCGGGAAACAGACCCGGTGGGCAGGAGCGAAGCGACTCGGGAAACAGACCCGGTGGGCAGGAGCGAAGCGACTCGGGAAACAGATCCCGTGGGCAGAGCACTGGATACTGCGGGTCAGATGCTGGGGGGTGCGCTGATCGCGGTCATCGTCGCGGGGGTGTCGCTGACGGTTATCGCGACGGTGGAGTGGCCGGCCTTCCCGTCGTCCAATCAATTGCACGCCCTGACCACCGTGGGTCAGGTCGCCTGCCTGCTCGGATTGATTGCCTGCGGATGGATCTGGCGTCGGGGGCGTGATCTGATCGCCCGCCTCGGTGCGGCGGTGTTCTTGTCCGGCTTCGCCGTCGTGACTCTCGGCATGCCACTGGGAGCCACCAAGCTCTATCTCTTCGGCATCTCGGTGGACCAGCAGTTTCGCACGGAGTATCTGACCCGGCTCACCGACAGTCCGGCGCTTCGAGACATGACCTACGCCGACATGCCGCCGTTCTATCCACCAGGGTGGTTCTGGCTGGGAGGTCGGGCGGCTGCGCTGAGCGGCACGCCGGGCTGGGAGATGTACAAGCCCTGGGCGATCACCTCGATCGCCATTGCCGTTGTTCTTGCCTTCGCGCTGTGGGCAGCCCTGATCCGATTTGAATACGCGTTGGCGGTCACCACCGCCACCGCCGCTGTGACGGTGGCGTACAGCTCGCCCGAGCCGTACGCGGCCATCATCGCGGTGTTGATTCCGCCGATCTTGGTGTTGTCCTGGTCGGGCCTGCGGGCTCGCGGCCCGGGCGGCCGCGCCGCCGTCGTCGGGGTCGGGGTGTTCCTTGGTGTGGCCGCGATGTTCTACACCCTGCTGTTCGCCTACACGGCATTCACCGTCGCGATCATGGCGGTCACCGCGGCGGTGGCGGGGCGTCGGATCGGCCCGCTCGTGCGAATGGCGGTGATCGCCGTGATCGCCGCTGCGCTCGCCGCCGTCACCTGGCTGCCGTTCCTGATGCGTGCAGCCCGTGGACCGCTCGACGACACCGGTGCTGCCCAGCACTACTTGCCCGGCGACGGCGCGGTCCTGACCTTTCCGATGCTGCAGTTCTCGCTGCTGGGCGCGCTCTGCATGCTGGGCACGCTGTGGCTGGTGTGGCGGGGAAGACCCGGCGGGCAGGAGCGCAGCGACCTGGGGATAGGGCCCGGCGGGCAGGAGCGCAGCGACCAGGGGATAGGGTCCCGCGGGCAGGAGCGCAGCGACCAGGGGATAGGGCCCCGCGGGCGGGCCGGGGCACTGGGACTCGGAGTGCTGTCGCTGTACGCGTGGTCGCTGCTATCGATGCTGACCACGCTGGCCGGCACGACCCTGCTGTCCTTCCGGCTGCAACCCACACTCACCGTGCTGCTCGCCGCGGCCGGCGTGTTCGGGTTCATCGACATCGCCTCCGCGGTGGACCGCAGATGGGCGGCGGGCTGGAATCGGACGGTCGTTCCGGTCGCGGTGGCCATCGGGCTGATCGGCGCGATCGGATTCAGCCAGGACATCCCGCACGTGCTGCGCCCCGATATCACCGTGGCCTACACCGACACCGACGGCGACGGCCAACGGGGAGACCGTCGGCCGCCGGGAGCCGAGAAGTACTACCCGCAGGTCGACGCCGCCATCATGGCGGCAACCGGTCAGCCCCGCGACCACACCATCGTCATGACCGCCGATTACAGCTTCCTGTCGTTCTATCCGTACTTCGGATTCCAGGGCCTGACCTCTCACTACGCCAACCCGCTGGCCCAGTTCGGCGCGCGGGCCGCAGAGATCGAGTCCTGGGGCACGCTCAGCGAACCCGAAGAGTTCGTCCGCGCGCTGGATTCACTGCCCTACCCTGCGCCGTCGGTCTTCCTGATGCGCCGCGGTGGCGCCGCTGGAGCGACTGACACCTACACACTGCGATTGGCCGAAGATGTATATCCGAACCAGCCGAATGTGCGTCGGTACACCGTCGAGTTGGATGCGGCTCTGTTCGCCGACCCGTACTTCACGGTCAAGACCATCGGCCCGTTCGTTCTGGCCATCCGAAAGCGGGCGTGATTGACATACACGTTCAGCTCATCGGCGCGAACGTCGCCGAAGCGCCGCGACTGAGGCATCGGCCGAACGGACCCCGGCAGTGGTGAAATTGCGGCCTAACCATCAGCGGAGGGGCCGGCGGGAATTACCATCTACCTCCGTGGCGCAGACCCGGGCGGACTACCGGACTGCCCGCGTGGTGGCCGCAGTGGCTGGCCTGCTCGGTGCGCTGTGCGCAGTATTGACGCCCTTCCTCCCGGTCAACCAGACCACAGCGGATCTGAACTGGCCGCAGAACGGGTCGCTCGACAGCGTCACGGCCCCGCTGATCGGCTACGTGCCGACTGAACTGTCCATCACCGTGCCGTGCCGCGTCGCGGCGGGACTCGACGGGTCTGGCGCGAGCGGTCGAACGGTGCTGCTGTCGACAGTGCCCAAACAGGCACCAAAAGCCGTCGATCGCGGATTGTTGATCCAACGCGCCAACGGCGACTTGGTCGTGGTTGTGCGCAACACACCGGTCGTGGTCGCCCCGATGACAGAGGTGCTGAGCCCGGCCTGCCGGCAGTTGACGTTCACAGCCCACGCCGACAAGGTCACCGGTGAGTTCGTCGGTCTGACCAAAGGCGCCGACAGCGACGATCCGGGGGCACCGTTGCGCGGCGAGCGGGGCGGCTACGACTTCCGGCCGCAGATCGTCGGTGTGTTCACCGATCTGTCCGGGCCGGCACCACCGGGGCTGAGTTTCTCGGCCGTCGTTGACACGCGATACAGCATCGGACCGACCGCGGTGAAGATGATCGTGATGGTCATCGGGTTGTTGACGACCCTGATAGCCCTGGTGGCACTGCACGTTCTGGACAGCGCCGACGGCATGCGGCATCGCCGGTTACTGCCGGCCCGATGGTGGTCGGCGACGCCGCTGGACGGGTTGGTGGTCGCCGTCCTGGTCTGGTGGCATTTCGTCGGGGCCAACACCTCCGACGACGGCTACATCCTGACCATGGCCCGGGTTTCCGAAAACGCCGGGTACATGGCCAACTACTACCGCTGGTTCGGCACCCCGGAGTCACCCTTCGGCTGGTACTACGACCTGCTGGCGCTGTGGTCGCATGTCACCACCGCCAGCATCTGGATGCGGCTGCCCACCCTGGGGATGGCCCTGGTCTGCTGGTGGCTGATCAGCCGCGAGGTCATCCCCCGGCTGGGTTACGCGGTGAAGACCACCCGGGCCGCCGCGTGGACGGCGGCCGGGATGTTTCTGGCGTTCTGGCTGCCACTGAACAACGGTCTGCGGCCCGAACCGATCATCGCGCTGGGCATTCTGCTCACCTGGTGCTCGGTGGAGCGCGGAGTCGCCACCAGCCGGCTGCTGCCGGTCGCGGTGGCGTGCATTGTGGGCGCGCTGACGTTGTTCTCCGGTCCCACCGGCATCGCCTCCATCGGTGCATTGTTGGTGGCCATCGGTCCCTTACGCACCATCGTGGGCCGGCGCAGCCGTCAGTTCGGGCTGGTGCCCCTTCTGGCACCGATTCTGGCGGCGGCGACGGTGACGATCATCCCGATGTTCCGCGATCAGACCTTCGTGGGCGTCGTGCAGGCCAACGCACTCAAGCGTGCTGTGGGACCCAGCTTGAGCTGGTTCGATGAGCACACCCGCTATGAGCGGCTGCTGCTCGCCACCCCGGACGGATCCATCGCACGGCGCTTCGCGGTGCTCGCCCTGATCCTGGCAATGGCGGTGTCGGTGGCGATGATGCTGCGTCGGGGGCACATCCCCGGGACCGCGGCCGGACCCAGCCGCCGCATCATCGGCATCACGGTCATCTCGTTCATCGCGATCATGTTCACCCCGACGAAGTGGACGCACCACTTCGGTGTGTTCGCCGGTCTGGCCGGATCGCTGGGCGCGTTGGCGGCGGTCGCCGTCCTGCCGACGGCGATGCGTTCGCGACGAAACCGGATGGTGTTCGCCGGCACGGTGCTGTTTGTGATGGCGCTCGCGTTCGCCAGCGTCAACGGCTGGTGGTACGTGTCGAACTTCGGGGTGCCGTGGTCGAATCAGTTCCCCGCGTGGAAGCTGGGCTTCACGACGGTCCTGTTCGGGTTGTCGGTCCTGGCACTGATCGCTGCGGCCTGGCTGCATTTCGTCACCGGTGAACGTCCCCGGGACCGGCGCCGGCCCGGGTGGCTGCGACCGGCGGGCTACCCCCTGGCGGTCGCGGCCTGGCTGCTGGTGGTCTTCGAAGTGGTTTCGTTGACGATGGGCATGGTCAGCCAGTATCCGGCGTGGTCGGTCGGGCGCTCCAACCTCGAGGCGCTCACCGGCAAGACCTGCGGACTGGCCGACGACGTGATGGTGGAGCCGGATCCCAACGCCGGGATGCTGACGCCGGTCGGAGTGCCGATCGCCGCGGGTCTCGGTCAGGCAAACGCTACCGGGTTCACCCCCAACGGAATCCCCGCCGACATCTCCGCCGAACCGGTGCAGGAGCCTCCGGGTGGCGGTAACACCGTTGACTCGGCCAACGGGTCGGAGGCCGAGACCGCTGAGGGAATCGGGAGTGCTGACGTCGGCAGCCTCAACGCGGCAGCCGGTGTCAACGGTTCGCGGGCCAAACTGCCCTACGGGCTGGACCCCGCGACCACGCCGGTGCTGGGAAGCTGGCGTTCCGGTGTCCAGCAGCCGGCCTCGTTGCGCTCGGCGTGGTATCGGCTACCCGACCGAGCGGATCGCACCCCGAACGCCCCGCTGATCGTGGTGTCCGCGGCGGGCCGGTTCGACCCGGATGAAGTCGAGTTGCAGTGGGCCACCGACGCCGGTGCGGCGGCGGGACGGCCCGGGGGTGCCATGGCCTTCGCCGATATCGGTCCGACACCGGCGTGGCGCAATCTTCGTGCCCCGCTGGCCGCCATCCCCGCCGAGGCGACGGTGATCAGACTCGTCGCCAAGGACGATGACCTGGCCCCACAGCACTGGATCGCCGTGACGCCGCCCCGAATTCCGGTGTTGCGGACCCTGCAGCAGGTGGTGGGATCGCAGGACCCGGTGCTGCTGGATTGGCTGGTGGGCCTGGCGTTCCCCTGTCAACGGCCGTTCGGCCACAACAACGGCGTCACCGAGGTCCCGAAGTGGCGCATTCTTCCCGACCGTTTCGGCGCGGAGGCCAACTCGCCGGTGATGGACAACATCGGTGGTGGTCCGCTGGGGATCAGCGAACTCCTGTTTCGCGCGACGACGGTGCCCACCTATCTGCGGGGGGACTGGTTCCGGGACTGGGGTGCTCTGCAGCGGTTGGAGTTGTATTACCCGAACGCCGCGCCGGCCAGGCTGGATATGGGCACTGCCACTCGCAGCGGGCTATGGAGTCCCGCACCGCTTCGCCCCACGTGAGTCGTCCGATGCGAGTCATCTGATCTGAGCCGCCCGACATGACCGGCCGGACATGGCCGGGTCCTCCGGGTTGGTTGGCCTACGATCGACCCTCGTGCCCGCCGACGCTTACGATGCCAGCCGGACGGCTCGGCTGGTCGCCGTTCTCACCGGCGTCCTCGGCATCCTGTTGTGCGCGCTGAGCCCGCTGTTGCCCGTAACCCAGACCACCGCTGCGGTCGTATGGCCGCAGGGGCCCGGGACCGAGGGCAGGGTCGGCAATGTCACCGCACCGCTGGTGTCCGGTGCACCGCAGTCCCTGGAGGCTTCCATCCCCTGTACCGCGGTCGCCAGTCTGCCGGCGGCCGGGGGCTTGGTGTTCGGGACCAACCCGCCCGACGGCATCGACGCCTCACGCAACGGATTGGTGGTGCGTGCGACGGCCAACTCCGTATTCGTTGCCTTCCGCGATTCCGTCGCCGCCGTCGCACAGCGCTCAGCCGTCGCGGCCGGGAACTGCAGCATGGTCCGGGTCTGGGCGAACCCGGGGGCCGTCGGGGCGGACTTCGTGGGGATTCCGGGTGCGTCCGGCACCTTGTCTCCCGACAAGAAACCTCAGGTGACCGGTGTCTTCACGGAGCTGAAAGAGCCGGCCGAGGGTCTTTTCGCGCGGATCGACATCGATACCCGCTTCATCACCCAGCCGACCGCGCTCAAACTCGCCGCGATGCTGGCCGGCGTGGTGTGCGTGCTCGCCTCGATCGCGGCGTT
Organism: Mycobacterium sp.; assembly: GCA_020438895.1. Lineage (GTDB taxonomy): Bacteria > Actinomycetota > Actinomycetes > Mycobacteriales > Mycobacteriaceae > Mycobacterium. Next base: position 9,866 of record JAGQTS010000137.1, read on the forward strand.
GTGGGTGCTCGACCGGCGTGAGACGTCACGCCGCTGCCCCGGTCGGCGACCTGCACTGCTGGCGCATTGGCCCGCGGATCTCGGGGTGATCGGAACGCTCCTGCTGTGGCACGTGATCGGGCCGATCTCCTCCGACGACGGCTACAACCTGACCATCGCCCGGATCTCCGGCGAGGCCGGATACGCGACCAACTATTACCGCTATTTTGGTGCCTCGGAGGCTCCCTTCGACTGGTACCAATCGGTGCTGGCGCAGTTGGCCTCGATCAGTACCGCCGGGGTGTGGATGCGGCTGCCCGCCACCGCCGCAGCGATCGGGAGCTGGCTGATCCTGAGCCGCTGGGTGCTACGCCGACTCGGACCCGGTACCGGTGGGCTGGCCGGGAATCGCATTGCGGTCGCCACCGCCGGGGCGGTGTTCCTGGCCGCCTGGCTGCCGTTTAACAACGGTCTGCGACCGGAGCCGTTGATCGCCTTCGGAGTGCTCGCGGTGTGGGCGTTGGTCGAGCGGGCCATCGCCACTCGGCGGCTGACTCCGGGTGCCGTTGCGATCGTCATCGCGGTCTTCAGCGTCACGCTGGCTCCGCAGGGTCTGGTGGCGTTGGCGCCACTACTGGTCGGTGCTCGTGCGATCGCTCAGATCATCGCGCGTCGTCGGCCGTTCGATGGACTGCTGGCGCCACTGGCCGCGCTTGCCGCGGCTGCCTCGCTGATCTTCGTCGTGGTGTTCCGCGATCAGACGCTGGCCACAGTCGCGGAATCAGCTCGGATCAAATATGTTGTCGGGCCGACGATTTCGTGGTACCAGGACTTCCTGCGCTACTACTTCCTCACCGTCGAGGAGAATGTCGAAGGCTCCTTGACCCGCCGCTTCGCAGTGTTGCTGATGCTGTTGTGCATGTTCGGTCTGATAGCCCTGCTGCTGCGTCGCGGGTCGGTTACCGGCGTTGCCAGTGGGCCGGTGTGGCGGCTGATCGGCAGCACCGCGCTGGGTCTGCTGCTGCTCACCTTCACCCCCACGAAGTGGGCGGTGCAGTTCGGTGCATTTGCCGGGCTCACTGCAGCGTTGGGTGCGGTGTTCGGGTTCGCTTTCGCCCGAGTCGGCCTGCACAACCGTCGAAATCTGGCGCTGTATCTGACCGCGCTGCTGTTCGTGCTGGCCTGGGCCACCTCGGGAATCAACGGTTGGTTCTACGTGGGCAACTACGGCGTGCCCTGGTTCGACCGCCAGCCGGTGCTGTTGCACCGGCCGGTGACGTCGATGTTCCTGGCGCTGGCCGTCGTGACCGGACTCATCGCCGGCTGGCTGCACTTCCGAATGGACTATTCCGGCCACACCGAGGTCAAGGACAGCCGACGGAACCGGGCACTGGCCGCCACTCCCCTGCTGGCTTTCGCGCTGATCATGGTTCTGTTGATGGTCGGCTCGATGGCCAAAGCGCTGGTGCAGCGTTACCCGGCTTACACGACCGGAAAGGCCAACATCGCCGCACTGCGCGCCGGGCTCTCGGACATCAGCTGCGCTATGGCCGACGATGTGCTGGTCGAGGCGGACACCAACGCCGGGATGCTTACCCCGGCTCCCGGCCAGCGGTGGGGCCGATACGGCCCGCTGGGCGGTGAGGATCCGGTCGGCTTCACCCCCAACGGAATCAGCGACACCCTCGAGCCGGTGGCCCCGTTCGTCGCCAACCCAGGCACGGTGAACTCCGATGGATCGCCCAACAAGCCGAACGTGGGTATCGGCTTCACCGGCGGCACCGGCGGCGGCTACGGCCCGGTCGGCGTCAACGGCTCGCGGGTGTTCCTCCCATTCGGCCTGGATCCCGCCAGCACCCCGGTAATGGGCAGCTACGACGAGAACACCGTTGCGGCCAAGGCCACCTCGGCGTGGTACCAACTACCGCCCCGTTCCCCGGACCGACCCCTGGTGACGATCGCCGCCGCCGGGGCGATCTGGTACTACGACGCGGAGGGCGAGTTCCACTACGGGCAGTCGCTGAAGCTGCAATGGGGCGTTCGCAACTCGGATGGCACGTTCACCGAGCTGGACAAGGTGCAGCCGATCGACACCGACGAGCAGTATGCCTGGCGCAACCTGCGCTTTCCGATGTCCTGGGCGCCACCGGAAGCCAACGTCGCGCGGATCGTCGCCGACGACCCCAACCTCAGCACCGACCAGTGGTTCGGCTTCACTCCGCCGCGAGTACCGCTGCTGCAGACGGCCAACCAGTTCCTGGGCAGCCGGACACCGGTGCTGATGGACATCGCCACCGCGGCGAACTTCCCATGTCAGCGGCCCTTCGCCGAGCACCTCGGCGTCGCCGAGATTCCCGAGTACCGGATTCAGCCCAACCTCAAGCAGGTGGTCGTTTCGTCGAACATGTGGCAGGCCGCGCGTTCGGGTGGCCCGTTCCTGTTCATCCAGGCGCTGTTGACGACGTCCACCGTGCCGACCTACCTGCGCGATGACTGGTACCGCGACTGGGGCGCGATCGAGCGCTACCTTCGGGTGACCGATGCCCGTGCACCGGCGGCAGTGATCGAGCAGGGCTCCGTTCGGGTGTTCGGTTGGAGCCGCAACGGCCCGATCAGGGCGCTTCCCTGATGCAGACAGCCCTAATGCAGACAGTTCAGAGGCGGGGGACATGACAGCGACGCTGACCGCCAACGCCACGGACCGCGGGCAGGACGTGACCATCACGCGGTGGGTGGCCACCGTCGCGGGCCTGCTCGGGTTCGTGCTGTCGGTGCTGACCCCGCTGCTGCCGGTAGTGCAAACCACCGCCACCCTCAACTGGCCGGCCGGACAGGGTGCCGGCGCCCCGTTGTCCAACGTCACCGCGCCGTTGATCTCGCTGACCCCGGTGTCGGTGACGGCGACCGTGCCGTGCGAGGTGATCCGCACCATGCCGCCCAAGGGCGGTCTGGTGCTGGGCCTGGCCCCGCAGAAGGGCAAGGACGCGGCCCTCAATTCGCTGTTCGTCACTGTCGGGACGCAGCGGGTGGACATCACCGATCGCAACGTTGTGATTGCGAGTGTGCCTCGGGCACAGGTGGATTCGGCCGCATGTCAGCGGATCGAGATCAGCTCGACGGAGGCTGGTACGTTCGCCACCTTCGTCGGCCTGCCTCCCGCCGCTCCCGCCACGGAGCAGGACGACGAGTCCGCCCAAACGGGATCGGAGTACCTTCGCAGCGGGTTCAAAGACCCCAATCTGCGGCCCGCGATCGTCGGGGTGTTCACCGACCTCACCGGCCCGGCCCCACCCGGGCTTTCCGTGTCGGCAACCATCGACACCCGGTTCACCACGCATCCGACCGCACTGAAAATGACCGCGATGCTGTTGGCGATCGTGTGCACGGCGCTCGCCCTGACGGCGCTGTGGCGACTCGACCGCCTCGACGGGCGCCGGATGCACCGGCTGATCCCGAGTCGTTGGCGCACGGTCACCGCGGTGGATGCCACCGTGGTCAGCGCCTTGTTGCTGTGGTATGTCATCGGCGCCAATTCCTCCGATGACGGATACATCCTCGGGATGGCACGGGTGGCCGACCGCGCGGGGTACATGTCGAACTACTTCCGTTGGTTCGGCGTGCCCGAGGACCCGTTCGGCTGGTACTACAACGTGCTGGCGTTGATGACCCACGTCAGTACCGCCAGCATCTGGATTCGGCTGCCCGACCTGATCTGCGCCATGATTTGCTGGCTGCTGCTGTCCCGCGAGGTTGTCCCCCGCCTGGGACCCGCTGTGGCCTCGAGTCGCCCCGCACTGTGGGCGGCCGGTCTGGTGCTGCTGGCCGCCTGGATGCCGTTCGACAACGGGCTGCGCCCAGAGGGCCAGATCACCACCGGAGCGCTGATCACGTACGTGCTCATCGAACGCGCCATCACCTCGGGGCGGCTGACCCCGGCAGCGCTGGCGATCATCACGGCCGCTTTCACTCTCGGCATCCAACCGACCGGGCTGATCGCGGTGGCAGCGCTGATCGCGGGCGGCCGCCCGATCCTGCGCATCGTGGCTCGCCGGCGCACCGTGGTCGGCACCTGGCCGCTGATCGCCCCGCTACTGGCGGCAGGCACGGTGATCCTGACCGTCGTCTTCGCCGACCAGACCCTGGCCACCGTCCTGGAAGCGACCAGGATCCGCACCGATATCGGCCCGAGCCAGGCCTGGTACACGGAGAACTTGCGGTACTACTACCTGATCCTGCCGACCGTCGACGGATCGCTGTCCCGACGGTTCGGTTTCTTGATCACCATCCTGTCGTTGTTCGTCTCGATGTTCATCCTGTTGCGCCGCAAACGAATTCCGGGCGTGGCTCGGGGTCCGGCGTGGCGGCTGATCGGTGTCATCGTTGCGACGATGTTCTTCCTGATGTTCACTCCGACGAAATGGGTGCACCATTTCGGTTTGTTCGCCGCCGTTGGTGCCGCGATGGCGGCGCTGGCCACCGTGCTGGTGTCGCCGGCTGTGCTGCGCTGGTCGCGCAACCGTATGGCCGTGGTGACCGCTGTGCTGTTCCTTCTGGCGTTGACCTTCGCAACCACCAACGGCTGGTGGTACGTCTCCAGTTACGGAGTGCCGTTCAACAACGCGATGCCGCGTATCGGCGGTGTGTCGGTGAGCGCGATGTTCTTCGCGCTGTTCGCCATGGCGGCGCTCTACACCGCCTGGCTGCACTTCAGTGCCGCCGAGCGCGGTCAGGGTCGCATCGCCCGCGCCGTCACCGCCGCACCGATCCCGGTGGCGGCCGGGTTCATGGTGGTCGTGTTCATCGCTTCGATGAGCGTCGGTGCCATCCGGCAGTACCCCACCTACTCCAATGCCTGGGCAAACGTCCGGGCATTTGCCGGTGGCTGCGGGCTGGCGGATGACGTGCTGGTGGAACCAGACCCCAACGTCGGCTTCCTGGCTCCGCTTCCCGGCTCGTACGGGGTACTCGGACCGCTCGGTGGAGCGGAGCCGATCGGCTTCTCCCCCAACGGATTACCGGAGAAGATCGTGACCGAGGCGATTCGGGTCAACAACCCGATGCCGGGCGTCGACCACGACTGGGAGGGGCCGTTCACGCTGAGCAGGCCGGGGGTCAACGGATCCACCGTGCCGTTGCCCTACCAACTCGACCCGGCCGGGGTGCCGGTGGCCGGCAGCTACTCCGGAGACGCCCAGCAGGAAAGCCTGCTCACCTCGGCATGGTACGCGCTGCCGACGCCGGACGAGGACCATCCATTGGTGGTGGTCACCGCCGCGGGGACAATTGCGGGCAACAGCGTGCTCAACAACCGTACCGACGGACAGACCGTCGTTCTGGAGTACGGCCGCCCCGGTCCTGACGGTGTCCCGGTGGCGGCCGGCCGGGTTGAACCCTATGACCTGGGGCCGGCGCCGTCGTGGCGAAACCTGCGCTTCGCGCGGTCGGAGATTCCGCCGGATGCGACGGCGGTCCGTATTGTCGCGCAGGACAAATCGCTGTCACTGGGGGATTGGGTGGCCGTCACGCCGCCACGAGTTCCGGAACTTCGCACGCTCCAGGAGTACGTCGGCTCCACTCAGCCGGTACTGATGGACTGGGCGGTGGGAATGGCCTTCCCATGCCAGCATCCGATGCTGCACTCCGACGGGGTCACCGAGGTGCCCAGGTTCCGGATCACCCCCGATTACACCGCCAAGAAGCAGGACACCGACACCTGGCAGGACGGCCGTAACGGCGGTCTGTTGGGAATCAGCGACCTGCTGCTTCGCGCCCACGTGATGGCCACGTACCTGTCCCACGACTGGGGACGGGACTGGGGGTCGCTGCGCAAGTTCGACACCATCGTCGATGCGACCCCGGCTGAACTCGAGCTCGGAACCGCCACCCGCAGCGGGCTGTGGTCTCCGGGGCCGATCAGGATCAAAGCCTGACCGGGGGTAAGGATGTGCCCAACGACCGGCACGGTCTCGGGGATGGTCTCGTAGGATTGCGGCCGGCACCGACGTGATGTGTCTACCAGAGGGCAGGGGAGTCCGATGAAACTTGCGAATCGTACGGCGTTGATCACCGGTTCCAGCGGCGGGATCGGCGAGGAGTTCGCCCGGCAGCTCGCGAGGCGGGGGGTGAACCTCATCCTTGTGGCCCGCCGCGAAGAGAAACTTGGCCAGCTACGGACCGCCGTGCTGGAACGGGATCCGAATGTGACCGTCGATGTCATCGCCGCCGATCTGTCGGTGCCCGGCTCGGCTGCCGAGTTGGCCGCCACCATCGAGACCCTCGGTCGTGAGGTCGACATCCTCGTCAACAATGCGGGCGTCGGCGGCCACGGCGAGTTCGTGAACCAGGACGTCGGTGAGAACTCGGCGCAAATCCAGCTCAATTGCGTGACACTGGTCGAACTCACCGGGTTGTTCCTGCCCGCAATGAAGCAGGCCGGGGACGGGTTGATCATCAACGTCGCGTCGACGGCGGCCTTTCAGCCGACGCCGGGAATGGCCGTCTACGGGGCCACCAAAGCCTTCGTGCTCTCCTTCACCGAGGCCCTGTGGCAGGAGACGAAATCCAGTGGAGTTCGGGTGTTCGCCCTGTGCCCGGGTGCCACTGAGACCGAGTTCTTCGCCCGCACCGGCGAGGAATTCCTCACCAGCGGTCGGCAGTCGGTCCGTCAGGTGGTTGACACGGCGATGGCCGCCATCGACAGGTCGACACCGACGGTGATCTCAGGTCTGCGAAATGCAGTGCTGGCCAACGGATACCGGGTGGCGCCGAGACGTCTGCTGCTGCGCGTGGCAGAGCAGATCATGAAGGCTCACTAGCTATAGCTAGCTGACTGCCCCGCGCATGATCATCGCGCCGAGCGATCCGATCGGGCCGACTTCGCCGAACGGGTGGGCGCATCGGTGTTGCTGGCGGCCTTGGGGGAGCGCTGCGCCGGATCCGGGTCGGCGGCCGCTGCCGACGCCCCGGAAACCGCCGGAGTAGTGGCTGCCGCGGGCCGCGGGGTTACGGGCCGCGAAGCCCGGGCAGTGCTGCGGGCCGACTGGCGTGCGGGCACCTCGGTGACGCTGGTTTCCGCCGTTGCGGCCTGCGCCTCGGTGGCGGGTTCGGGGGCCTGCTCGGGGGCTTGCTCGGTGGCTTCAGAAGCGGCGCCCGACTGTTCCGTTTGGGAGGTGACATCCGTGCCGGTCGTCGGTTCCGCCTCAGCCACGGTGGTTTCCGCGCTGCCAGCGGCGGGTGCCGGCTCTGTCGTGCGGGTGGCGATCCCGGCCGCCGCTCCGCCGATCGGAGGCAGCGGCGGAAAGAAGCTGAGGATCCAGGCGACTTCGCCCTGAACGAGGTTGGTGATGCCGGTCTGGATCCCGGCGCTCAGCGTGGGCAGGATCAGCTCGAACTGGCCATCGATCAGAAACGCAAAGCTGTACACCACGGATTCGGCGAATGGCTGCCACGCGTTGTAGATGATGTCGGACTGGGGAGCCAGAAGGCCGATGGGCCACGGCAGCCACTCGGTGGCCCAGGCGAACAATTCGACGCCGTACTCCACCCACGGTTGGATCGTCCAGTAGGCATTGATGATCCAGTCACCCGCCGATTGGGTGATACCACCGACATTGGCGCGTGGCGACGATCCCGTCGTCGCTGCCTCGGCCGCCTGCAGGCTCCCGTCGGGAACTCCGGGCTGTAGTAGGGGCTGCAAGGCTGCGGCGAGTTCGACCGCGGGGGCGGCCACCATCGAGAGCGCTGGATGGGTCTGCGGTGTCCCGGCCGTGAATCCGGCAGTGCCCGCCACGAGGGCGGCGGCGAGGCCGGCGGTGAGGTGGGAACGCACGGGCACCATCATGCGGTACCTCCCTGGCTAGAGTTCGCGGTCATGGGACACGTCCACTGTAGGCCAGGGCAACTGCTGATCTCACGTCCCGACTCGCCGCCCCGGGGGCAGCCCCAACGTCGTCCTACCGGCTCGCCTCGGCCGGCTCAGCCGCCGGGGCGAGGAACAACAGCGGATCGCCGACCTCGACGGTCCGGTCGGCGGTGGTTGTGACACCACCGAACTTCTTGCCGTTGAGCACGATGACCGGTGTCATCAACGAGTAGCCGGCAGCGTCGATGACTGTGCGGTCGAAGGTCACCAACGGGGTTCCCGCGGTCACCTTCTGGCCCTTGGCGACTTTGACGTCGAAGCCTTCGCCCTTGAGCTGGACGGTGTCGATGCCGACGTGGATCAGCAGTTCGATTCCACCGTCGAGAACCAGGCCGAACGCGTGGCCGCTGGGCTGCGCGGCGACGACGATCCCATCGGCGGGGGAGAACACAGTGTCACCGGAGGGCAGTATCCCGACCCCGGGGCCCATGGTGCCCTTGCTGAACACCGGGTCGGGAACCTCGCTGAGCGCCACGACGGTGCCGGCCAACGGTGCGCTGATCTTCCGAACCTGTCCCGCTTCGGCTGCGGCCTTCGTCTGCGCCGCAGCGATCAGCGTGCTGGCGCTGGCACCGGCCTTCGGCCCCTCCAGGTCCTCGACCGGCACCTCGGCTGCGGCCAGTTCCGCCGCGTCCTGCGGCGATCGGTAGCCGGAGATGATGACCAGCACCATCGAGGTCGCGAAGGCCGCCAGCACCGCCAGCGCGTACAGGCCCATGTTGGAGAACGCCGGGATGGTCAGCAGCGAGGTGAACACGAACGCGCTGGTCTTCACGCCACCACCGATCCCGATGATGAGGCCGCCGACCAGGCAACCCACCAGCATCCGCGGATATATCCGTTTGAAACGGAGGTGGATCCCGTACAGCGAGGGCTCGGAGATCCCGCCGAGCAGGCCGGCGGCCAGGCCCCCGATCGCGGTCTGGCGCATCTGCGCGTCCCGTTCGCGCCAGGCCAGGAAAAGCACCCCGGCGGTGGCACCGAAGCAGGCGAAGTTCCAGGCACCCATCGGGCCCTGGATGTAGTCGTAGCCGAGGGTCTGGATGTTGAGCAGCATGATGGCGTTGATCGGCCAGTGCAGACCGAGTGGCACCATGAACGGGTACGCCAGCGGGATGAGGATGGCGAAGATGAACGGCGAGAAGTCATTGATGGACTTCAGTACGTTCGCGAGCCCGGCCCCGGTGTAGACGCCGATCGGCCCGATCAGGAACGCCGTCAGCGGCAGCATGACCAGCATCGACAGGAACGGCACGAAGATCAACTGCACGTTTTCAGGGATGATGCGTTTGAGCAGCTTGTACAACGGCCCGAGTGCGGCGGCCATCAGCAGTGGCGGGAACACTTGGGAGCTGTAGTTGAAGATGGTCAGCGGAAGCCCCAGCACCTGGACGACGTCGACCTGCGAGCCGAACACGTTCTTGGATTCGGTGAAGTCCTTGAGGGCGGCGAATCCGGGCAGCATCACGATCGCCATGATCGCGAACCCGACCCACGGGTCGGCCCCCAGTTTCTTCGAAGCGTTGTAGGCGACCATCAGCGGGAGGAAGACGAAGACGCTCTGCCAGCACAGGTTGATGAACTGCCAGGTGGGCGAAAGCTGGCTGGCTTCGCGGGGGTCGGCCCAGTTGGGGATGACGTCGAGGGTGCTCATCAGCGCCATGAACGTGATGAACAGCGAGGCTCCGAGCAGTGCGCCGAGGATCGGTCGAAAGGAGTCGGAGAGGAATTCGAAAAAGGCGTCCAGCCAGGCGAACTTGCCGCGCGGGCCCTTGGCCCGAGCGGCGGCCTTGACTGCCGCTGCATCAGCGACGCCCCCGCCGCCCATTCCGGGCAACGCTTTGATGTCGTTGTAGACACTTTGCACGGCGCCGCCGATGACGACCTGATAGCGGTCGCCGGCCTGCGGGACTGCGCCCATCACTCCCGCTACGCCCTCGACCTCGGACTGCTTGACGCCTGAAGCATCCCGCAGCTGGAAGCGCAGGCGTGTGGCGCAGTGCGAGAGATCGACGATGTTCGCTGCACCACCAACGCTTCTGACGATCTCTTCAGCGGTGTGTGAACCCATAGCCGGCCCCTTAGGTTGTCGCGAACGACTGGCAAAGCGCCAAAGCAGTGATGCTATCGGCGGGTGATGACGCCGTCTGCCGATTGCGCCGTGCGGCCAACCCCTTCGGTGTGCCGAATGGCGGCACATGCCCGGCTAGGAACCAGCGGTGGAGTCCGGCGCCGGCGCCGACGATGTGCGCAGCCGTTCTGGTTGCGGCGACCACACCGTGTCGCTCGGTTGGGTGCTGTCCCGCGCGCAATAGGCGGGCGAGCCGTCCTCGGTCACCGCGGCCGCGCCGAGCACCGCGCAGTCCGCGCCGATGACGACCACGGGGAGGTCCATGCGTCCGGCAACCGCGGGGGGAGGCGCGGTGCTGGTCGCGGTGGTCGTCGCGGTGTGTTGATGCCGATGATGGCCGAATGTGAGCGCGGCGACGACCGCTCCGGCCGTGGCGGCGATGGCCAGGCCCGCCGCGACGAGGACAGCGGTACGCCGCCGGCGTGGCGGCGGTTCGGCGCGGCGGTGCCGCGCCGCGCCGGTGTCGGGGGTGAGCGCGCTGCGCAGCGCCGCGGCGAACTCCGAGCAGGTCTCGTAGCGGGACTGTGGATTCTTCGCCAGCGCGCGGGCGAACACCGGGCCGAACTGGCTCAGTTCGGGGCGTGCGGCACCGACGATCGGCGGCGGGGAACTGAGGTGCTGGCTAATGACGATGGCCGGGTTGGTGGCGGTGAACGGGGCAGTCCCGGTGAGCAGGTGGTATGCCGTCGCGGCCAGGGCGTACTGGTCGGCGTGCCCGTCGATCTCCTCTCCCATGAGCTGCTCGGGTGCGGCGTAGGTGACGGTGCCGACGGTCATGTCCACACCGGTCAGGTTGTTCTGCTTGCCGATCCAGCGCGCGACGCCGAAGTCGGCGAGCAGTACGCTCTTGTCGCCGCTGTCGGGTGAGCCGATGAGAATGTTGGCGGGCTTGATATCGCGGTGCAGCACACCGCGGCTGTGCGCATAATCCAGCGCCGCGGCGACCCCGGTGACGATGTCGACCAGATCGGCTGCGGGGATGCCGTTCGGGTATTGCTCGGTGAGCAGGTGGGCCGCGTCGGTACCGTCGACGAACTCCATCGCGATCCATAGCTGACCCTCGAAGTCACCGCGGTCGTAGATGGTGACGATGTTCGGGTGGTTCAACGTGGCGACCATCTCGGCCTCCAGATTGAACCGCTGCCGGAACTCCTCGTCGGCCGACACGGTGGGCCCGAGCACCTTCAGGGCGTCCCTGCGGGGCAGGCGCGGATGGTGTGCCAGGTAGACCTCGCCCATACCACCGGCGCCTAGGATACGCAGGATGGTGTAGCCGGCAAAGACCTGGCCGTCGGCGAGCGGCATCGGTACCCCGTTCAGCCGGCGACGTAGGCCTTGAGGGTGGCCAGCGCGCCGGTGGTCAGGCGGGCCAGTTCGGTGATCTCGTCAGAGTTCAGGGCGGCCTCGAAGATCTCGGTCATGCGCCGATTGGTGGCGTCCTCCACCTCGGTGTAGCGGTTCTTCGTGGCCACGCCGTCGGGGAACGGCCCGGCCCAGCCGAACATCCGGGTGTAGGTCTCGTCGTGGCCGATCATGTGGGCTTCCACCGGGGTCAACCCCGACAGACTCAGTGCATTGAAGTGAACGTCGCCGCGCAACTCTCGGAGTACGTGCATCATCTGCATGGCGCGGGCGGCGTCGTCGCTCGCCAGCGGCATCGCCCGCCAGCCGGCGAATAGCGGCAGCCTCGGTGTGTCTGTGGCGCCGACGATCTTCGCGCCCAACTCGCCGATCCGGGCCGGACCCTCAGCACCACTCAGGTATTTCCGGCCGAAGTCGGCGATCTGTTCCCAGTACACCTCGGCCGCACCGGCGGCGCCGCGCACGGCGACACCCTCATCCCACAGGGCGGCGAGCACGGTTGGCTCGAAGACCGCGAACACCGACGCGACCGTCGCGCCGGTGGCGCCACCGAGTACCCCGCCGCGACCGGCGACGTATCCGGCTAGGGGGTTGTGGTAACCCTTGGCGATGCTGCCGGCGAACGTCTCGGGGTGCAGCATGAAGATGCCGATCGCCTCACCGATCGCCCCGCCGGTCTCGCGGGTGGCTGCACTGGAATTCATCGATGTCCCCTTAGATCGGTATGAGACCGTGCTTGCGCTGCACGCGCTGAATCTGCTTGTCCCGCAATAGCCGCATGGTCCGGCGTAGCAGCAGCCGGGTCTGATGCGGTTCGATGACGGCGTCGATATAGCCTCGCTCGGCGGCGATGTAGGGAATCGCCATGTTCAGGTTGTACCCCTCGATGAAATCGGCCCGGATCTTCTGCACCTCGGGTGCGGTTGGGTCGGGGAACCGTTTCACCAGCAACTGTGCCGCGCCTTCGGCGCCGATCACGGCGATCCGGGCGGTCGGCCAGGCGAAGTTCAGGTCGGCGGTGAGTTGCTTGGAACCCATCACCGCGTAGGCCCCGCCGTACGACTTGCGGATCGTCAGCGTCACCTTGGGAACATCAGCCTCGACGACGGCATAGAGGAACCGGCCGCCACGCTTGATGATGCCGTTCTTCTCCTGCTCGACCCCGGGCATGAAACCGGGTGTGTCGACGACGAACACCAATGGGACGTTGAAGGAGTCGCAGAACCGGACGAAGCGGGCGGCCTTGTCGGAGGCCTCGTTGTCGATGGC
>JAGQTS010000138.1 GCA_020438895.1 Mycobacterium sp.
GAACAGCATGTTCGTGCCGGTGTCCGCGTCCGCAACCGGGAAGACGTTGAGCTGGTTGATCTCCTCGGCTCCGACGATCAGATCCGCTACCGCCGCGTCCGCCCAGTCACAGAGGGTCGAAGCATCCAGCCTGCGGTGCACCACGGCGCCACCTCCTGCTCACCCGGCGTCAGCCTAGCCAGGCCCGCCGACAGCTGAATACCACTGTGCTGACCTGCGGGCGTAGCCCCTTTTTGGTGTTGTTTCGTCGGCGACGGTATCCTTGGCTGAGCCACCCGCCAGTTGCGGTTGCTGGCTACCAGACCAGACTTGAGGAGTACGACCATGGCTGCCGTGTGCGACGTCTGCGGGAAGGGTCCCGGCTTCGGTAAGTCGGTATCGCATTCGCACCGCCGGACCAACCGACGCTGGAACCCCAACATTCAGTCGGTGCGCGCGGTGAGCCGACCCGGCGGCAACAAGCAACGGGTCAATGTATGCACTTCGTGTCTGAAAGCCGGCAAGGTCGCCCGCGGCTGAGGTCCCACTGGGACCGATGTGGCGTCCGACCGCTGAGTTCGTCAGGGAAGGCGCCAGTCGACCGGATCCGCCCCCAGTTGTTCCAGTAGCGCGTTGGCGCGACTGAACGGACGGGAGCCGAAGAAGCCTCGACTCGCCGACAGCGGCGACGGGTGCGGCGACTCGATGGTCAGACACCGCGCACCGAGCATCGGTTTGAGGGTGGCCGCGTCGCGACCCCACAGGATGGCCACCAACGGGCGGTCACGCGCCGCCAGTGCCCTGATAGCCGATTCGGTGACGACCTCCCAGCCCTTGCTCCGATGGGAGGCCGGGCGGCCCGGTGCGACGGTGAGCACCCGGTTCAGCAGCATCACCCCGCGTTGTGCCCACGGCGTGAGGTCACCGGTCGTCGGCTGCGGGTGGCCGAGGTCGTTGCCGTACTCGGTGAAGATGTTGGCCAGGCTGCGCGGGATCGGCCGCACCTCAGGGGCAACCGAGAAACTCAGGCCCACCGGATGGCCCGGTGTCGGATAGGGGTCTTGCCCGACGATGAGAACACGAACCTCGTCGAACGGAAAAGTGAAGGCCCGCAACACGTTCGAGCCACACGGCAGATAGCGTCGACCAGCGGCGACTTCGGCCCGCAGGAAGTCGCCCATTGCAGTGATCCGGTCGGCCACGGGGTCCAGCGCGGCGGCCCAACCCTCGTCGACGAGTTCGTGGAGTGGTCGCGCGGTCACGGCGGACAACCTAACGCAATCGCCACCCGGTCAGTCGAACGACTGCCATCCTGGCGACCCCTCCCAGCGCCGCCCTGACATGAGCACCCCGGCCTCGCCATCGCGCACGGTACCGATCACTCGCCACCCCGGCGGCGGCGGCCCGGGAAAGCAGGCGACCAGCGCGTGATCCTCTCCACCGCCGAGGACCAGCGACCACGGGTCGACATCGGCCGCCCGCGCAGCCGGAGCGACCGCGTCGAGGTCGGATCGCAGGGCGGCGGCATCCAGATCCAGAACCACCTGAGAAGCGGTCGCCACATGGCCCAGATCGGCCAGTATTCCGTCGGAGACATCGGTCATCGCCTCGGCGGCGGCTTCTGCGGCCAGCCTGCCCTGCCCATAGGGTGGCCGGGGCACCCGGTGCCGGAGCTTGAGATCGTCGAATCCGCGGATCGAGTTTCGCTGCAGAATCATTCCGGCCGCCGATCGCCCGAGCTCGCCGACGACAGCGATCACCGAGCCGGGCCTGGCTCCACTACGCAGTACCGGCGCGCGGCCGGCCAGATCCCCGAGCGCAGTGACCGAAACCACCCACCCGTGACTCGCCACCAGGTCGCCGCCGACGATTCCCGCGCCGAGGTGGGTTGCCTCTCGCCACATTCCGTCGGTGAGTTCCTCCACCGCGGCCACCGCAGTGTCCGGGGGCGCACCGAAGGCCACCACGAATCCGGTGACACGGGCGCCCATCGCCTCCACGTCGGCGGCGTTCTGGGCGATGGCTTTTCGGCCGATCTCCTCGGGGGTGGACCAGTCCAGCCGGAAATGCCGGCCCTCCACAAGCATGTCGGTGGTGACGACGACCCGCCCGTCAGGTGCGTCGATGACGGCGGCATCGTCGCCCGGACCTAGTGCTACACCGGGCGGCTGAACCCGTCCCGCCACCAACCGGTCTATCACGGTGAACTCACCGACTTCACGCAAAGTGGGGGCGGCGGCGTCTGCCACGACTCTCCTGTTCTAGCGTAGGTTGGGCGCCGTCAGTGTAGAGCCGGAATGGGAGGACCTGGCGTGGGCGGGGAGCAGGACCGCACTGTGGCACGCGTGCCGGTCAGGCAGGCGGTGGCCGACGGCCCGTCCAGGATCGTGCTCATCGCGGCCCTGGTCGTTGCCGTCGTCGCGATCGGCGTGGTCCTCGCCGTCGCCGCGTCACGTCGCCCCCCGCCGCGACCGGTGGCCATCGCCGCGGTTCCCGCACCGCAGGCCGAAGCAACCGAATGCCGCACCCTGCTGGCCGACCTGCCCGACCGACTTGGAGAACTGAGCAGGGCTACGACCGTCGCTCCCGTTCCGGCTGGCACAGCGGCCTGGGGCGATGCCGAAGAGCCGGTCATCATGCGCTGCGGACTGGATCGCCCCACCGAGTTCGTCGTCGGTTCGCCGTTACAAGTGGTTGATGACGTGCAGTGGTTCCGTCTCGAAGATCCCGACACTCGGCGCAGTACCTGGATTGCCGTGGACCGGCCGGCATACGTGGCGTTGACGCTGCCGATCGGGTCCGGCCCCACGCCGATCCAAATGCTGTCCGCGGCGATAGCCCGCGCCATGCCCGCGACACCGATTCGACCCGGGCCGGCGCGTTAGGCGCTGCACCTGACCGGCCCGTCATACCGAAGCGCTCGGCACAGCGACCTCAGCACCGAGTTGGCGGCTCGCACAAGTGTCGGCCGCGACGAACTCCCCGATCATTTCGGCAACCTCCACAGGTCGTTCGGCGTGCGGGAAGTGCCCGACGTCGGCGAGCACCTCGAGTCGAAGATCGGGGCGGGCGCGCTGGGCGGCGTGAGCATGCGCAACGGGAATGACGGCGTCGCGCTCGCCCCAGATCACCAGCACAGGGAACGTGTTTCGCGTGTTCAACCGGTTCAAGGCGCTGACAGCCTGACCTCGATGGTCGACAACCGCGCGCAGTGTCCGCAGAAACGCCCGTCTGGTCGGGGCGTCAGACAGTGAGCTGTAGTGCCGCCACATCTCTTCGCCGCGGGGGGATTCGACACCGGCCTGGCGCAACCACGACCACAATCGATCGCCGGCTGCCACTAGCTGCCGCGGGGCGATGAGCGGCAGCACCAACTCGGCACCGGGCAACGACGCCATCCGCAGGGTGAGACCCACATCCGGACCGAGACCTCCACTGCCGATCAGGACCAGACGCCGGCCGTAATCGGGATGCTGATAGATGAACTGCATGGCGATACCGCCGCCGAGGGAATGCCCCACCAAGGTCACCCCGGAGATGCCCAGTTCATCGAGGAAGTCGCGAATCAGCACTGAGAACGCCCCCAGCGAATAGTCGGTTCGCGGCTTCGAAGAGTTGCCGTGGCCAAGCAGGTCGGGAGCCACCACTCGGTAATGGCGAGACAACCGACGAATCACCGGCCGCCAGGTCTGCGAACTTCCGGCAATCCCGTGCACCAGCAGGATGACCTCGCCCTCACCCTCGTCCAGGTAGGCGACCCGATCGCCGTACAGGTCGAGATACTTCACCCCGGTCACGGTCCAACCGCCGAATTTTCGGTGAACATACGTACACCGTTGCTGTTGAGAAACCTCCCGGTCAAGGTTATTCACGATGCTGTGCGCGATATCACAACAGTGAATACCCGTAAACCGAACAACGACGCACGCGCCGTCCGGCGATCAGCGCAGGCCGGTGCCTCGGGCCAAGGCGGTGTCGACCATCGTGGCCACCAGTGTCGGGTAGTCCACGCCGCTGGCGCTCCACATCCGTGGGAACATCGAAATGGTGGTGAAGCCCGGCATGGTGTTGATCTCGTTGACGACGGGGCCGTCGGCGGTGAGGAAAAAGTCGACCCTGGCCAGTCCCTGGCAGTCGAGCGCGCGGAAGGTCCGAATCGCCAGTTCCCGGAGAAGATTCCCGGTCTCGGGTTCAACAGCGGCGGGAACGTCGAGTTCAGCGGTGTCAACGAGGTACTTGGTCTCGAAATCGTAGACGCCCACCCCGGCCACCCGGATCTCGCCGACAGTACTGGCCTTCACCGAGCCATCGGGGAACTCGAGGACGCCGCATTCCAGCTCCCGACCGCGGATCGCGGCCTCGATGACGACTTTCGGATCGTGCCGGCGCGCCTCGGCGATCGCCTCCGCGAGACCTTCAGGGCCGGCGACCCGGGAAACCCCGATCGACGACCCCCCGCGCGCGGGCTTGACAAACAGCGGAAAGCCCAGCCGGGCGAGATCAGCGGCCTCCGGGCGATCCTGGCCGGGCCTGAGCACCGCGAAGTCCCCGATCGGCAATCCGGCGGCAGCAAGGATCTTCTTGGCGAACTCCTTGTCCATGCCGACAGCACTGGCCAACACCCCGGCCCCGACATAGGGCAACCCGGCCAGTTCCAGCAGCCCCTGGATGGTTCCGTCCTCGCCGTATGGTCCGTGGAGGACCGGGAAGACCACGTCCACGTCGGCAAGGATTTCACCGACACCAGCCAACGGGGAGTCCGACGTGCCGTTGACTTCGGGCAAACGCCCGTCGGCGATGACGAGTTCGGCCGGATCGGCGTCGGTGCGCAGCCAGCAACCCTCGCGAGAGATACCAATCGGCACCACGTCGAAACGACCGGGATCGAGATGGCGAAGGATACTGCCGGCGGACACGCAAGAGATCGCATGCTCGGAACTGTGCCCGCCGTAGACGACGGCCACACGGATCCGGGAGCCGGGGCGTGCAGTCACAAACAGGACACGCTACAGCCCAACCGAACCAAGGGCCGCCAGCACGTCGGATACCAAGTCGTCGGTGTCTTCGATACCTGCCGAGATCCTGGCGAATCCATCAGGGACGTCGTCACCCCAGCGGGCACGACGATCCACCGAGGTGTGGATACCACCGAAACTCGTGGCGGCGACCAGCAGTTCGCTGCGACGGACCAGTGCGTGGACCGCGCCGGCGTCGGCCAATTCGATCGCGACCAGCGCCCCGAACCGGCGCATCTGCGATGCGGCGACCGGGTAGGAAGGGTCGTCGGCCAGACCCGGATAGCGCACTGCCCGAACCGACGGGTGTGTACGTAACGCAGCAGCCAGTGCGGTGGCATTTTGGCATTGGCGCTCGAACCGCAAGCCGAAACTGCCGATGCTGCGCAGCGCGAGCCACGCCTCGAAGGCGCCGAGTATCGGCCCCGACAGCAACCGCTCGGCTTCCACCGCCGCCAACAGCTCGGGGTGGCTGCCGGCGACATAACCGGCGATGAGGTCGCTATGGCCGGCGACCGACTTGGTTGCGCTGGCCACCACAAGATCCGCACCGAGGGAGAGCGGCTGCTGGCCCAGCGGAGTGGCCGTGGTGTTGTCCACGACCAGTCTGGCCCCCCGCCGGTGGCAGATCCCGGCCAGCCTGTGCAGGTCGACGACGTCCAGACCCGGATTGGTCGGACTCTCCGCCAGCACGACGTCGGCTTCGCCGGCTGCGTCATACAGGTGGGCTGCGCTCGCCTCACGGATGACGACCCCGAACGGGGCGAGGCTCTCTCGCGCCCAGCGCCGAACCTGGTAGTACCCGTCGGCCGGAATGACCAGGACGGTTCCGGGTGCGGAAAGCACTCGCAGGGCCGCGGTCACCGCAGCCATGCCCGAGCCGAACGCCAATGCCGTGGCGGCACCTTCCAGCTGGGCAAGCGCGCCTTCCAGCTGTGTCCAGGTCGGGTTGGAGTATCGACCGTAAACGTGCGACTCGGTGCCTTCCTCCGACGAGAGGTGAAACGTCGACGCCGGCACCGGCACACCTCCGACGGGATGTCCGGCGATCGCCTCGGCATCGACAGCCTTGACTGTTCGGGTGGAGTCGCCGAGTCGTTCGTTCATCGCGCTCACTCCGGTTTGGTGCTGCGACCGAGCAACAAGGCAACCGCTTGGTCTACGGACAACCCCTGATGGCATACCCGGTGCACAGCTTCGGTGAGCGGCATCTCGACGTCATAGCTTCCGGCCAGCGCCAGGATTGAGGTGCATGACGAAACCCCCTCGACGACATGACCTCCAACCGCCTCACGCGCTGCGTCAAGGGATCCGCCGCGGCCCAGCCGCAACCCGAACGCCCGGTTACGCGAATGCGGCGAGGTGCACGTCGCCACCAGATCGCCGACCCCGGCCAATCCGGCCAATGTCGTGGCCTTGGCCCCCAGGGCGATACCGAGTCGCATGATCTCGGCCAGGCCGCGGGTGATGATTGCCGCAGCGGTGTTCTCACCTAGGCCCACCCCGGCCGCCATCCCGCAGGCGAGCGCGATGACGTTCTTGCACGCACCGCCGATCTCGGTGCCCACGACGTCGGCGTTGGTATACGGGCGCAGGTAACCAGTACTCAGCGAGCGCTGCAGAGCGACCGCCCGACCGGAGTCCGAACAGGCCACCACCGTCGCGGCAGGCTGCTCGGCGGCGATCTCCGCGGCGAGGTTCGGTCCGGAGACCACCGCAACCTGACTGTGCGAGGCACCTGTGACAGCGATGATGACCTGGCTCATTCGCATCAGACTGCCCAATTCGATTCCCTTCGCCAGGCTCACCAGGGTGGCGCCGTCGGCAATCGAGGAGCTCCAGTTCCCGAGATTGCCGCGCAATGTCTGGGACGGCACCGCCAGCACCACCGTCGTGACTCCGTGCAGCGCCTCCGCTGGATCTGCGGTTGCCCGGATTCCGGGGGGCAACACGACGTCGGGCAGATAGCCGGCGTTTGTCCGGGCGCCGTTCACCTCGTCGGCGACCTCGGAGCGTCGGGTCCACAATCTGACGTCGTTGCCGGCGTCGGCGAGCACCTTGGCCACCACCGTTCCCCACGCTCCGGCGCCCATCACCGCCGCGGTACCCAGTGAGTTACCCATCCGCCCAACCTAGTCGCGCGCCGCCTGACCGCTGAAACGCTGGCAGGATGACGCCCATGGGCGGTACCCCTGACGTCGCGTTGATCATCGCCGTCAAACTGTTGCCCGCCGCCAAAACGAGGTTGTCGCCCACCTTCGCCGCGCCGGCCCGGGAGCAACTGGTGCTGGCCATGCTCACCGATACTCTCACCGCCGCCCGCCGCGCCGACGCAGTGCGGTCAGCGACCGTGGTCACACCGGATCCGACCGCAGCAGCCGTCGCCGATGCGCTCGGCGCCGACGTGCTGGCCGATCCCACTCCGCCGGGCCATCTCGATCCGCTGAACAACGCCATCGTCACAGCAGCCAGGGTGGTCTCGGCCCGTACGCCGAATGTGGTTGTGCTGCAGGGTGATTTACCTTCGCTTCGGACCGCTGAGCTGAACCGTGCGATCGAGGCGGCACGGTCGCACCCGACAAGTCTGGTCGCCGATCGTCAAGGTGACGGAACAGCGGCGCTGTTCGCCTTCGGCATTCCGGTGCGTCCCCGGTTCGGGTTCGAATCTGCCAAGCGCCACCGCGAAGATGGCGCAGTGGAACTCAGCGGCGACTGGCCCGGCCTGCGCTGTGATATCGACACACCCGCTGATCTCGACCATGCCCGACGACTCGGCCTGGGCGATGCCACCAGCCGGGTCGTGGGCTGCACGGAACGTTCACCGGATATTCCCCCGCAACCGGCCGCCGGCGGGGGCGATGAGGAATGATGAGCCCATGACCGAGACGGAGATTCAGGGGCAGACGTCGCCCGCCGACGGCCCGCTACCCGACCGATCACCGGAGGCTCCGCCGGCCGCCACAACAGCGGCCGTGGACAACCCGCTTCCCGACGACCGCTACCTCAACCGCGAGCTGAGCTGGCTGGATTTCAACGCCCGGGTCCTTGCCCTGGCGGCCGACACGTCGCTACCACTGCTGGAACGGGCAAAGTTCCTGGCGATTTTCGCATCCAATCTCGACGAGTTCTACATGGTGCGGGTGGCGGGGCTGAAGCGGCGCGACGAGATGGGTCTGATGGTGCGCTCCGCCGACGGCCTCACGCCGCGCGAGCAGCTGCGCCGGATCGGTGAACGCACCCAGCAGTTGGCAACCCGCCACGCACAGGTCTTCATGGAGTCGGTGCGCCCGGCACTGGCCGACCAAGGCATCGCCTTCGTCCGGTGGAGCGATCTGTCCGACACCGAACGCGCCCCGCTCTCGAAGTACTTCAATGACCAGGTCTTCCCGGTGCTGACGCCGTTGGCCGTCGATCCGGCCCACCCGTTCCCATTCGTCAGCGGGCTCAGCCTGAACCTGGCCGTCACGGTGAAGTCTCCCGAAGACGGCACAGAGCACTTCGCCAGGGTCAAGGTTCCCGACAACGTGGACCGATTCGTTCGCCTCGATCGGACCGAAGGCCTTGAAGGCGGCAGCAGAGAGACCGTCCGTTTCCTGCCGATGGAGGAACTGATCGGCGCGTTCCTGCCCGCGCTGTTTCCCGGGATGGAGATCGTCGAGAGGCACGCCTTCCGGATCACCCGCAACGCCGACATGGACGTCGAGGACCGCGACGAGGACCTGCTGCAAGCCCTGGAAAGGGAACTGGCCAAACGCCGCTTCGGCCCGCCGGTGCGCCTCGAAGTGTCCAACAACATGAGTGAACACATGCTCGGCCTGCTGTTGCGCGAACTCGACGTCGACCCCGGCGACGTGGTGCAGGTCCCAGGGTTGTTGGACCTCAAGTCGCTGTGGCAGGTCTACGCCGTCGACCGGCCCGCGCTCAAGGAACGTCCCTATGTGCCGACCACCCCGGCCGCGTTTGCAGACCGGGAGGGCAAGAGCATTTTCGCCACCCTGCGCGAGGGTGACGTCCTGGTTCACCACCCCTACGAGTCGTTCTCCACCAGTGTGCAGCGATTCATCGAGCAGGCGGCCGCCGATCCCGACGTGTTGGCCATCAAGCAGACGCTGTACCGCACCTCGGGTGACTCTCCCATCGTCAACGCACTGATCGAGGCTGCCGACGCGGGCAAGCAGGTGGTGGCACTGGTTGAGCTGAAGGCGCGCTTCGATGAGCAGGCCAACATCAAATGGGCGCGCGCCCTTGAAGATGCCGGGGTACACGTCGTGTACGGGCTGGTAGGTCTGAAGACGCATTGCAAAACCTGTCTGGTGGTTCGCCGGGAGGGTGCGACCATCCGGCGGTACTGCCACATCGGCACCGGCAACTACAACCCAAAAACCGCACGGCTCTATGAAGATGTGGGCCTCCTGACCGCAGCACCCGATATCGGTGCCGATCTCACCGATCTGTTCAACTCGTTGACCGGATACTCGCGAAAAGTCAGCTACCGCAACCTTTTAGTGGCCCCGCACGGGATCCGCCGTGGCCTGCTGGACCGCATCGCCCGAGAGGTAGAGGCGCACCGCGCCGGCAGGCCGGGGCGAATCCGATTCAAGGCCAACGCGATCGTCGACGAGCAGATCATCGACGGCCTCTACCGCGCCTCCCAGGCCGGTGTCCGGGTCGAAGTGGTGGTGCGCGGGATCTGTGCGTTGCGACCGGGTGTCCCGGGTTTCTCGGAGAACATCGCCGTCCGGTCGATTCTCGGGGAGTTCCTCGAGCATTCCCGGGTGATGCACTTCACCGCGATCGACGAGTTCTGGATCGGCAGTGCGGACATGATGCACCGCAACCTCGATCGCCGAGTAGAGGTGATGGCTCAAGTCCGGGAACGCCGGCTGACCGACTACCTCGACGAGGTGTTCGACTCAGCGATGAATCCCTCGACGAGATGCTGGGAACTGGGCGCCGACGGAAACTGGACGGCCTCACCTCAAGACGGCCGAGAGGTTCGCGACCACCAGGTGTGGCTCATGGAAAAACACCGGTCCAGCTGAGGTGGGTTCCTCGAAGTCAAAGGCCGGCAAGGTGGTGCCGGCCGCAGGCGCCGTGTTGTGGCGACCCGACGAGAGATCCGAGACGCCCCTGATCGCGGTCATCCACCGACCTCGCTACGACGACTGGTCGCTGCCGAAGGGAAAACTCGACCCCGGCGAGATCTCACCGGTGGCAGCGGTACGCGAAATCCTCGAGGAAACAGGTCAATCGGCGTACCTGGGTCGACGTCTCGGCAGGGTCAGCTACCCGATCGGCATCGGCACGAAAGTGGTCGACTACTGGGCCGCCAGGGCCCGCGGTGGCGAATTTCTGCCGAACGCCGAGGCCGATGAACTGCGCTGGTTGTCGATCGCGGATGCCAGAAAGAAGTTGTCTTATTCCCTGGACCGAAAGATGCTGGGCCGGTTCGCGAAGCGACCGGCGGCCACCCAGACGATGCTGATCGTCAGACACGGATCAGCCGGCCGCAGGGCCCGCTACCGCGGTGACGATCGGTTGCGTCCGCTCGATGCCAAAGGCCGCGCTCAGGCGAAATCGCTGGTTCCCCAGCTGCGAGCGTTCGGTGCATCGTCGGTCCATGCCGCCGACCGGGTGCGGTGCCGACAGACGGTGGAACTGCTGGCCCTCGACATCGAGGTACCGATCTCGATGGAGCCCGCTCTCACCGAGGAGGCTTACGCTTCGGATCCGCGCGCCGCCCACGATCGCGTGCTGGCCATCGCCGCCCTCGGCGGGACACCGGTCATCTGCACCCAGGGGAAAGTCATCCCTTATCTCATCGACTGGTGGTGTCAGCGCGATGGGGTGAAGCCCGATAAGTCCCGCAACCGTAAGGGCAGCACCTGGGTGCTGTCCCTCGCCGGTGGCCGCGTGGTGGCCGCAGACCACATGGCCAGCCCCCTTGCCACCAAATCACCGTAGAAATACGGACGCGCCGCGGACCACATCCGGTCCGCGGCGCGTCACTGCAAGGACTTAGCGCCGACCCTTCTTGGCAGGAGCCTTCTTGGCGGGCGCTTTCGAGACAGGTGCCTTCTTGGCCGCAACCTTGCGGACGGCGGCCTTGGCGGGAGTCTTCTTCGCGACGGTCTTCTTCACGACGGTCTTCTTCACCACGGTCTTCTTCGCCGGAGCCTTCTTCGCAGCTGTCTT
>JAGQTS010000139.1 GCA_020438895.1 Mycobacterium sp.
CGCCTGTGGGTCTACAGCCCGATCACGATGACGTGCTCGGACCCCGCGGCAATGGTCGGCGCATGCGCCGAGGCCCAGGGCAGCAGCCGCATCTTCTACGCCCATTACCGGGCGCTGGGCGGCCGTAACGGTCACTTCAACCTGACTGGCGGGGGTAACCACGATTGGGGTACTTGGGCCGGGCAACTGGCGCCGATGGCCAGTGACATGGCGGCGGCGCTCAACTAGGCCCCGTTTGTCCCTCGTGAGCGGCACCGTTCGCCGACAACGTCGGCCAGCGGCCCGGGTTCGTACCGCCAAACCGTTAGCCACCCGCAATCCGGTGGACTCGGACCATTGGCCGGTGACCGGTACCCTGTGGAGTGTGTCACGGCCGGGCAGCGCTGAGCGCAGCAAACCCATAGCGCGACCGCGCGCTGCCTGGGGCCGTTCCGGTTCGCTTCTGCTGACGGCCGCGTTGGTGGTTCCCGCCGCCGGACTCCTAGCCGCGTGTACCACGGCAGCGGATCTCATGAGCACCGTTGCCGCACCCGCTGAGAAGACCGCCGATTTCGGGGATCAGAGCCAGGGCGTCGATGTGGCGGCCTCCCCGGACACCGCCGCCAAGTCGGCCCAGTTGGAGCTGACTGACGCCCAACGCGGCTACCTCAAGGCGCTCTCCGGCGCCGGTGTGCATCCGTCCAGCGAATTGCGGGCGCTCAGTATCGGCTCCTACGTCTGCCAGGCGCGGGCGGCCGGCCAAGGCGATCAGGCGGTGTGGGACTACGTCGCGCCGATGGTCCGCAGCGATGTCGCCGATGCCCACGTTTCCTCCCAGTCCCCCCCGGACGTCCAGGCCGACACCGCCGTCGCCGCCTACATGCGCATCGCGACCGAATTCCTCTGCTGAGCCATGGCACGTGGTCAATCGCGCAAGACCCAGAGTAAGTCCTCGGCCCGTGCGGCCGGCGCCCGTCGTCGCAGAAGGCACCGCCTCCTCGCACTGATCGCCGCCGGGGCGGTGGCCGTCGTCGTCGGCCTCGTGGTGGCGATCATCGTGATCGTGATCCGCCGTCCGGAACCGTCGACAACGGCGATCCCCCCCACCGCCGTCCCGCCAACGACGACCCAGCCGGGCAAGAAGCCCCGGCCGGCGTTTCAGGACGCCAGTTGCCCCGACGTATCCATGATCGCGATTCCGGGCACCTGGGAGTCCTCACCGACCGACGATCCCCTCAATCCCGGACAGTTCCCGATCGCGTTGCTGCTCAATGTGACCCGTCCGATTTCCGCTGAGTTCGGCCCCGACCGACTGCAGGTGTACACGGTCCCGTATACCGCGCAGTTCCATAACCCGCTCTCCGCGGACGAGCAGATGTCCTACAACGACAGCCGGGCGGAGGGCACCCGGGCGGCGGTGCGGGCGATGACCGAGATGAACGACCGCTGCCCCCTGACCAGCTACGTCCTGATCGGCTTCTCCCAGGGCGCGGTGATCGCCGGCGACCTCGCCAGCGACATCGGCAACGGCCGCGGACCGGTCGATGAGGATCTTGTCCTCGGCGTCACGCTGATCGCCGATGGACGGCGGCAGCCCGGCGTGGGGCAGGAGGTCGGCCCCAACCCGCCCGGGCAGGGCGCGGAGATCACCCTGCACGAGGTTCCCACCCTCTCCGTTCTGGGGCTCACGATGAGCGGCGAGCGTCCGGGCGGCTTCGGCGCGTTGAACAACAGGACCTACCAGATCTGCGCGGCGGGCGACTTGATCTGCGCCGCACCTCAGTCTGCGTTCAACATCGCCAACCTGCCGGAGACTCTGGGCGTTCTGGCAGGCGGGGCCGGGCAACCCGTGCACGCTTTCTACAACACCCCACAGTTCTGGAACCTCGACGGCGAACCCGCCACGGCCTGGGCGCTGAACTGGGCTCGGGGCCTGGTTGAGAACGCCCCCCGGCCGCCGCACGGTTGACCCGGTATTGCGTTCTCGTATCCACGGCACGGCAATTTGGTCAAGATGGCCCCGCCGCCTAACATTAAGAGGACAATAAGGGCCGAGAAACCGGTCCGGCGGGCGGCTTGGTCGGCATGACCGATCCGCTCGGGCCAACCGTGGTCGCCCGCACGTCGGTACCATCCGTGAGGTTTGCGGACACGACACGACGAGAACCGGAACCCGCCGCCGGGGCGCGACAGACCCGCCAGAGACCGCGGTCTGACAGGAGAGTGGTATGCCGTTCCATAACCCGTTCATCAAGGACGGGCGGATCACCTTCCCCGAAGGTGCCAGCCTGGTCAAGCACGTCGAGCGCTGGGCCAAGGTGCGCGGGGACAAGCTGGCCTATCGGTTTCTGGACTTCTCCACCGAACGCGATGGAATCGCCCGTGAACTGCGCTGGAACGAATTCGGGGCGCGCAACCGGGCGGTTGGCGCTCGGCTGCAGCAGGTCACCGAGCCGGGCGACCGCGTGGCGATCCTGTGTCCGCAGAACCTGGATTATCTCGTCGCGTTCTTCGGCACGCTGTACTCCGGCCGGATCGCGGTACCGCTGTTCGACCCGGCGGAGCCGGGTCACGTCGGCCGATTGCACGCCGTCCTCGACGACTGTCAGCCCGCGGCGATTCTGACCACCACCGAGGCCGCTGAAGGGGTGCGCAAATTCTTCCGTTCCCGGCCGGCCAAGGAACGTCCGCGTGTCATCGCCGTCGACGCGGTTCCCGTCGAGGTGGGAGCCACCTGGGAACACACCCAGGTGGTGAACGAGGACACCATCGCCTACCTGCAGTACACCTCCGGTTCCACCCGGATTCCCACGGGCGTCCAGATCACCCATCTCAACCTGGCCACCAACGTCGTCCAGGTGATCGAGGCACTGGAGGGCGAAGAAGCCGACCGTGGGGTGTCCTGGCTGCCGTTCTTCCACGACATGGGGCTGGTGACCGCGCTGCTGCCGGCGATGATCGGCCACTACTTCACCTTCATGACCCCGGCGGCGTTCGTCCGGCGCCCGATCCGCTGGATGCGCGAGATCGCCCGGCAGCCCGGCGACACCGGCGGCACCATCTCGGTGGCCCCGAACTTCGCGTTCGACCATGCCGCAGCCCGTGGGGTACCCAAGGACGGCGAAGAGCTCTTGGACCTCTCCAACGTCAAGGCCATTCTCAATGGCAGCGAGCCGATCTCGGCGGCAACGGTCGCCCGGTTCAACACGGCGTTCGGGCCGTTCGGCTTTCAGCCCAAGGCCATCAAGCCGTCGTACGGCCTGGCCGAGGCCACCCTGTTCGTCTCGACGACGCCGTCCTCGGACGAACCGACGATCATCTCCGTCGACCGCGACGAGTTGAACGTCGGCCGGTTCGTGCCGGTTCCCGACGACTCCCCGAAGGCGGTGGCTCAGGCCGGTGCCGGCAAGGTCGGGGTCGGCGAGTGGGCGGTCATCGTCGATCACGACACCGCCAGCGAGCTTCCCGACGGTCAGATCGGCGAGATCTGGATCAGCGGCCAGAACATGGGCACCGGGTACTGGAACAAGCCGGAGAAGTCAGCCGAGACGTTCCAGAACACCCTGAAGTCGAGGACCAGCCCGTCACACGCCGAGGGTGCCGCAGACGACGCCACCTGGGTCCGCACCGGCGACCTCGGCGCCTACCACGACGGCGAGTTGTACATCACCGGACGTACCAAGGACCTGGTGATCATCGACGGCCGCAACCACTATCCGCAGGACTTGGAGTTCTCCGCGCAGGAGGCCAGCAAGGCGGTGCGGACCGGCTTCGCCGCGGCGTTCTCGGTGCCTGCCAACCAGCTACCCGACGAGGTGTTCGCCGACTCCCACGCAGGTCTCAAGCGCGACCCGTCGGACACCTCCGAGCAGCTGGTGATCGTCGCCGAAAGGGCGCCCGGCTCACACAAGATGGAGATCAGCCAAGTGGCCGATGCCATCCGCGCGGCCATCGCCGTCCGGCACGGCGTCACGGTGCGCGACGTGCTGCTCACCCCGGCTGGAGCGATTCCCCGCACCTCCAGCGGCAAGATCGGCCGACGTGCCTGTCGTTCGGCCTACCTCGACGGCAGCCTGCGCTCCGGAAAAACGGCGAACGCATTCCCCGACGCATCGGACTGATCGCACACTGGTGATCGCCCGAGGCGATCCCCGCACCCCGAAGGACCCATGTCTGAGACTGCCCAGCCCAACGCCACCGGACCTGACGCCACCCAGGAGCTGATCCTGGCCCCCGCTCCCGATCTGAACGCGCCCCGCACCGAGATGACGGTGAACGAGATGCGCCGGTGGCTGCGCACCTGGGTAGCCAACGCCACCGGACAGGCACCGGACTCGATCGACGAATCCGTTCCCATGGTGGAGCTGGGTCTGTCGTCCCGCGACGCGGTGGCGATGGCCAGTGATATCGAAGATCTGACCGGCGTGACCCTCACGGCGACCGTGGCCTTCCGGCATCCGACCATCGAGGCGCTGGCGACGGTCATCGTCGAGGGTGAACCAGAGCCCGAGGCCACCGGAGATGACGAGGACTGGACCCGGGACCGCGAGGTCGACGAAGGCATCGCGAACATCGCCATCGTGGGCCTGGCCACCCGCTTCCCTGGAGACATGTCCACGCCGGACGCGATGTGGGAGGCCCTGCTGGAGGGCCGTGACGCCATCACCGACCTGCCGGAGGGCCGCTGGGCCGAGTTCATGACCGAACCGCGATTGGCGGACCGCATCGCCAAGGCCCGGACCCGCGGTGGCTACCTCACGGACCTGAAGGGGTTCGACGCCGAGTTCTTCGCACTGTCGAAGATGGAAGCCGACAACATGGATCCGCAGCAGCGGATGGCTCTGGAACTCACCTGGGAGGCACTGGAGAACGCGCGCATCCCGGCCTCCAGCCTGCGCGGTGAAAGCGTCGGGGTGTACGTCGGCAGCTCCACCAACGACTACAGCTATCTGGCCATGATGGATCCGCGTACGGCGCACCCGTACGCCATCACCGGCACCGCCAGTTCGATCATCGCCAACCGGGTGTCCTACTTCTACGACTTCCGCGGTCCATCGGTGGCGGTGGACACCGCGTGTTCGTCATCGCTGGTCGCCGTCCACCAGGGCGTCCAGGCGCTTCGCTCCGGCGAGGCCGACGTGGTGGTAGCCGGTGGCGTCAACGCGTTGGTCACCCCTGCCGTGACTCTGGGTTTCGACGAGGTCGGTGGGGTGTTGGCCGCCGACGGCCGGATCAAGTCCTTCTCCTCCGACGCCGACGGCTACGCCCGTTCCGAGGGCGGCGGCATGCTGGTCCTCAAACGCGTCGCTGACGCGCGTCGCGACGGCGACGAGATCATCGCCGTCATCGCCGGCGGTGCCATCAACCATGACGGACGTTCCAACGGGATGCTTGCACCCAACCCCGATGCTCAGGCCGAGGTGTTACGCAAGGCCTACCGCGACGCCGGGATCAATCCCCGCACCGTCGATTACATCGAGGCGCACGGCACCGGCACCATCCTCGGTGATCCGATCGAGGCAGA
>JAGQTS010000140.1 GCA_020438895.1 Mycobacterium sp.
ACCAACTTCGCGTTCTACCCCGACACGGTGACCGAGGTGGTGGCGGTAGAGCCCGAGCGCAGGTTCGCGGCCCTGGCCGCAGCCGCGGCTTCCGCAGCGCCGATACCGGTCACGCTCGATACTGGAACCGTCGAGAGGTTCACCGACGGCGGGGAGTTCGACGCCGTCGTGTGCTCGCTGGTGCTGTGTTCGGTCAAGGATCCGGGAGCTGTTCTGCGGCAGCTCAATTCGGTTCTCAGGCCCGGAGGTGAACTGCGCTATTTCGAGCATGTCGCGAGCCCGGGCTGGCGCGGGGCGGTGCAGCGGCTTGCCGACGCCACCTTCTGGCCGCGGTTATCCGGGAACTGCCACACCCACCGTCACACGGAGAACGCCATCGTCGGTGCGGGTTTCAGCGTCGAAGCCGTGCGCCATCAGATGACGTTCCCGGCGTGGGTACCGTTCCCGGTCGCCGAAGTTGCACTCGGACGCGCGGTCAAGGCCGCCTAATCAGGCCGGTTCTCCAACAGCCCCGGTAACCGTTGCGGCAGCCCCGGTAGAGCTGATCCCGCGGTTGCCCGGATACTCAGGGTGGCCGACGAGGACAGCGGGGTCGGTTCGGGATTGACCTCGATCACCACCGCTCCCTGCGCCAGCGCCACATCGGGTAGCCCCGCCGCGGGGTAGACGATGCCGGATGTGCCGACCACCACGACGATGTCGGCAGTGGAGACCGCCTCCACCGCGGCCCGCCAGGGTACGTCCGGCAGCGCCTCACCGAACCAGACGATTCCGGGACGGATCAGCCCGCCACACTCGCATGACGGCGGCATCTTCTCCAGTTCCGGCTCCAGCATGTCCGGCAGCGGCCCGTGGTAGCGAGAACCGCAGGTGTCGCACCAAAACTCGGCGAGACTGCCGTGCAGGTGATGCACCTCCCGGCTGCCGGCCCGCTCGTGGAGATCATCGACGTTCTGAGTGATGACCGTGACATCGGCGAAGTCCTGCCACTGCGCCACGGCGAGGTGACCATCGTTGGGCGCCACCTCATGAACGAGGTGGTGGCGCCACAGGTACCACGCCCACACCCGTTCGGGGTGGCGCTGCCAGCCGTCGGTGCTGGACAACTCGTAGGGATCGTATTTCGCCCACAATCCGGTCTCGTCATCGCGGAATGTGGGCACCCCGCTCTCGGCGGAGATGCCGGCCCCGCTGAGTACGGCGATACGCATCCGCCAAACATAGCCGGTCACGGTGATAGTAAGGACGAGTGGAATGGCTCGCTGAACGGCTGACGATAGACGCGGCGTCGGGCGCGCCGCCCTTCGATCAGGTGCGGCGGGTGATCACCGCTGCGGTGCATGATGGACGGCTTCCGGCCGGAACCCGGCTGCCCACGGTCCGGGAACTGGCGGCCACACTGGGTCTCGCGGTGAATACCGTTGCCCGCGCCTACCGGGAGCTGGAGACCGCCGGCGTGGTGGAGACCCGCGGTCGGCGGGGCACCTTCGTTGCCTGTTCCAATCCCACGGACGTTCGGATGACGGCTGCCGCGCGGGCCTACGCCGACACGGCCCGTTCCCTGGGGCTGGACCGCGATCGGGCGGTGGGTTACATCGACGCTGCGTTCGGCGGTCCGAACTCCAGCAGTGCGTAGACCCCGCGGAACGGCTTAGCCGGCCCGAACCGCCACAGGGCCGGAAAGGCCTTGCCGAACAGGAATCCCCGGCCGGCCGGGATCTGGACATCGGTGACGGTGGTCAGCCCGGGGACCGTGCCCACCAGGGCACGCAACTGGTTGATCGAGAGGCTGAACGGCATCGGCGGCACCCGATACTGCCGGGACGCGCGGATGCCCTTGGGGGCAAGCCTCTTGACGGCCGTGGGCGGGAGGTCGAAGAACATCCGGCCGCCCGGGAAGCGCTTGGCGCACTGGCGAATCAGATCCATCGCCTGCTCGGGCTGCAGGTACATCAGCAGGCCCTCGGCGGTGATGAACACCCCGTGCTCGGTGTCGATGCGGTCCATCCAGCTGTAGTCCAATGCCGACTGGGCCAGGTTGGTGATACGCGGTGACGCGGGTAACAACCGTTCGCGCAGTTCGATCACCGGCGGCAGATCCACCGACACCCACCGGAACTGCGGGTCGGCGACGACAGCGTCGATGCGCCAGAAGCTGGTCTGGAAACCTTCGGCGAGCGCCACCACGGTCGCCTTCGGATGGCTTCGCAGGTACTCGACGGTGCAGCGGTCCACGGCCAACGAACGCAGCGCCATCTCCTGACCGCGGCGCCCGAATTTCGCGTAGTCGACACCGGAACTCGCCGCAAGCGCATCGCGCAACGTAATCGCCATCGGATCGGAGATGATGGCCTCGGGCACCTCCGCCTGGTGGGCGCGGCCGTTCAGGGTCAACAGCGCAGTCTCGGAGACACCGGTGAGGGCAGCGGGATCGGAGTGGCGATCGGTCACGTGCTCAACCTACCCGCGGAGGACTTTGCCCAGGGTGCGCAGGTTGCGGGTGGTGGTCGACGACTTGTAGCGGCTATTTCCCATTGTCTTGCCCATGGCGGAGGCCAACGTCATCGAGCGGGGAACCTGCCAATAGATGACGCCGTCGCCGCGGGTGATGCTCTCGCCCGGGCCGGCCGTGGCGGCCAATCCGGCCAGTTCGTCGAGGGCGACCGGGTCGCAGACGAACGTCACGTAGGAATGGTGGCCGTAGACCTCGGGTTCGAACGGGTAGCCGTCGACGATCGATTGCAGTGTCGCCATCTCGTACACCAGGACCCAAGCCTGGTAGCCGAACTCGCGACGCAGGATGGTCTCGGCCGTGGAGCGGACACCCCGCGCGTCGCGGGGTGTGGTGAGCACCACGTTGCCGCTGGCGAGGATGGTGCGCACAGCGGTGAACCCTGCGGAACTCAGGGCTGCTGACACATCGGCCATCTTGAGGTTCACCCCACCCACGTTGACGCCGCGCAGAAAAGCCGCGTACGTCTTCACCGTTGCAGCGTCGCGTACGTCTTCACCGGGGCAACGCTACCGACGTAGGCTCGTCACCATGACCCGGCGGGTGTTCGACGACAAACTCCTGGCATTGATCGCCGATAACTCCCTGGGAGTGCTGGCGACGCTCAAGCGCGATGGTCGGCCCCAACTGTCCAACGTCACCTACCATTTCGACCCTCGGGCCACCTCGATTGAGGTGTCGATCACCGAGCCGCGGGCCAAGACGCGCAACTTGCGCCGCGATCCGCGGGCTTCGCTGCTGGTAAGCAGTGATGACGGCTGGTCCTATGCGGTGGCTGAGGGTGATGTCACGCTG
Organism: Mycobacterium sp.; assembly: GCA_020438895.1. Lineage (GTDB taxonomy): Bacteria > Actinomycetota > Actinomycetes > Mycobacteriales > Mycobacteriaceae > Mycobacterium. The sequence goes on from JAGQTS010000140.1 coordinate 3,308, forward strand.
ACGCCGCCGGCGGCAGACCCCTATGACGACACCGTGGAAGCCCTGATCACGCTGTACCGCGCCATCGCGGGCGAACATCCCGACTGGGACGACTACCGGAGGGCGATGGTGACCGATCGTCGGGTGCTGCTCCGGATGCCGATCGCGCATCTGTACGGCATGCCGCCCGGGTTGCGGTGACCCGAGCCACCCACGTGCTGTCCACAGTCTCAGGTCCGGCGGTAACCTTCAGTCATGGCCGAGCCAGCGTCTGAGGACGAAAAGGAATCTACGTCCGACGATCCGGGAGCGGGTCGGCCGGACGAGTTGGCGGAGAGTAAGCGCAAGTTCCGCGACGCCCTTGAGCGGAAACAAACCAGGAGCGCCGGCGCCGGGCCGCACCATGGCGGCAGCGCTGCGCAGTCCCGTGCACACGGTCCGGCCGGCAATCGACGTGAATTCCGCCGAAAGAGCGGCGGCTGAATCCGTCGGCACCGCTGCGGGGCGGGTATGTGTTAAATGGCAGTCATGGGCAGAGCAGGCACGGGCAAACCAGGCACGGGCAGACCAGGCACGAGCAGACTTTGTCTCACCCAGGATCCTGAGGCCGACCAGTTACTCGAGGACGACCCGTTCGCCTTGCTGATCGGCATGCTGCTGGATCAGCAGATTCCGATGGAGACCGCCTTTGCCGGTCCGCGTAAACTCGCCGACCGGCTGGGCGGTCTGGAGCCGGCTGAGATCGCCGGTTACGACCCCGCGAAGTTTGCTGAGATTTGTGCGAAAAGCCCTGCAGTACATCGTTTTCCGGGGTCGATGGCCAAGCGGTTGCAGAAACTGGCGCGAACCGTGGTTGACGACTACGGCGGTGATGCTGCCGCTATCTGGACCATGGGCGAACCCGACGGAACCGAGGTGTTGCGTCGGCTCACGTCGCTGCCGGGCTTCGGGCTGCAGAAGGCGCGGATATTTCTGGCATTGCTGGGAAAGCAGTACGGGGCCAATCCGGAAGGATGGCGGGAGGCGGCCGGGGACTACGGCGATCCCGATGCCCGGATGTCCATCGCCGATGTGGTGGACAAGGGCACGCTGGAGCAGGTGCGGGCGTACAAGAAGAAGATGAAGACGGCAGCGAGATCGGCTGGAAAATCGGCTGCAAAATCGGCTAAGGAGTCAACGTGAAGACACACCTGAACTGTCCGTGCGGCGAGGCGATCCAGGGCAAGGACGAGGACGAGCTGGTCGAATTGGCGCAGAAACACCTGGCCGATGCGCACCCCGGTATGCAGTACGAACGCGAGCACATCCTGTTCATGGCGTACTGATCCCGACCGCCGCCTCCAGGTCCGTGACTGCGGCGTGGGTGAGCGGCACCAGGACGCCGATGTCGTCCATCAACTCCGCGTCGGTCACGTAGCCGACCTCGACCCGGTCGGCGTAGCAACAGACCGTCACGTTCAGCCCCATCCCGTCGAACACCGAGGACACGGGGTAGATCTCGTCGAGACGCGCGCCGTTGTAGTAGATGTGCTCGGCGGGGCCGGGCACATTGGAGATCGCCAGGTTGCAGCTCGGTGGTATCACCCCGCCGAACGGCAGGAGCGGCAACAGAACGGTCGATCCGATTGCCGGCCCCATCACGGCCAGTGTCGCATTGGCTCCGCGCTCGGCAACCTGATGTTTGATGCGTGACATCGCGTCGTGGATCAGCGCCAGGCGCGCGGCGGGGTCGTCGAGGTCGGTACCCAGGGGGCACAGCCCGAGCCCGAATCGGTTGCCGTTCGTTCCGCTGGTGCTGGAGTCCCGGGGGCGGACCGATACCGGGCACATCGCCACCAGCGATCGCCGCGGAAGCTCACCGACCTGGCTCAACCACTGGTGCAGGACTCCGGAGATCACCGCGGTGATCACATCATTGGTCGTCACCCCCGCCGCCCGGCGGATGGCTCCGATCCTTTCCCTGCTCACACTCGTTCCGGCGGCCGCTCGTCGGGGGCCGAGCCTGGTGTTGAAGCGCGTCCGCGGAGCGGCCAATGGGCCGACCACCGCGTCGCTGGTAAGCCCGCCGATGAAATTGGTGAGCTCGGCCGCAGCCACCCGACGGGTCAGATCCAGTGCTGCGGCGGCGGTCTCCGTGATCGCTCGAATACCTTCCAGCGGTCTGAAGAATCTGCGCCCGGAGCCCTCGGCTTCGGTGGGCTCAGGAGCATGTCTATCGACGTAGAAGGGCGGCATTCCGCGACGGTCCGGGTCGGGGGACATCGTGTCGGCGATCATCTGCACGCCGCCGACGCCGTCGATCAGGGTGTGGTGCACTTTGATGTAGAGCGCAAATGCTCCGCCCGCCCTGCCCTCGTCGAAGCCGTCGATCAGCCAGCTTGCCCACAGTGGCGCGGCCAGATCCAAGCGCTCGCTGTGCAGTTCGGAGACCAACTCCCACAGTTCGGCCAGCCCGGATCCGGACGGCAGGGTCGTCCGGTGGAGATGGCGGTGCAGGTCGACTTCGGCGGCCTGGCGCCACACCCACACCCCGCCGGTGTCCACGCCGCGGTGCGGGAACCGGCGCAGTCGTGGATCGACGTCATCGGGTGCCGTCAGGCTCTCCCGGTAGAGGGTGTCGACGTACTTCGGGGTGGCATCCGGTGGCGGCGACAGGATGAGTAGCACGCCGACATGCATTGGGCTGCCGAGCTTTTCGGCGGCCAGCATGAGGGTTTCCAGTGCCGCGAACGGCTCCATGGACGCCAGCCTAGCCGGGCGAGTTCACGGTCAGGGCACCACGCTGGAGCCGATGGTCGGCATGAACGTGCACTGTTTGTCGAGGGTCGTGACCTGCCCGAAGATCGTCGACATGATGGAGCCAGAGCCGGTGTCGACGATCGCGGTCAGGGTGGTCGGTCCCTGGGGGTTGATCTCCGGGTTGGGTTTGAGGGTGGCGCTGCCCGAACGCCCGGTGGTCAGGTTGACCCAGGTGACGTTGAGCGGAAGCTTCTGCTCTGCTGCCGGTGCGGGCGTGCCCACCGCGGTGAACACGTAGGCCGTCTGCCCGGGGCCCGGACCCGGGGTCGGGATCTTGGCCGGCCCGGCCACCGAAATCGCGGTGGCGATGACGTTTCCGCCATCCTTGAGGCAGCCATTGCTGATCGACGGATACATGAAGTCCTGCGTCGGCGGGCTGTTGGGGTCGAACGACGGTGCGGCAGCCGGGACGGGAGCCGGGACGGGAGCCGGTGCCGGAGCGTTGCCGGCCGCATTCGCGACCGGAACGGCGACCGGAACGGCGATCTCGGGCATCGCGCCGGGGGCTGTGCTGGGAGCGGGAACGGCCTCCGGTGCGGGCCCAACAGCGTGCTCCGGGTTCACCCCGGCGGGTAGGTGTGCCTCGGTGCCCGGAAGTGCGCCTGGGGCCGGGACGTGCTTTTCGAGTGGAATGGGCCCGTTGCCGGGACCGGGTGTCAACAGTGGTGCGGTGCCGTGCGCGGGGCCGGCCATGGCCTGCTGGGACACCGCCGCCGACGGCGGGTTCAACGCCGGACCGGCGGCCCCGCCCTCCTGGACGAAGCGGGTGACCGCCTGGGCCAGCGCCATCGACCCCTCCGGGGTGGTGGCGTTGCCAGCCAGTTGGGAAGCCGCTGCCAGCAGTAACTCCTGGGCTGAGGCGGGATTGGCCGCTGCCGCCTGGACAACCGGGCTGAGGCTCTGGACGGCCTCCAGCCCGGGCAGCTGACCCGGATCGAGCGGGATCGTTGGGTCGGCTGCCGCCACCGGGCAGGTCGCCACGGAGGCGATCACGGCCGCGGCCGCACACACGGCGGTGAGGCCGGTGTTCAGTTTGGCGATGTCCAGCACGGGTAACTCCCTCGTTGGTCAGGCGTACGGCAGTCAGGAGGCGTTCAGGGCAGCGCGTCGAGCAGTGGGAGCGGGCTGGCCACTCCACCCGTCGGCGGGGCCGGCGGCAGCGGCGCCGTCGCGATGGGGGTGGTCACCGGAGCAGCGGGCGGGGCCGGGGCGATGCCGATGTTGTCTCCGATCTGGACGGGGAACGGCATCGACGCGGGAGTCAGGTTGGCCAAGTTGGCCGGCACGCCGAGTTGGTTGAGCAACGGGACCAGCGCGGCCCCCGGTCCCACCGGCGGGGTGGCTGCCGGTTCGGGCACCGGTGCGGTCCCGGGCGCACCGGGAATCGGCGAGATCGGCAGTGTCGAGGTCGCGGGCCCCCCGATGATCTGCGAGGCCCCACCCAGCGCGGTGGCGGCGGTCTGCAGGACCGCCCCCATGCTGGCCGGGTTGGTCGCGAACTGCTGGATCATCCCCAGAGCCGGCGGGATGGCCGGCACTGCCGGCGGCACGACCGGGTCCGCGGCCGCGGACGCGCTCATGGCGAGGGCGGCCGAGCACAGCCCGGCGGCCGCAATTGTGTTGGCGGCGAACAGCTTTACAAACCGTGACATGGTGCTCCCACTCCTTCGGCGATTGGTCTGACGCAGACGTTATGGGTGTGGTGAAAGTAATCCAGAGTGACACGTGTGGCTTTTATTCAACCGTTACGGGAGCGATGACGGGCGGTGACCGGATACCGTCGTCGGGGTGCGTTACCAGCCACCGGCCGGAGTCGCGAACTTGCTGACCCGGTTCGCGCCAGGTGTGCTCGCCTTGAGTGTCGGCGCTCGGCTGGCCTGGACCTATCTGGTGCCCAACGG
>JAGQTS010000141.1 GCA_020438895.1 Mycobacterium sp.
TGCTCGCCGTCGCGCGGGCGATGTCGCATTTCGGCGAGCACGCGGCCGGATGGTTGGCGCTGGGCGGGGTCGGTGCGCTGCTGGCCCGCCGTCGCCGCCGGGACTGGCTGCTGGTCGGCATCGGGGCCGTCGCCGCGCACGCCGCCGCGATCGTGATCAAGCTCGCGGTGCGGCGCCGGCGCCCGCATCACCCTGACGTCGCGGTGAACGTGGACACACCCAGTTCGCTGAGCTTTCCGTCGGCGCACGCGACGTCGAGCACCGCCGCCGCTATTCTGCTGTGCCGGGCCACCCGGTCACCGCTGCCCTTGGCGGTGGTGCCGCTGATGGCGCTGTCGCGGCTGGTGCTCGGTGTGCACTATCCGACCGACGTTCTCGCCGGGATCGGCGTCGGCGCGGCAGTCGCGGGGGTGACGACGCGTTTCGGGGGCAGCGGGCCGGAGCGGACCGGGAGAGGGCAAAGTGAGCGATCATGAGTGAGACCACGGTCACCGGCCCGCCCAGCAACCTGTTCGCAGGAATCGTCAAGGCGGTCCGGCCCCGGCAGTGGGTGAAGAACCTGCTGGTGTTCGCGGCGCCGCTGGCCTCGTTGGGCGGCGAGGCCCACTATGACTACCTCGAGGTCCTCTACAAGGTGTCCATCGCCTTCGCGGTGTTCTGCATGGCGGCCTCGTCCATCTACCTGATCAACGACGCCCGCGATGTGGAAGCCGACCGGGAGCACCCCACCAAGCGGCACCGGCCGATTGCGGCAGGGATCCTGCCCGTCGGGATGGCCTACGGTATCGCGGTCGCCCTGGCGGCCGCTTCGCTGGCGGTCTCGGCATGGCTGACCCCGCATCTCGTTGTGGTGATGGCGGTCTATCTGGCGATCCAGCTCGCCTACTGCTTCGGCCTGAAACACCAAGCCGTGCTGGATATCTGCATCGTGTCCTCGGGCTTCCTGATCCGCGCGATCGCCGGCGGCGTGGCCGCCGGTATCCCACTCTCGCAGTGGTTCCTGCTGGTGATGGCGTTCGGGTCGCTGTTCATGGCGGCCGGCAAACGTTACGCGGAACTCCAACTCGCTGAGCGAACGGGCGCGAAGATCCGCAAGTCGCTGGAGAGTTACACCAGCACGTATCTGACCTTCGTGTGGACGCTGTCAGCGACGGCGGTAGTGGTCTGCTACGGATTGTGGGCCTTCGAACGCGACGGTAACGCCGGATCGTGGTTTGTGGTGTCGATGATTCCCTTCACCGTCGCGATCCTGCGCTACGCGGTGGACGTCGATGGGGGTCTGGCCGGGGAACCGGAGGAGATCGCCCTGCGCGATCGGGTTCTGCAGATGCTCGCTCTGCTGTGGATCGGAACCGTTGTTGCCGCCGTCATCTTTGGCTGACCGGACTCCGCTGAGCCCGCCAGCCGGTGCGGCCCGGAGTCGCTGGCCGGCTTTCCGCTACCCCGCATCGACCCGGGCAAGCCTGTGGGTAAGCGTGGCGGTGGTATCGGTGTTGTGGTCCTGGGGCATCTGGCAGCGGCGCTGGATTGCCGACGACGGCTTGATCGTGCTCCGTACCGTCCGGAACCTGCTGGCCGGGAACGGCCCGGTGTTCAACGCCGGCGAACGGGTGGAATCCAACACCTCAACCGCGTGGACGTACCTGGTCTATCTCGGCAGTGTCATCGGCGGGCCACTCCGGCTGGAGTATGTGGCGCTGGCGTTGTCGCTGATCTTCAGCGTCGCCGGCGTCGCCATGATGATGCTCGGCGCGGCCCGGCTGTGGGCTCCGGCCCTGACCAACGGGGCGGCGATCTTCCTGCCGGCCGGGGTTCTGGTCTATATCGCCATCCCGCCGGCGCGCGACTTCGCCACCTCGGGTCTGGAGAATGGCCTGGTCACTGCTTGGTTGGGCTTGCTGTGGTGGATGTTGGTCTGCTGGTCCCAGCAGCCCCGGCGCGGTCGGGTCTGGTTTTCCGCGGCGTTGGCGTTCCTGGCGGGGCTGAGCGTGCTGGTGCGCCCTGAGCTGGCGCTGATCGGCGGTCTGGCGCTCCTGATGATGGTGGTGGCCGCTCCGGGTTGGCGCCGGCGCATGTTGATCATCGCAGCCGGCGGCCTGCTGCCGGTGGGCTACCAGATCTTCCGGATGGGGTACTACGGGCTGCTGGTGCCCCAGACCGCGCTGGCCAAGGATGCCTCCGGCAGCAAGTGGGACCAGGGGCTGATCTATCTGGCCAACTTCGCCGGACCCTACGCCCTGTGGGTACCCGCAATGCTGGTCAGCGCGCTGGCGATCGTGGTGGCCCGACCCCGACTCCGCCGGCCCCACAGCGTGCAGAGTCCCCCGGCCGTCGTGGCGTTCATGCTTCTCAGTGGGGCTTTGCAGGCGTTGTACTGGATTCGTCAAGGGGGTGACTTCATGCATGGCCGGGTTCTGCTGGCCCCGTTGTTCTGCCTGCTGGCTCCAGTGGCCGTGCTCCCGGTAACCGCCCGGCGATTCGCCGTTCCGGGCCATCCGGCCGGCCGGAAGATCTCCGGTGCGGCCACCGTGCTGTGGCTGGCACTGGCCGGGTGGGCCCTGTGGGCAGCCAACTCCACCGGGATGGGCGCCGACGCCACCCGCGTCACGTACTCCGGCATCGTCGATGAGCGCCGCTTCTACTCCCAGGCAACCGGGCATGCGCACCCCGTGACAGCCGCCGACTATCTGGATTATCCGCGAATGCGCGCGGTGCTCGTAGCACTGAACAACACCCCCGATGGCGCGCTGCTGCTGCCGTCGGGGAATTACGACGTGTGGGATGTCGTGCCGGCGCTGCCACCGCCTCCGCCCCCGCCCGGGGTTGCTGCCGACACCTGGCGCCGGCAGCACGCTGAGCACACGGTCTTCTTCACCAACCTCGGTATGGTCGGGATGAACGTCGGCCTCGACACCCGTGTCATCGATCAGATCGGCCTGGCCAACCCACTGGCCGCCCATACCTCCCGACTCGACGACGGCCGGATCGGACACGACAAGAACTTGTTTCCGGACTGGGCCGTCGCCGACGGCCCGTGGCTCAAGGAACGCCCGTGGGTGCCGACCTATCTCGATGAAGGCTGGATCCGGCAGGCGCAGGCCGCTCTTGAATGCCCCGACACCGTGGAGATGCTCGCCGCGATCCGAGACCCGATGAGCAGGCCACGGTTCATCGGCAACCTCAACCGCGCCTGGAAGTTCACCCGTTACCGCATCGACCGGGTCCCGGAGTTCGAACTGGCGCGGTGCGGCCTGCCAAGTCCGCCGCCCCTGCGTCCGCCCTATACCGGATTACCCGCAACCGGTCCCTGATGAGGCGTTTCCCGGTCTGCCCCCACCATCGGGGTGACGCCGCCCCGCCAACTGACCCCGGGCGTGCCCACAGGTGTGATTCACTACGACACGGTGATCCGCGCCGGTGCGGGTACGTCGGTGCGGGAAAAGCTAACGTGGGCAGATGAGGTGCTTATGAGCGGGCTGGTGGGTCTGTTCCGGGGAATGTTCGCCGCTGTGCTCGTCCTTGCCGGGATGACCGTCACGGCCCCGGCCGCGGGGGCAGCTGGCGTCGAGTACCTCATGGTCCCGTCGGCAGCCATGGGCCGTGACATCCCGGTGGCGTTCCAGGGAGGCGGACCGCGGATGGTCGTGCTGCTCGACGCTTTCAACGCAGCACCGGAGGTCAGCAACTGGGTGACGGTTGGCAACGCCATGGGGACCCTTGCCGGCAGCGGGCTTTCGGTAGCGGCCCCCGCCGGAGGCGCGTACAGCATGTACACGAACTGGGAGGCCGACGGCAGCAAACAGTGGGAGACCTTCCTGGCCGATGAACTACCGAACTGGATGGCGGCCAACAAGGGCCTCGCGCCCAACCGGCATGCGATCGTCGGCGTTTCGCAGGGCGGTACCGGGGCGCTGACCATGGCGACCTTCCACCCTGATCGGTACAGCTACGCGGGCACCCTGTCCGGTTTCCTCAACCCCTCGGATACCTTCACCAACGGCGCGATCTCCGCCGGGATCAACGGCGCCGGGGGCAACATCGAGGCCATGTGGGGTGCCCCCCA
>JAGQTS010000142.1 GCA_020438895.1 Mycobacterium sp.
CGGTCTTGGTCGGCAGCCCGGTCGACGGGCCGCCGCGCTGCACATCGACGACGATCAGGGGCAACTCGGTCATCACCGCCAATCCGATGAACTCACTCTTGAGTGAGACGCCGGGACCCGACGTGCTGGTCACCCCGAGTGCTCCGCCGTAGGAGGCACCGATGGCCGCACCGATACCGGCGATCTCGTCCTCTGCCTGGAAGGTGAGCACGTCGAAGTTCTTGTGCCGGGACAGTTCATGCAGGATGTCCGAAGCCGGCGTGATCGGATAGCTCCCCAGGACCACCTGCACTCCGGCCAGTTGACCTGCGGCGACGATCCCGTAGGACAGGGCCGTGTTCCCGGATATCTGCCGGTATTCCCCCGGTGCCAGCTTCGCGCGGGCCACCTCGTAGGTGGTGGCGAACGCCTCGGTGGTCTCGCCGTAGTTCCAACCGGCCCGCAGGGCCAGCACGTTGGCCTCAGCGACATCGGGCCTGCGGGCGAACTTCTCCCGGATGAAGGTTTCACTGGTGTCGACCGTGCGGCCGTACATCCAGGACAACAGTCCCAGGGCGAACATGTTCTTGGCCCGTTGACCGTCCTTCTTCGAAGCGCCGATCGACTCGACTGCCCCCAGCGTGAGGCTGGTCATCGGCACCGGGTGAAGTACATAGTCGTCGAGCTCCCCGGATTGCAGTGGGTCGGCGCTGTAGCCCACCTTGGCCAGGTTGCGTTTGGTGAACTCATCGGTGTTGACGATCACCGTGCCTCCCCGGGGCAGGTCGGCGAGGTTGGCCTTCAGTGCTGCCGGGTTCATGGCCACCAGCACATCGGGGCGGTCGCCGGCGGTGAGAATGTCGTAGTCGGCGATCTGGATCTGGAATGAGGACACCCCGGGCAGCGTGCCCTGCGGGGCGCGGATCTCGGCGGGGAAATTGGGTTGCGTGGCAAGGTCGTTGCCGAGCAGTGCAGCCTCAGAGGTGAACCGGTCGCCGGTCAACTGCATTCCGTCGCCGGAGTCCCCGGCGAACCGGATGACGACTTTTTCGAGTTTTTCCCGGCCGCCCCGCTGACCGATCTGGGCGCTGTCGCTGTCCGGACTCACATGTCCGCCTTTCACCGTCCGCTCCCCGGACCGGGGGGACGACCACCACACCTGCTGTGACTCGTGAATCCGATCATGCCACTTTCTTAGGCAAGCCCCGCCGACGGCGGTCCGGGCGCGCGCCGAGCGATCGAAAGAAATCCCAGCTCAAGCGGATAACACAGGCTACGGGGCTGAGCCTGTGTGGTCTTGGTCACGTCCGGAGTCAGCCTTTCTTAAGAGTTCGGACCGGCGGCTCCGATGGCTCCCGATGCTCAATAGATTGGTGTCCATGACTTTCCGTGAGCCGGTTTCGGTACACCAGCCGAAGAAGGTCGCCGCCGGCGTTCGGGCCGTGCTGGTCGCATTGCGGCGCAGCCTGGCCCAGATGGGGCCGTTGCGTACCGCCGAGACGCTGTCAAAGGTCAATCAGCGCGACGGATTCGACTGTCCGGGATGCGCCTGGCCGGAGCAGCCGGGCGGACGCCGGCCGGCCGAGTTCTGCGAGAACGGGGCCAAGGCCGTCGCCGAGGAAGCCACCCGCCGGGTCGTCACCCCGGACTTCTTCGCAGAGCATCCCGTCGCGGCGTTGGCGGACAAGCCCGAGTACTGGCTCTCCCAGCAGGGCAGGCTCACCCACCCGGTGATGCGGGGTCCCGATGACACCCACTACCGCCCGGTCAGCTGGGATGACGCTTTCTCCGTGATCGCCGGGCACCTGGGCGCGCTGTCGAGTCCGGACGAAGCGGTGTTCTACACCTCCGGCCGAACCTCCAACGAGGCGGCATTTCTCTACCAACTGCTGGTTCGCAGTTTCGGCACCAACAACTTGCCGGACTGCTCCAACATGTGTCACGAGTCTTCCGGCACCGCGTTGGTCGATTCGATCGGCATCGGCAAGGGTTCGGTGACCGTCGCGGATATCGAGCACGCCGACCTGATCGTCATCGCTGGCCAGAACCCGGGCACCAACCATCCACGGATGCTGTCGGTGCTGGCCAAGGCGAAGGCCAACGGCGCCAGAATCGTCGCGATCAACCCGCTGCCCGAGGCCGGGCTGATCCGGTTCAAGGATCCGCAGACCGCACGCGGAGTGCTCGGCGGCGGGGTGCCGATCGCCGACGAGTTCGTCCAGATCCGACTCGGCGGCGACATGGCGCTGTTTCGCGGGCTCGCCCGGCTCATCATCGAAGCCGACGAGCGCGATCCGGGCTCGGTGCTCGATCACGGTTTCATCGCCACGCACTGCCACGGATTCGACGCCTACTCCGCCGCGGCGCGTGCGACGTCCCTCGAGACCGTCGTCGAGGCGACCGGGGTCGACATGCGTCAGCTGCACCGGGTCGCGGGGCAGCTCGCCGGTTCCCGGCGCACCATCGTGTGCTGGGCGATGGGTCTGACTCAGCACACCCACGCCGTGGCCACCATCGGGGAGATCACCAACGTCCTGCTGATGCGGGGCATGATCGGCAAACCGGGGGCCGGAGTGTGCCCGGTCCGGGGACATTCCAACGTCCAGGGCGATCGCACGATGGGTATCTGGGAAAAGCCGCCCGTGGAGTTCCTCGACGCCCTGGAACACCGGTTCAGCATGACCATGCCCCGTCAGCCGGGTTACGACACCGTTGAGGCGATCCGGGCCATGCGCGACGGCCGGGCATCGGTGTTCATCGCGATGGGTGGCAACTTCGCCTCAGCCACCCCGGACACCGCGGTCACCGAGGCCGCGTTGGGCAACTGCGCCCTGACCGTGCACGTCTCCACCAAGCTCAACCGCAGCCACGTCGTCACCGGGCGCACCGCGCTGATCCTGCCCGCCCTCGGTCGCACCGACCGCGATGTCGTCAACGGCCGCAAGCAGGTGGTCTCGGTCGAGGACTCGATGTCCATGGTGCACGTGTCACGCGGCGGCCTGGAACCCCCCGGACCCGAGGTGCGCAGCGAGGTGGCCATCATCTGCGGCCTGGCCCGCGCGGTCCTGGGACCCGACCATCGGGTCCCGTGGGAACGGTTCGCCCGCGACTACGACTCCATCCGCGACGAGATCGCCGCCGTGATCCCCGGCTGCTCTGACTACAACCGTCGGGTCCGCGAACCGGACGGTTTCCTCCTGCCGCACCCACCGCGGGATTCCCGCGAATTCCGCACCGTGACCGGCAAAGCCAACTTCGCCGTCGCCCCGCTGTCCTGGGTACCGGTACCGCCGGGCCGACTGGTGCTGCAGACACTGCGCAGCCACGACCAGTACAACACGACCATCTATGGGCTGGATGACCGCTACCGCGGGGTCCGCGGCGGACGGCGAGTGATACTTGTCAATCCCACCGATATCGAGTCCCTGGGCCTGGCCGCGGGCGACCGGGTGGACCTGGTTTCGGAGTTCACCGGCGCTGACGGGGTCCGACAGGAGCGCCGCGTCGCGGATTTCCTGGTGGTGGCCTACCCGACCCCGGTCGGCAACGCCGCCGCCTACTACCCGGAGACCAACCCGTTGGTTCCGTTGGATCACGTTGCCGCCAAGTCGAATACGCCTGCCTCGAAGTCGATTGTGATCCGGCTGGTGCGATCATGGGCAGGTTGACCACCCGGCGAAGGGTCAACCGGATCGCTCTCGGCAGCGCCGCCGAACGAGCCGACACGCTGGTGGTCGAGGAGCCGCTGGAGATCAGGGTCGACGGCTCCCCGATCACCGTCACGATGCGGACCCCCGGCGCGGACTTCGAACTCGCGCAGGGCTTTCTGCTCACCGAGGGGCTGATCGGTGTTCGCGACGACGTGGCGGCGATCCGGTATTGCCGGGGAGCTGACCTCGACGGAGCGAACAGCTACAACATCCTCGACGTCACGCTGGCGACCGGCGTACCGGCGCCGATCGTCGACCCCACGCGTAACTTCTACACGACATCGTCGTGTGGGGTCTGCGGCAAGGCCTCGCTGGAGGCGGTCAGGCTGAACAGCCGCTACTGCCCTGGAGATGACCCGGCAACCGTCTCGGCGGCGACGCTGACCGAACTGCCCACCCGGCTGCGCACGGCACAGACCATTTTCGCCGCCACGGGTGGGCTGCACGGGGCGGGCCTGTTCGGGGCGGACGGCAACATGCTGGTGGCCCGGGAGGACATCGGGCGCCACAACGCCGTCGACAAGGTGATCGGCTGGGCGCTGGAGGCCGGCCGGATCCCACTGGGTGGCGTCGTACTGCTGGTCAGTGGTCGCGCGTCCTTCGAGTTGACGCAGAAGGCGGTGATGGCGGGCATTCCGATCCTGGCCGCGGTCTCGGCGCCGTCGTCGCTGGCGGTGGACCTGGCCAGCCAGTCCGGGTTGACGCTGGTGGCTTTCCTCCGAGGGGATTCGATGAACGTCTACAGCAGGCCCGACCGGGTGGTCGGCTGAGGATACTCACTGGTCTCGCCACTATTGAGTCGTCCCGTACCGATGCCGATGTGCCTACGGTGTGCACGTGTGCACTGAGCGGCGCAGCGCCGGGGCGGTCCGCGGGCTGCTGACGATCCGCCCCGCGCCGCGGCGCTGGCCTTTCGCCCTGCGGGTCGCGGCGTGCACTGCGGTCCTGGTGGCGATCGGGGTGGCGGTCGGCGATGTCGGCGCCGGCCTCATCGCGACGCTGGGGGTTTTCACCGCCGACTACGGCAGTCGACGCCCGTACGCCAATCGCGCCGTGCACACGGGAATCATCGCCGTGACCCTCGCCATTGCCGTGACGATCGGAGTCTGGTCGGCCCAGACGGGTTGGGTCGCGGTGGTATCGGTGTCTGCGGTGGCCGTCGTCGCCGTGTGGCTGTGCATGGGACTGGCGGTGGGACCACCGGGCGCCTTCGGCTTCGTCCTCGCGTGCGCCGCCGGAGTCGGCGTTTCCGCCTCACACCGGCCGGCGTGGCAGGTCGGCCTGCTGGTTCTCGTCGGTGGTGCCATCGGGTGGATCGCGGCAATGACTCCAGGCCTCATCGACCCGCGAGGTCCGGAGAAGTCCGCGGTGACGGCCGCCGGACAGGCCGTAGCTGCCTATGTGGAGGCCGCGGATACGGCTGAGTCCGCCGCCGCACGAAGAGTAGCAGCGACGGCATTGGTGTACGCGTGGGCAGTCCTCATCGACTATCAGCCGCGCATGGTCCGCCCCAGCCCGCTGCTGCGACGACTACGACGGGCCAATCATGCGTTACACGTGCTATTCACCGACGCGCTTGGCGCAGCGAGCAGGGCCGAGCCGATACCCGCCGGCACCGCGGCGCTGGCACGGGCCATCGGAGCCGGTGAAGCAGACCCCGCGGTCGTCGCTGAACGCGACGAGGTCCGCTCCCTGTTGCGTCGGCCGACCACCGCCGCTCAGTTGCTTCGCGCCATCGGGCCCGACGCGCCTGCCCGCCGGGTGATGGTGCGGGTGGCCATCGCGACACCACTGGCCGGTGCCTGCGCCGCATCGTTGGGCATCAGCCATGCCTACTGGGCAATGGCGGCCGCCGTGCTCGTACTCCACCAGGGCGATCATCGTCTGGCCACCTTCCAGCGAGGCGCGGCGCGGGTAATCGGCACCGGCGCCGGATTGTGCCTCGCGGCGCTGATCCTCAGCGCGCGCCCGGCGGGGCTATGGCTGGTCTCGGTTCTGGCGTTGCTGCAGTTCGCGATCAAGATGGTCAATGTCCGAAACTATGCGCTGGCAACGGTGTTCACCACCGCGACCGGCTTGACGATCGGGACCGCCACCCATCGGGTCGATATCGAAAACCTGTTGATCGACCGGGCGTTGGACACCGTGATCGGATGCGGGATAGGTGTCATGGTCTATCTCATCGCGTTGCACCTTCAAGAGTCCGACCGCGTCATTGATTCGCTGGACCGGACGATGAGGCACGTCCACTCCGTCACGGTGTTCCTGGCGAACGGCGATGCGTCATCGCTGGCCGCCCGGCGGGCCCGCCGCGATCTACAGGAGAGCATCTTCGACCTGCACGCAGCAGACGATTCGGCGCGCAAGGGACCCCCGAGGCACCGGGAATCGGCCGCCCGGCTGAGCCGGATCGTGGCGGCCGTCGAGCAACTCGCATTCGCGACGATCGCAGCGAGTTGGGCCGCCGAGCAGGGCAACAATCCTGTGCTCGACTGCAACGATGCCCAGGCCTATCTGGCGATGCTCGGCGACCTGTCCAACGCGATCGAGACCGCCGATCCGCAGCTGATCACCCGTGACGTACCGGCATTCGTGGCCACTGAGCTGCGGGACCTGGCTCGGGCGCTTGGAAACCCGGCACGGCACGATTGACTACGGCGGGCGGCCCCACAGTTTTACAGGAGCCTGCTACCCCTTCCCTTTCGCAGTTGGCTGGATCAACGGCCAGAGCATTGCCTACGGTGGCTGGGTGCCGAGCAGTCATCCGACAGCCGACGCTCTGCGCGCGGCGTTCCGAATGCGACCGGCGCCCCGGCGCTGGCCACTTGCCACTCGCGTCGCGGTCAGCACCGGAATTCCGGTGGCCATCGGCTGGCTGGCCGGCGACATCGGCGCTGGCTTGATCGCCAGTCTCGGAGCGTTCACCGCCGATTTCGGTACAGAGCGGCCCTACCGGAATCGCGGACGCCAATCAGCCGGCATCGCGATGGCGCTGGCAGCCGCGGTGACTATCGGAGCGTGGGCGGCGCCGATTGCGTGGGTGGCGGTGGCTGCGGTAACGGCCGTCGCCATCGTCGCGGTAGTGATGTGCGGGGCGCTGTCAGTCGGGCCTCCGGGGCCGTACATCTTCGTTCTGGCCTGTGCTGCCGGAGTCGGCGCCTCGGCGTCGCACCTACCGCCCTGGCAGGTGGGCCTGCTGGTGTTGGCTGGAGGCGCCGTCGCATGGGCAGCTCACATGAGCGGAGCGCTGATCGACCCCTATGGTCCTGAGCGCAGGGCGGTGGCGGTGGCCGGCGAGGCAGTCGCTACCTATCTCGAGTCTGTCGCCACATCGGCGGCCGGGGCGGAGAAGCGCCGAGCCGCAGAGGCGGTCTCCAACGCCTGGGTAGCGGTGGTAAACCACCAGCCGGGCGCCTCGCGGACGACCACGGAGCTGGAACGCCTGCGAGCGGCCAACCACGCCCTCCACGTCATGTTCGCTGACGGCATGGTGGCCGCAGGCAGGGGCGAACCGGCGCCCCCCGGAGTCGGCGGCCTCGCCCGCGCCATCGGCGCTCTGGCCGAAGATCCCGCAGCCGTCCCGACATGCGATCAGCCCCGCCCGCCGTTGCCAGCGCCTACGCTCCGAACTCGGCTTGCCGGTGCGTTCCGGACGGGTTCCCATGAGGGTCGCATCCTGGCCCGCGTGGCCGTGGCCACTCCGTTGGCGGGCGCGATAGCGGCACTGATAGGTATCGGTCACGCCTATTGGGCGATGGCCGCTGCAGTGCTCGTACTCCACCAAGGCTCGCATCTCACCGCCACCCTGCAGCGGGGTGCTGAGCGAATCATCGGCACGCTCGCGGGTCTCGGACTGGCCGCGCTGATCCTGATGACCCATCCACACGGGCTATGTCTGGTGGTCATCGTGGCCGCCCTGCAGTTCGGCATTGAGATGTTCATGGTTCGCAACTACGCCGCAGCCACGGTCTTCATCACCGCCATCGCACTGACCATCTCCTCGGGCACGCACCGACTCGACGTCGGCGCGCTGGTCCTGGATCGCGGCCTGGACACACTGATCGGATGCGGCGCGGGGTTGGCGGTGTACCTGCTCATGGTGCGCCGTCAGGAGGCCAGTCGGATACACCGCGCGATCGCCGAGGTGCTGCGACGCACCACCACGGTCACCACATTCCTTGCGGATGGCGCTGAGAGCTCACTGGCGGGTCGTGCTGCCAGGCGGGCCCTGCAGGAGAGCATCTTCGATCTGTACGTCGCCGACGATGCCGCGCGTCATGGCGTGCGCGCCGACCGTGCGGCCGCCGACCGGCTTACCGCGGTCGTCACAGCAGCCGTGAACCTGGGCTACGCCACCGTCGCGGCATGCTGGGCCGCCGAGCAGTGCGGCCCCGGGATCTTCGGATCAAGCGACGTCAACGGGTATCTCACGACTATGAGCGCGCTCGAAGAGTCCTTCTCCGCCGGGGCGTCCGCGCCACCCACGATCGCAGACGGTGACCTTCCTCATTTCGCCGCCAACGAAGTCATCGCGCTCGAACTGGCCATCCGGCAACTCAACCCGGAGGCTTGACTCCTCATCGCCCGCTGGCGCGGACGCATCGTCGTCAGGCGGTCTTATCCCGGCGCTCGGCGCGAGAGGCCTTGCGCGGGACGATGGTGGGGAGCACGTTGTCCAGCACGGTCGCCTTGGTCACCACCACCTTGGCGACATCGTCGCGGCTGGGGATGTCGTACATCACCGGCAGCAGGACTTCCTCCATGATCGCGCGCAGGCCACGGGCACCGGTCCCGCGATGGATGGCCTGATCGGCGATCGCCTCCAAGGCGTCGTCGGCGAACTCCAACTCCACCCCGTCCATCTCGAACAGCCGGGTGTATTGCTTGACCAACGCGTTCTTCGGCTGGGACAGAATCTGGACCAGCGACTCCTTGTCCAGGTTGGTCACCGAGGCGACCACCGGCAGCCGGCCGATGAACTCCGGAATCAACCCGAACTTGATGAGGTCCTCGGGCATCACCTCGGCGAAGTGATCCTGGGTGTCGATCTCGGCCTTGGACTTGACCTCGGCGCCGAAGCCCAGACCACGCTTGCCGATCCGGTCGGCGACGATCTTCTCCAGTCCGGCAAAGGCCCCGGCGACGATGAACAACACATTGGTCGTGTCGATCTGAATGAACTCCTGGTGCGGATGCTTACGTCCGCCCTGCGGGGGCACCGAGGCCTGGGTTCCCTCGAG
>JAGQTS010000143.1 GCA_020438895.1 Mycobacterium sp.
ACGGCGGCGACACCCGATGCGTTGTCGTTGAGCCCGGGACCCTCCGGCACGCTGTCGAGGTGGGCGCCGGCCATCACCACGTCCGAGGTCGAACCTGTTGTGGTTTGAGCGATCACGTTGTGCGACCTGATGACCTCAGTAGTGGCGTCGACGCGCAGGGTGGCCAGGCCGGGAATGGTTCGCAACCGGGCGCCATCGGACTTGTTGACACTGACGACCGGGATCTTGACATCGGTGTCCTCGCCCAGCGTTCCCGGCATGAAATCCTCGTCGACGTTGTCGGCGACCACCAGGGCCAGCGCACCGAGTTCGGCGGCGACGGACTGTTTGGCGTGGAAGGGGCAGCCGCCCCGGTCGAGGAGCACCACGGCGCCCTTGACCTTAAGGCCTTCGTAGTCGGCGGGGACACACCCGGGCGCATCACCGGCTGGCACGACCACCAGCGGCGCGGTGAGTCCTTCCTTGGGCGTGGCCAAGGTGTACTTCAGCGCGTCGGTGTCGACGTCGATGCCGCCGACGGACAGGGAGGGCTTCTCGGCGGTGAACATCCGCACTTCGAACTCAGGGGTCTGGACGTCGAATCCGGCCTCCCGCAGAAGACCGGCGACGTAGTCGACGCTGGCTTGGTAGCCGGGGGTGCCGGCCGCACGGTTGCCGCCGTTGGCGTCGGCGATGTCCTGAAGCTTCTCCAGGTGACGAGTCATCCCGTCCACGGTGAGCTGGCGACGTAGACCATCGGCGAACTTCTGGGCGGCGGGGCTGGCGGTGGGCAGCTCCCCGAGAGTCGGGGTGGCCTGCCCGGCGGAGCGACTGCATCCCAGCGCCGACAGCAGCAGTACCGCCGACATCACCGGCGCCCAGACCGTTGCGAAGGCGCGTCTCATAGCGCTCAGGGTAGCTGCGAAATCCGGTGGATGACGAGGTCGGCTACCGCTGCCATGCCGGCGGCATTCGGGTGGAAGGGCAGCGGCCGGCGGCTCAGCAGGGCACCCGCGACCGACCCCGCACCGGTCGTCCAAGGCACCGTTGACCAGGCATGATGATCCGCACTGGCCGTTGAGGCGGCCACCAGTTCGCAGCCTGTTGCCGCTGCTGCTGCAGCGGTGGCCAGCGCCAGGCCGGTAGCCAGACGCCGGGCGAGGTCGGCCACCGCGGAGTCCATCGGAGGTGCCGGGACCCCCGGCGGCGGCAGCAGCGTCAGGTAGTCGACGAAGAGGATGCGCGCGCGCGGGGCACGGTCGCGTACGGTCTCCCCGACCGCCAACAGCAGTGATCCGACCTGATCCAGCGCCAGTTGGCGCGCCACCGGATCGAGCAGACCGGCGAGCCGGGGTCCGATCGCCGGCAGCCTCCGCAGCGCGGCCGGCACCGTCGCGGCCGAGAGCAGGGGGACGTAGCCGACGTCGTTGCCGCCGATGGTGA
>JAGQTS010000144.1 GCA_020438895.1 Mycobacterium sp.
GTTCGTCGCCGACGCCAGCCACGAGTTACGTACCCCACTGGCTGCCATCCGCGGCTACACCGAACTGGCCCAACGGCGTCGGGCGGAGCTTCCCGCCGACGTCGCGCACGCGATGAACCGGGTGGAGTCCGAAGCCGATCGGATGACGCGGTTGGTTGAGGACCTGCTGTTGTTGGCCCGGTTGGATTCCGGTCGTCCGCTGCAGCACACCGCCGTCGACCTGTCGCGGCTATGCGCTGACGCGATCGGTGACGCTCACGTCGCCGGTCCGGGACAGCGCTGGAACCTGGAGTTGCCCGACGAACCAGTGCTGGTCATCGGTGACGAAACGCGGCTGTACCAAGTGGTGGCCAACCTGCTGGCCAACGCACGGGTGCACACACCGGCCGGAACCACGGTGACACTGGCGGTGCGAACCGATACGAACCTGGCCGTGCTCACGGTGTCTGACGACGGACCGGGTATACCCGACTCACTGCTCCCCGAGGTGTTCGGACGCTTCGTGCGAGGCGACGTCTCGCGTTCTCACCGAGAGGGTTCCACGGGCCTGGGCCTGGCCATCGTTTCGGCGGTGGTGCGCGCCCACGGCGGCCAGATCACGCTGGATTCCGCGCCGGGACACACGGTGTTCACCGTCCTACTGCCGGGAGCGGTTGCGCACTGACCCGGCAGGAGTGGTCCTCGATGTCACCCTCTAAGGATCCTCAGTCCCGATCAGGCTCGGACCTCACGGCCGCAGCGCCGCGACCGCAGCCCGGTTGGTGTCGAACACCAGATGCCCGGCCAGCAGATTCATCCGATCGAGGTTCGCCCGCAACTGCGGCCGCACCCGCGAATAGCCGAAGGTGACGCCGTTGCCCTGCAACCATTGCAACTCCTTGGCCAACACCTCCGCACCGGTGACGTCGACGTCGGTGACACCCTCCATATCGAGGATGAACGCCCGCACCGGATGCGGGGCGTCCCGCACCGCGCGCCGGATCGCCGAACTGAGCGTCTGGGCGTTGCCGAAGAATATCGGTGCGGCGAAGCGCATCGCGACCACCCCGGGCACGGTCTCCCCGGCGCCGTCCGAGACGGTCAGCGAGACATGCGGGTCGTCGCAGCCCTGAAGGATGTCGACCGCGGGCCGGGCGGCCTTACGCAACAGGTTGATCAACGACAGCACAAACGCCAGCACGATACCGGCCAACGGCCCGATGAGCAGCACGCCCGCGAAACATGTTGCAGCTACGGCGGACTCGAACCGGGACAGGCGCCACAGGTGGCGCAACTCGGCGATGTTGATCAGCTTGACCACCGACACCGCAACGATCGCGCCGATCGCCGGCGAGGGGATGCCGGCCAAGAGGTCGGCGCCGAAGATGAGGATGAGCAGCGCACCGGCCGCGGTGACCAGCATCGGCAGCTGGGTCCGTGATCCGGCCTGATCCATCGCCGCGGCGCGTGAGGTGGCTGACCCGATAGTGAACCCCGAGGACAGGCCGGAAGCGAAGTTAGCCCCGCCGAAAGCCAGTAGGTCACGATTCGGCGATGTGGTGTATCCGTACTTGTCGGCGTAGGAACGGGCTAGGAGCAGGCCCTCGCCGACGGTCACCATCGTGATCGCGGCGGCGGGAAGGATCACGGCCACCCATTGGTGCCAATCCAGATCGGGTACCGCCAGTACCGGGGGGCCGGCCGGTACCGAACCGAGCACCGCCACACCACGATCGGGCAGGTGCGCGACGGTGGCGACGACGGTCGCGCCGATGAGAACGATCAACGCCCACGGCACCGTGGGCCAGCGTCGCCGTGCCGGGACCAGGACGGTCAGCACTGCCAGACTCAACCCCAGCGACCAACCGTGGACGCTGTCGAGCCGGGACAACAGCGCAACCAACCGTTGAAAGAACTCGGCACCGCTGTCGACCTTGATGCCCATCATCTTCGCGGCCTGGCTCAACAGGATGTCGGTGGCAAGACCGCCGACGAATCCGATCAGGATCGGTGTGGAGAGGAAATCGGCGAGGAAGCCCAGCCGGAACACCGCGCACAGCGTGAACAGCAAGCCTCCGACGATCGCCTGGGCGGCGGCCATGGCGGCGTACTGCTCACTGCCGGCTGCTGCGACTCCGGCCAGCGCCGATCCCACCAACGCCGCAGCGGCTGCGTCCGGGGCGGCGACCAGATGCCGCGAGGAGGCCACCAGCCCGAACACCAGCGACGGCAGCACCAGCGCGTACAGTCCTGCCGTCGGCGGCAGCCCGGCGATCTGGGCATATCCGATGTTGAGCGGCAACGCGATGGCGAGCAGCGTGACACCGGCCAGTAACTCGGTGCCGATGTTGTGGCGGGTGAGTCCGGGGAGCAGAATCTGACTACCTATCCTCGACGATCACAAGGGTGCGCAACGTGGAGCATAAGCAGGTGACGCCCGTTATCGCGGCCGCTAACGGTGCCGCCGCCGATTCTTTGCCGTTCGCTGACACCGCCGATTTCGAGGACGCCGACCGCGGTTTCCTCGGTGCGCTGGAACCGTGCGTGGTCACAACCCCCGACGGCCGCGTCGTCTGGGACAACGACGCCTATGCCTTCCTCTCCGGCGACGCCCCGCCGACCGTGCATCCAAGCCTGTGGCGGCAGTCGATCCTGGCTGCAAAACAGGGCCTCTACGAGGTGGTTGAGGGCATCTACCAGGTTCGTGGCCTCGATCTGTCCAACATCACCTTCATCGAAGGCGACACCGGCATCATCGTCATCGATCCGCTCGTGTGCACCGAGACCGCCGCGGCGGCCCTCGGTCTGTACCGCCGGCACCGGGGCCACCGCGAGGTTCGGGCGGTGATCTACACCCATAGTCACGTCGACCACTTCGGCGGCGTGCTGGGGGTGACCAGTGCTGCGGATGTGGCGGCGGGCAAGGTGGCGGTCCTGGCACCGGAGGGATTCGTCGCACACGCCGTCCAGGAGAACGTCTACGCCGGAACGGCGATGGCCCGCCGGGCCGCCTACATGTACGGCACCACCCTCCCACGCGGCCCGCACGGCCAGGTCGGCTGCGGGCTGGGACAGGCGCCGTCGACCGGTGAGGTGGCCATCGTCGTGCCGACCGTGGACATCTGCACCACCGGCGAGGCCCACACCCTCGACGGTGTCGAGATCGAGTTTCAGATGGCACCGGGCACCGAGGCGCCGGCGGAGATGCACTTCTACTTCCCGAAATTCCGGGCACTGTGCATGGCCGAGAACGCCACCCACAACCTGCACAACCTGCTCACCCTCCGAGGCGCCCTGGTACGGGACCCGCACGCCTGGGCCGGATACCTCACCGAGGCCATCGACACCTTCGCCGACCGTGCCGACGTTGTGTTCGCCTCCCACCACTGGCCCACCTGGGGGCGCGATCGAATCGTGGAATTCCTTTCGCTGCAACGCGATCTGTACGCCTATCTGCATGACCAGACCCTGCGGCAACTCAATCAGGGCAGGACCGGAATCGAGATCGCCGAGGACTTCCCGATGCCGCCGGCCCTGGAGAAAGCCTGGCACACGCACGGCTACTACGGTTCGGTCAACCACAACGTGAAGGCCATCTACCAGCGCTACATGGGCTGGTTCGATGGAAATCCGGCACGGCTGTGGCAGCACCCTCCGGAAGCCGCCGGGCCCCGGTACGTGGCGGCGATGGGCGGGATGGACAGGGTGGTGGAGATTGCCAGGGAGGCATTCGAGAGCGGCGACTTCCGTTGGGCGGCAACGCTGCTGGATCACGCCATTTTCACCGACTCCGAGCACAAGGCCGCCAGGGAACTGTACGCCGAGACCTTGGTGCAGTTGGGCTATGGTGCCGAATGCGCGACGTGGCGGAACTTCTTTCTGTCGGGTGCCACCGAACTGTCCGACGGGAACTTCGGAACGCCGGTGAGCGGCAATTCCTCAGCCCTACTGGCCCAACTCACCCCCGAGCAGATGTTCGACATCCTGGCCATCTCGATCAACGGACCGCGGGCTTGGGACGTGGACCTCGCGATTGACATCACGTTCACCGACATTGCCACCAACTATCGGGTGACGTTGCGCAATGGTGTTCTGGTGTACCGCAAGCGAGCTGCCGATGCGGCCACAGCGCAGGCGACCGTGACACTGACCAGTGGATTGCGGCTGATCGCCGCTGCCGCCGGCGATCTGGACTCGCCGGGACTATCGGTAACCGGGGATCGGTCCGCTCTGGCTGCGCTGATGGGTGTTCTGGACAAACCCGAGCCCGCTTTCACCATCATCACGCCCTAGCCGCCTGGGAATACAGTTTCACCTATGCAGGTGTTGCTGATCCGGCATGCGCTGCCACAACGCACAGCGGTCGGCGAGGGCTCCGACCCGGAACTCGCACCGGACGGCCGTCAGCAGGCCGACCGTCTTCCCACTGCGTTCGCCAGGTTTTCGATCACCCGACTGGTGAGCAGTCCACAACGTCGGGCGCTTCAGACCGCCGAACCGGTGGCGGCCACGCTCGGCGTGCCGGTCGACATCGATGACCGGCTCGCCGAGTACGACCGCGGGATGTCGCATTACGTTCCGGTCGAGGAGATTCGCGCTGAGCGGCCCCACGACTGGCAGCGGATGGCCGCCGGGAATCTCCCCGAGACCGTTGACACCGCGGCGTTCCGCGGGCGTATCCGCGCTGCACTCGAAGACATCGTGGGCGGCGCGAGGCACCGCGACACGGTGGCGGTGTTCACCCACGGCGGCGTCATCAATGTGGTGCTGCACGAGGTGCTCGGCACCGCCAGGCTGTTGTCCTTTCCGGTCGACTACGCATCTGTCACCCAACTCCGGTACTCGCGGGCCGGTGCCGCGACGGTGGCCAGCGTCAACGTCGTGGAGCACGTGTGGGATCTGCTGCCCCGACACCGGAACTGAATAACCCGGGAGGCAGCCTCGCCGGAATCGCACTGGTCGGCTGCCATGCGGAAAACACCGGACACGGTATGGTGATGGGACGCAATGGGGCGTGGCACGTCCCGTAGGCGAACGATTCCGGGGGGATTCATATGAGACGGATACTGCTGCGCGGTGCGCTGATGTGCGCGGTGTCCGGATGTCTGCTGACGGCAGCCTCGGCCGCGGCAGCGGCCGAAACGTCCGGCGAGACAACGACGGTGCTGTACGTCGGCGGGACGGGTGGCTCGCTCGGCGAATTGGTCGCCGATGACATGTTCTTCACACAGGAGGACTTCCTCAGCGGGGCGTATCGCGACGACGCGATGGTCGTTGTGGACTACCCGAGTGCGTTGTGGCCGCTGACCGGTATGGCGGACATGCGTTTCGGAGAGTCGGTCGCGATCGGCGCCGCCAACCTCAGAACTGCCGTCCGATCGACATCGGGCCGGGTGATCGTCGCCGGGGTCTCGCAGGGCGCCGTCGCGGTGCAGAGCGCCATGGCGATCCTCAACGAGAATCCGGCCGTGCCCTCGGACACGGTGTTCATCCTGATCGCCGATCCCAACCTTGGCGTGTTCCAGCCTTACGGCGAGCTGCTGCCCGTGTTCGACTACGTGCCCGAGCCACTCCCCGAGACCCGGTTCGACGTCATCGTGGTGATCAACGAGTACGACGGCTGGGCGGATCCGATCGCCGACCCGACAAATCCGCTCGCCGTCGCCAACGCCCTGATGGCGATGCGGTATGTCCACCCGTTCGCCCAGAACAGCGATCTGTCCACGGTGCCGCCGGAGAATATTTCGGTCCACGTCAACAGTCAGGGCGGCATCACCACGACCTATCTGGTGCCTACCGTTCAGCTGCCACTGACCACGCCGTTACGGGAGTGGGGAACACCCGATCCGGTTGTCGACAGGATCGACGACACGCTGCGACCGATCATCGATGCCGGATACGACCGGGGGGCCGAGCCGGATCTATCTCTGGAGAGCCACCTGCAGGTTCCGCTTCGCAGCACGCCGCAGCTGGAACATCCTCGCCGCGCTCACCAGCGCGGTGATCAGACCACCAAGGACCGCGGACAGCAGGATCGCCACACCCAGCGGGAGGTTCCAGCGCCACACCAGGAAGGCGAACTCCGTCGACTCGGTGTTCTGGGTGATGAAGATCAGCAGGACAATCAACACCAGGAAGCCAAGAACCAGCGAGACCCACAGCGCGCCGGCGCGAGTGAACGTGACATCTGAGGTCTGCGCCGGCGACGGGGTGTCGCCGTGCGATTCAGCCTGCGCCGGCTGGTTGCCGGGATCGGGGTGGGGATCGCCACTCATCTCTTCATCTTCGCCTGTCTGAGACCGGAAAGGAACCACCAGAGCAGCAACGGGTCGGTAACGGACGCACGGCATTGGTTAGGGTCGAACAGACCGGGCGAAAGGACGACCACGATGCACATGGCGGCGCCCCTGCGCCGGCCGGCTCCGACGGTACCGGCGGCCATGATCATCGCCTTGGTCGCGGCTGTGGTGGCGACGATGGCCGGTTGCGGCAGTTCCGATCCACTGGGAGGCGGGTCGATATCGGGTGACCTGAAATCCGTGGTGGTCGGTTCGGCGGACTTTCCGGAATCCAAGATCGTTGCCGAGATCTATGCCCAGGCGTTGGCCACCAACGGGTTCACAGTGAGGCGGCAATTCGGAATCGGTAGCCGCGAAACGTACATCCCGGCATTGCAGGACCACTCCATCGACCTGATTCCCGACTACACCGGCAACCTGCTGCAGCATTTCGACCCGGCGAACACCGTCACCGGGCCCGAGCAGGTCGAACTGGCGCTGGTTCGGGCCCTGCCCGGCGATCTCTCGATCCTGACCCCGGCACCGGCAGACGACACCGACACCGTGACCGTCACCGCCGATACCGCTCAGAAGTGGAACCTGCGCAGCATCGCCGACCTGGCGGCGCATTCCGCCGATGTCACATTCGGCGCGCCCTCGGAATTCATCAACCGCGCGCAAGGGCTGCCCGGACTCAAGGCGAACTACGGCCTGGACATCAAACCGGACCACTTCGTCTCCATCAGCGACGGGGGCGGCCCGGCGACGGTGCGGGCCCTGCTGGACGGGACGGTGACCGCCGCCAACATCTTCAGCACCTCCCCCGCGATCCCGCAGAACGACCTCGTCGTACTTGCCGACCCGAAGAACAACTTCCTGCCCGGTAACGTCGTCCCACTGGTGAACTCGCAGAAGAAGTCCGATCCGCTCAAGAAGGTGCTCGACGCCGTGTCAGCCCGGCTGACCACCCGGGACCTGACCGAGCTGAACACCGCGGTATCAGGAAACTCGGGGATCGACCCCGACGAGGCCGCACAGCAGTGGCTACAGACCAACGGTTTCGACAAGCCGATCGGGATCAGATGATCAGCTTCTCCCGAGTCACCAAACGTTATCCGGACGGCACCGTCGCCGTCGACGATGTGACCCTGGACGTTCCCGACGGCACATTCACCGTCTTCGTCGGTCCGTCCGGATGCGGCAAGACCACGTCGATGCGGATGATCAACCGGATGGTCGACCCCACTTCGGGCACGGTCAGTGTCGACGGCCGGGATGTGACCGGGCTGGATCCCGTGACGCTGCGCCTGGGTATCGGATACGTCATCCAAAGTGGCGGACTCATGCCGCACCAGCGTGTCATCGACAATGTCGCGACCGTGCCGATCCTCAAGGGCGAGTCCCGCCGCTCGGCCCGCCGGGCGGCCTACGCGGTGCTTGAGCGAGTCGGTCTCGACCCCAAGCTTGCCGAACGGTATCCCGCTCAGCTATCGGGCGGTCAGCAACAACGGGTCGGCGTCGCCCGGGCCCTGGCCGCCGATCCGCCGATACTGCTCATGGATGAGCCGTTCTCGGCCGTGGACCCGGTCGTCCGGGACGATCTGCAGACCGAGATGCTGCGACTGCAGAGCGAACTGCACAAGACCATCGTCTTCGTCACCCACGATATCGACGAAGCCGTCAAACTCGGCGACGCCGTAGCCGTGTTCGGCCCTGGTGGCACGCTGCAACAGTACGACCGACCCGCACGACTGCTCGAACACCCGGCCAATGACTTCGTCGCGGGGTTCATCGGCGCCGATCGCGGCTACCGCGCCTTGCAGTTTTTCACATCGGGAAGCCTTGTGCTTCAGCCTATTTCGACAGTCATCGAGCAGCACATCAACGACTTGTACCTGGCGGATCAGGAGTGGCGCCTCGTCGTTCGGGACGACGGTTCGCCGTTCGGGTGGATCGATGCCGGCGGCGTGGAGATCCACCGCCGCGGGGCTTCGTTGTACGACAGCGTAGCGGCCGGCGGTTCGTTGTTCTCCCCCAACGGAACTCTGCGTGCGGCCCTCGACTCCGCGTTGTCCTCCCCATCGGGGACCGGGGTCGCCGTCGACGAATCGGGAGCCGTTGTCGGCGGAGTGCTGGTGGAGGACGTCATCGACGCCCTCGAGGACCAGCGCCGCACGGCACTCGAACAAGCCGCGGATTGAGCCCAGTCGTGCACTACCTGCTGAATCACCTGGACACCGCATGGACGCTCATGCTGATCCACCTGCGACTCTCCCTGATTCCGGTGCTGCTCGGCCTGCTGATCGCGGTACCCGCCGGTGCGTTGATCTGGCACCGCACCGTCCTGCGCCGATTCATCACCGTGCTGGCCAGCATCACCTTCACCATCCCATCGCTGGCGTTGTTCGTCGTCCTGCCGTTGATCATCCCGACCCGCATCCTCGATGAGGCCAACGTCATCGTGGCGCTGACGTTGTACACCACCGCACTGCTGGTTCGGGCGGTGCCTGAAGCGCTTGACGCGGTGCCTCAAACCGTCCGCGATGCCGCCACCGCCGTCGGCTACACGCAAATCGGCCAACTGGTGAAAGTGGAACTGCCGCTGTCGGTGCCGATCCTGGTGGCCGGCCTGCGGGTGGTGGCCGTGACCAACATCTCGATGGTCGCCGTGGGATCGGTGATCGGCATCGGCGGGCTCGGCACGTGGTTCACCGAGGGATACCAGGCCGACAAGAGCGACCAGATCATCGCCGGGATCATCGCCGTCTTTGTGCTGGCGCTGATCATCGACCTGCTGATCCTGCTGGGGGGCCGGCTCATCACACCGTGGACCCGGTCGGGCGCAGCCGGATGAACTTCCTACAGCAGGCACTGAGCTACCTGTTCACCGCCGCCAACTGGCCAGGACCGGCTGGGCTGGGGGCGCGGATCGCAGAACATCTGCAGTACACCGCGGCGGCGGTGGGGGTATCGGCGCTGATCGCCGTTCCGATCGGGTTGGCCATCGGCCACACCGGACGAGGTTCGATCCTCGTGGTCACCACGGTGAACGGCCTCCGGGCCCTACCCACCCTCGGAGTGCTGCTGCTCGGTGTCCTGCTGTGGGGGCTGGGTCTGTTGCCCCCGACCGTCGCGTTGACGCTGCTTGCGGTTCCCCCGCTTCTGGCCGGCACCTACGCCGGCATCGCCAACGTCGACCCGCGGATCACCGACGCGGCCCGCTCGATGGGCATGACCGAACGTCAGGTCCTGACTCGGGTGGAGATTCCACTGGCGCTACCGTTGATCCTCGGTGGACTGCGCACCGCCACCCTCCAAGTCGTGGCGACCGCGACCGTCGCGGCGTACGCGAGCCTGGGCGGTCTGGGTCGCTACCTGATCGACGGGATCAAGGTTCGGCAGTTCGCGTTGGCTTTGGTGGGCGCGCTGCTGGTGACTGCGCTGGCATTGGTGCTCGATGGCATGCTGGCGATGGTTGTGTGGGCCTCTATGCCGGGTACCGGCCGAATGGGCCGAGTGCCCGGTACCGGCCGAATCGGCCGACTGCCGGGTCCCGGCCGAAGAAACCGACTGCCTCAGCCATTCCTCGATGACGAGGTGCGACTGGGTGCCTCGGATTCGGACAGGCTCAACACAGCCCGGACCCGTCGCATACCGTAGGGGCGTGGTGACTGACGACGACGGTACGACGAGGCAATGGCCGGCGGTGCTGACCTGGCGCTCCCAGACCTCCACCCAAATGGAATCCGCCCGAGTTCAACTGGTGCGCGGCCGAATCAAGGCACACGGCCGGATCGTCGCCGCCGCCACCCTCGACCGTCCGGCATTCAGCGCTTCCTACGATCTGGTGACAGACGACAACGGTGCCACCACACGGCTGTCGATCGACGTCAGCCTTCCCGAACGGGAGCGGCAACTCTCCATCGCCCGCGATGAAGAGAACATGTGGCTGATCACCGACCACGAGGGCAGTTCGCGCAACGCCTACGGCGGCGCCATCGACGTCGATATGGCGCTGAGCCCGTT
This sequence comes from Mycobacterium sp., assembly GCA_020438895.1. GTDB lineage: Bacteria > Actinomycetota > Actinomycetes > Mycobacteriales > Mycobacteriaceae > Mycobacterium. Next base: position 10,284 of record JAGQTS010000144.1, read on the forward strand.
CTTCAATGCGCTGCCGATCCGGCGACTGGGCCTCCACCAGCGGGCCGAGTCGGTAATCCTGCCGGTGGTGTACGTCTATCTGCCGGAGCTGACGATCACCGCAGCCACGATCAGTTACAGCAGTCCCGGGCCGGACAGCGGAGACGGCATCAAGGTGCACTCACCAGTGGCGGACACGACCGTCGTCGTCGACGACGACGGCTTCATCGTCGACTATCCAGGTCTGGCGGAGCGGATCTGATCACTGCGCCAGCCCGGCCGGCCGCAGCGAGCTCCTCGCGCCACCTCGGAGTCCCCAGAGCGAGGGGGCCGATCTCGGAGCGCGGAAAGTTGTCGTAGCGCTTCCGTGCCGAATGACCGGCCTCGGCTAACTCGGCCACCGACCCGTGGGTGGCCAGCGAGTCGCGGGTGCGCTGCAGCACTGCGAGAGCCCGGGCAAGCGCCGGCAGCAGTTCGTCGACGTTCGCCTCGCACATCGCGCGCACCAGATCGGGGTCGGTAGCGGCAACCCGGGTACCGTCCCGAAATGATCCTGCCGCCAGCGCGAAGCCCAGCGGCACTTCGGCCGCTGTCACGGCGAGCGCCTCGGCGAGCAGGTGCGGCAGGTGGGAGATGCTGGCCGCGGCCGCGTCGTGCTCATCGGATTTCGCCGGGACGACGAAGCTGCCGCAATCCAGCGCCAGGTGCATGACCTCAATCCACACCCCGGCGTCGACGTGTTCGTCAACGGCGACCACCCAAGGCGCACCGGTGAACAGTCCTGCGTCTCCGGCCGGCCAACCGGAGTGGGCCGTACCTGCCATCGGGTGCCCGCCCACGTAGCGGCCCAGCAGTCCGGCGGCGCGCACTTCCGACAGCACCGGTCCCTTGACACTGATCACATCGGTCAGCGGACAGCCGGCGGCGAGCCCGGAGATCCCTTCCAACATCGCACCGAGGGCAGGCATAGGCACGGCCAGGACGATCAGCGCCTCTCGGCCGGCGGCCCACGTCAGAGCCTCGGTGAGGTCGGTGGAGGCCTCGAATCCGTCGGCGCGAGCGGCGGCGGCACCCTGGAACGAGCGGTTGTAGCCGAACCCCTCCCTCCCCGCCGCCACCGCGGCACGCAAGACCGATCCTCCGATCAGGCCCAACCCCAGCACACACACCGGTCTTCTGGTCACGGTTCCAGGTTGGCACACCGCAGCTAGGGGCCGACGCACGTGCTGGTCAACCCGGTAGATCACCGGCTAGCGTTACCCCCCATGGCACCACAGCGGGCAGAGCGAGGGCAGGGCCGGGAGGACGACGCGGCGCCCTGCGGGTTCGCCGTGGCAGTGGTCCGTGAGGACGCAACCTGGCGGTGCTCACCCCTGAGTTCGGCCGCTCTGTCGAGCCTCGCGGCGGCCGAGACCGAACTGCGGGAGTTACGCAGCGCGGGCGCCGTTTTCGGACTGCTCGATATCGACGACGAGTTTTTCCTGATCATCCGGCCGGCGCCAGCCGGCACCCGGCTGCTGCTCTCCGACGCGACCGCGGCGCTGGACTACGACATCGCCGCCGAAGCGTTGGAGAAGCTCGACGCCGACATCGCTCCCGAGGATCTCGAGGACCGCGATCCGTTCGAGGAGGGCGACTTGGGTGTACTGTCCGACGTGGGCCTGCCCGGAGCGGTGCTCGGTGTGATCCTGGGTGAGATCGACCTGTACGCCGACGAGCAGCTGGGCCGGATCGCCCGGGAGATGGGCTTTGCCGAGGAGCTGTCCGCAGTCCTCGAACGCCTCGACCGGTGAGCACTCCCCCCCACGACGAACGGCTGATGCGTGCGGCGCTGACTGCCGCGCGTCAGGCCGGTCCCGACGACGTGCCGATCGGCGCGGTGGTCTTCGACGCCGACGGCGTGGAACTGGCCCGGGCGGCCAACGCCCGCGAGGCGTTGGGCGATCCCACCGCACATGCGGAAATCCTCGCCCTGCGGAAGGCCGCCCACAGGCTCGGCGACGGCTGGCGGTTGGGGGGCACGACCCTGGCCGTCACTGTGGAGCCGTGCACGATGTGCGCCGGTGCGCTGGTGATGGCGCGGGTGTCGAACCTGGTGTTCGGAGCGTGGGAGCCCAAGACCGGTGCGGTGGGTTCGCTGTGGGATGTCGTACGAGACCGCCGACTCACCCACCGGCCCCGGGTCCGCGGCGGGGTGCTGGCCCCCGAATGCGCGTCCCTGCTCGAGGACTTCTTCCGGCGGCAACGCAATTTGGGCAAGCCGGACACCCACCCGTAAGATCGCTCGCGGTGGCGTGTCCGAGCGGCCTAAGGAGCACGCCTCGAAAGCGTGTGACGGGTAACCCCCGTCCGAGGGTTCAAATCCCTCCGCCACCGCCATCTTCATCCGGCCCGTTCCAGCAGCTAGGATGCCCTACGTCGGGTTTGCAAACCGCCCTGCATTTAACCCAGTGTCCACAATTTGCCGACACTTTGTCGTGAATATGTCTCATGGATGGTGCTGGCGACGGCATCCAAATCGGTGTCGAACAAATCCGCGTAAGAGGCCCGTCGGCTCTGCGGCGACCAAAGTATGCGACAACCTGTGGGCATCCACCCCGACACCGACCTCAGTGCTCATCCGACATCGAATGCCCGGAGAAAGAAGATCACGCAGAGCGATGACTGCGAGGATGCCTGCAAGGACAACAACACTGGCCGCCATTGGGCTGGCGACTATGCCCTCAGCAGGGAACCGAACAGACTTGGTTTCGTATTTTCGTCCAACTGCGCGGGAATTCTCGTAATCATCCAGGTCGCTGCCCTGGTAGCCATCCCAGAGGTCGTTCCAGTCTTCGCCCTGCTGGTCCCGGTGTGCATCGCACTGTCCGACAGCAGGGTGATCGAAATACCCATCGCAGCCGCAGAACTCTCCTCGAGGCACGCGGCAAGGCTCGCACTGGCAGGTTTCCAGTCACCGATGTCTCGGTGACGGTGCGTCAAAATCAGCGGAAACCCTCAGCGGAATCGTGGGATCGGGCGTCGCCGGTCGGGTGGCCCTGAGCAGGTTGCAAACCACGCGGGCCAAGCGACGTTTCAGGCGTCTAACTGATCGAACATGATGCACATATCCGCATCACCGACCCCGACTGGACCGGCGCCCGCCCCAATAGGGCGCCGGGATCGGTGGGACTCGGCCACCGCGGATCTCGACTATGACCACAAGACCCTCGCCGCCCAGCGACTGGGCCACACGGTCAGTCTTTCCATCACCTTTCGGGACGAAAGGGAGACGCCGCCCCGGCGCCTCGACTCGGTGCAGAGCGTCTTCGACGAGATCGTCATCGTCGACACCGGCTCGACAGACGGAACTTTCGGAGTCAAAGTCAACGACGCCGAGCAACCGAACCGGTGTTGAGAATCGGGGCCCGGTCACACGTGCTGCGCACGATCAGAGGGTGGTTGCCGCCGGCAATGCCGTGATCCTCCCGTCACCGCCGACGATCGCCTCACCCTTCAGCGCTGAGTTCGAGCGGATCGTCGTCAGGTCGTGTCCGAGCACCAGGGAGTCGTAGGCCGCCTTCACGAGGCTCTCCGGTGAACCCACGGCGTCGTTGGTGATGTCCCAGAACATCATCCCGCCCAGACCGAGATCATCGGACCACTGGGCTTTCTGGGCGATCGAGGTCGGCGTCTCGAACGAGCTGAACAGGCCCTTGGCGGCGTTGTAGACGTAGGCTGCCTGGGCGTTGTCGTCCCAGTACAGTTTCCAGCCGTTAGCCGGGTTCTGCACCTGGGCCAGTAGGTCCTTGTAGTCGTACACGCCGGCCTCGAACGTTCCCGGCGCGGCTCCCGAAGTCCCCTCGAGATATCCGCCGTCACCGCCGTCGGCCACACCACTCCAGCCACGCGTGTACAGCGGCGCACCCAACACGATCTTGCTCGGATCGACACCCGCGGCGAGGTACAGCCCGATCGCGGTCTCAATGTCGTAGCCGTTCGCATCGTTGGTGAACGCCGACTGGTGGCCGGTTGTGTTCTCCCAGGTCCCGTGGAAGTCATAGGACATCACGTTGAAGTGGTCCACGCTGGGGGCGAGCCCGGCGAGGTTGAAGTTGGCGATCTTCTCATACCCCCCCGGGGAGGCGACCGAAATCCCATAGGTACGGCCGGTCTGCTGTTCGAGCGCGTCGAGCTTGGCCCGCACCACTTTGAGCAATTCAGCGTAGTTCGCGCCATCAGAGGGACTCTGCGAGTTGCCCTCGAGCCCGCCGCCACCGGGGTACTCCCAGTCAAAGTCGACACCGTCGAACATCTGGTACTTGGTCAGGAACGCGACGATGGAGTTGGCCATTTTCTCCCGGCCCGCCGCGGTGCTGGCCACCGTGCTGAAGTGCTGAGACAAAGTCCAGCCGCCGATGGCGATGCTGACCCGTATGTGCGGGTACTTCTCCTTGAGCTGGGCAAGCTGGTTGAAGTTGCCCCAGACCGTCTGGGTGGACCGCGGATCGTTGGGCGGGTAGTACCACAGGTCGGCCTCCCCGGACACCGTCTCGTGGGCGGCGAATCGCTTCTCGGTGGCCGCGAAGCTGTCGAAGAGGGTCACCTCCCCGCTGCTGGTCAGGTTCGCGAACGAGTAGATGACGTGATTGATCTGATCGCCGGGGATGTCGGCGACCTGGAAGTTGCGTCCGTAGATCCCCCATTCCGGGAAGTAGGCAGCCACGACTTTGTCGGTCAACGCGATCGGCAGCGACGTCGCCGGCGGCGGGGTGACGGAGCTGTCGTCGTTGGTTATGGTGCCGGTTCCCGTCGCGATACCCAGCGTCGCACCGGACGGGTTGGACAGGGTGACCGTCAGCGTCTCGTTGGGCTCGACCACGGTGTCACCGCTGACGGCGACGTTTACCTGCTGGGACACCACGCCCGGGGCGAACGTCACCGTCCCCGAGGAGGCGGCGTAGTCCTGACCCGCAGTGGCCGTGCCATTCGCCGTTGCGTAGTTCACACTGACCGCGGTCGTCGCCGCATTCGACAGCGCGACCGTGAAGGTCAGATTCTTGGTTCCCGAATTACCCTCTGCAACAGTGGCATTCGATACCGACACACTCGGCGGTACCACCGGACCGGGCGCGCTGTCGTCATTGGTGATGGTGCCGGTGGCCGTTGCGGTTCCGAGTGTGGCTCCGGACGGGTTGGACAACGTCAGCGTCAGCGTTTCGCTGGGCTCCACCACGGTGTCACCGGCAACCGCGATGGTGACCTGCTGGGAGACCACCCCCGGGGCGAAGGTCAGGGCCCCGGACGCGGCGCTGTAGTCCTGCCCGGCGGTCGCTGTGCCGTTGGCCGTCGCGTAGTTCACCGTGACGGCCGCGTCCTGCGCCTTCGACAGGGACACCGTGAATGCCATGGCGGTGCTGCCCGAATTACCCTCTGCCACAGTCGCGTTGCTCACCGATACCGTCGGCGGCGTGGGGGCCGGCGGTGTGGCCTGCCCGGCTCCGGCGATGGCGTTCTGCCACTTCGTCGTCGTCGCCGGGTCCAGGGCGACGATGTTGCCGGTGCTCATCGTCCCCAGTGGAACCCCGGTGAGGGTGTAGGTCTGGTTGTTTCCGACGATGGTGATCCTGGTCGAGCCGGAGACTTCACTGATCTCGAAGTTGCCGGGCTGGAACCAACCGAAGTCGAGCTTGTCCTTGGCGGTGTCGAAGGCCAGCGCCGTGTTGGTGCCCCATTTCCAGGTAATGGCGGTGGTGGTCCCGCCCTGGACCGGCGTGCCGGTGCCGCCCCCGGTTCCCCCGCCGGTCGCCGAGCCATAGTCGACGACGTTGATGGTGCCGTAGTCGTTGAAGATGTTGCTGAAGCTGCCCGCCGGCAGATTCAGCCCGGATGCGGTGGGCGTGGCCTGCCCGAGGGTGCCCGGGTTGTCCCGGGTGACCGACCAGAACGACAGCATTCCCAGGCCTTTGGCTCGGGAGTAATCCTCAAGCGCCTGGGCGTCGGCAAGGGTGAATACCTCGGTGAGAACGTCGTTGACGCCGATCATCGGAGTGATACCCAGTTGGCTGTAGCCGTAGGTCTTGCCGTACGTGCCGTACAGCGCACTGAGCTGAGCGTAGGTGCTCTCCCCTGCGCGGATCGCATACGTTCCCATGGTCTGCGCGTCAGGTCCGCTGGTGGGCGCCGCGGATTCGCCGTAGTCCATGGCCATCACGTTGACGCCGGCCAGGTCCACCCCAGCCTTCAGCGCGGACTCCACCACATTGAGACCATCGGCAGTCAGCCCCGTCGGGAGTACCGGCAGCGTGTACCAGATCTGCACCTCGGGCTTGGCCTGCTGCAACAGCTTGAGAGCCTGGCTGTTCAGGGCGATTGACGGCGGGTCGGCGACCGCGTAGCCCTCGATGTCGAAGTCGATGTGGCTGATGCCGTAGGTGTCAATGACCTCGGCATAGGCGTTGGCCAGGTCTTGGGCGCCGAGTCCGCGGGCGACATAGGACTGGGCCAGGCTGGTCCCGGCCGCACCCCCCAGAGAGATCATGACGTCGCCGCCGGCCGCTTGGAAGTCGCTGATCGACTTGTCGATGGCCTGGGCCTGCTCATTGGCGCCACCGGGTTCCAAAGCCGACAAGCCTGCCCAACCAAGCCTCCCATCGGGAGTGGCCTGCAGGAAGGCCGCCGTCACCAGGGACGCCCCGGTGGCCTGGGAGACCGCCAACAAGTCCGGCACCGGCCAACCGCCCATGTCGACGTAGGGGGCGAAGAACGCATCGCCCCATTGCGCCTGGTTTCCGCCCTGACCGGGAGCGGAATCGTCGTTGAGGATGGTTCCGGTGGCACTGGCTGTGGCCAGCGTGGCGTTGGTCGGACCGGACAACGCCACCGTCAGGGTCTCGCTCGGTTCGACGACGGTGTCCCCGCTCACGGCGATCTGGACCTGCTGGGAGATCACCCCCGGGGCGAAGGTAACCGTGCCGGTCTTGGCCGTGTAGTCCTGCCCGGCCGTCGCCGTCCCATCGGTGGTCGCGTAGTTCACGGTGACCGTCTTGTCGGAGGCCTGCGAGAGCGCGACGGTGAACGCCAGATTCGCCGTTCCCGAATTACCCTCGCCCACTGAGGCGTTCGAGATCGAGACTGTCGGCGGCGTCACCACGACCGGCGGGTTGTCATCGTTGGCGATGGTGCCGGTCGCACTGGCGGTCGCCAGCGTCGCGTTGCTCGGGGCCGACAGCGTCACGGTCAGCGTCTCGTCAGACTCCACGGTGCTGTCACCGTTCACGGCGACCTTCACCTGCTGCGAGAGGACTCCGGGAGCGAAAGTGACGGTGCCTGTTTTGGCGGCGTAGTCCTGCCCGGCCGTGGCCGTGCCGTTGCTCGTCGCGTAGTCGACCGTCACGGTCTTGTCGGAGGCCTTCGACAGCGACACCGTGAACGCCAGGTCCGTGGTTCCCGAATCGCCCTCGGCCACGGAGGCGTTCGAAATCGACAATGCCGGGGCGCTGACGGTGTTCTGGGCGGTGGCGATCAGGTCTTGCCACTTGGCCTGCGCCCCCGAGTCCAGGGCGATGATGTTGCTCATCTGTAGTTGGCCGACGCCGACGTTGTTCAGCGTGTAGCTCTGGTTGTTCCCGACGATCGAGATTCGGGTCGAACCGGCTTGTTCCGTGACATCGAAGTGGGGCGCACCCATCCAGCCGAAGTCGAGCCTGTCGGTGGCGGGGTTGAAGGCGATAGCGGTGTTGGTGCCCCACGCCCAGGTGATCTTCGTGGTCGTCGGCGTGACAACGGTGGCAGCGCCCGGTGGGGTCGCCGCAGCGCTCAGTGGCACCACCACTGCCTGAGTGACCGGTTGCCGGGCGAACCGTCGGGCGACGGCCAGCCCGGCCCACGCCAGCGGCGATTCCCCCGGCGTTCCGTCACCGCCGCCCAGTAGCGGGTTCAGCGCATCGAGCAGGTTGCGGACGGCGGAAGGAATGTGAGCCGGAGCCGTCGCCGCCGGCGCGGCGACCTGCGGGATGTCCTGGACCGCCGGGGTCACGACAGCTGGCAACGCGACCTCTACTGCGCTCGCCGCACCCTGCGGCACGGTGCCGACGTCGACCTGCGGGAGCACCGTCGACGTCGTCGTCGGGACGACGACGGTGGCGGCGGCACTCGATACCGCCGGAGCGCCGTCGCTCGGACGCTCGGCAGAAGTCGCCGAGGCCGGCAGCGGCGGAACCGCATGGCTGCGTGGGGCATCCGCCGCGGGGCGCTCCGGCGTCGCCGCCGCCGTCCCCGGCGTGCGCTCCCCCGATGCGGATGGCCGGGAGGAGACCCTGGCCGGGGCGCCGCGCCGGTTCTCGGCGCCGGCGCGCGCATCCGACGGGGCACTGGTGCCCGAAGCCGCCTCATTGGTCTGATCGGGCTCGGCGACGGCGACCGCGGAGCCTCCGAAGACGCCGCCGATGCCCAGCACTGCGGCCAGGGCCCCCACCCGGCCTACGGCCCACGCGGAGTCGGCCAAGTGGGCGACGAAACGGTCGAGAGTGCTTCGGGACATGTGCGATGGCTCCTCAAAACGGTGGAGCCTTGGATATTAGGACAAACGTTAATTGAATGTGTAATCCGCATCACACTGGACGCCTCACCCACCGAAACGACCTGCGGTTTTGGGAGTCGATGAACGAGAAGACCCTTCCCGGCGCAAGCGATGCCTCAGCGCTCTCGCAAATCCGCTTCCAGGATCGCCTTGGCGCGGTGCAGGTGCTCGACCGCGCGGCTCATGTAGTCCTGATAGATGGCGGCGTCCGTCGCCTCATGTCCGTCGGCAAAGCGCATGCAGGCGTGCGTCGCGATGTTGACATCGTCGATCATGCGTTGCAGCTCGGCGGTGAGCGCCGGATCCGGGGTCGGCAGGTGGCCCTGCAATCCCACGGTGTTGGTGTCGTGCAGTTCTGCGCACCCGCCGATGAGCCCGGAATCGTCACCGGTGGCGGACGCCGCCGCGACCTTCTCGAGCGCACGGGCGGATTGTTCGAAATGGTCTCCGGCGACGGCCTCCCACTCACGGGTGGCGGCAGCCAACGACGGCGGTCGCGACGGCGAGGTGACCGGCGCCGAACTCATCGGCGTGCGGTCATCGGGCGGGGCGGCAGTAGTGCCACTACCGCTCACCGTGGTGTCGGTAGCGCACCCGGCCGGCACAAGGAAGGCGAGCACGATGGCGATCAGCACTCCACGCCCACTGACCGCCACCGGTCCAGCCTGCCCGGTCGCGCCCGGGATGCGACAGGGCCATTTGCCCCGATCCCATCAATTGCGCCGCCCACCGGGCGCGGAACGGT
>JAGQTS010000145.1:0-18043 GCA_020438895.1 Mycobacterium sp.
CAGACGATGAACGACCTGGTCGGGATCATCCGCACCGGCGGGGAGATGCAACAGGCACTGGACCGGATCGAGGAGTTCAAGGTCCGGTTCCGCAATATCGAGTCCGACGGCCGTCGCGAGTTCAACCCGGGATGGCACCTGGCCATGGACATGCGCAACATGCTGCTGGTCAGCGAGTGTGTGGCCCGCTCCGCCCTGGCCCGTACCGAAAGCCGCGGCGGCCATACCCGCGACGACTTCCCGCAGATGGACTCCTACTGGCGCCGTCATCTGGTGGTGTGCACGTCGGCCGGTGACGATCCGGTGATGCCGGAGGTTCGCGTCACCACCGAGGAGCAGCCGCCGATGCGCGAGGATCTACTCGGACTGTTCGAGATCGAAGAGCTCGGCAAGTACTTCAGTGATGTGGAGCTTGCGGCGCACCCGGGACGGAGAGGCTAATGACCTACCAGGCGAACCTACGGGTCTGGCGCGGCGACGACGAGTCCGGCGACCTGCACGACTACACCGTCGACGTCAACGAGGGCGAAGTTGTCCTCGACATCATCCACCGGCTGCAGGCCCAGCAGGCCCCGGACCTCGCGGTGCGGTGGAATTGCAAGGCCGGCAAGTGCGGCTCGTGTTCGGCGGAGATCAACGGCCGGCCACGGCTGATGTGCATGACCCGGATGTCGGTCTTCGACCCGGCCGAGACGGTCACCGTCACGCCGCTGCGCACCTTCCCGGTCATCCGGGACCTGGTGACCGATGTGTCCTTCAACTATGAGAAGGCCCGGGAGATCCCGTCTTTCGCACCCCCGAAGGAGCTCCAGCCCGGCGAGTACCGGATGGCTCAGGTCGACATCGAGCGCTCGCAGGAGTTCCGCAAGTGCATCGAGTGCTTCCTGTGCCAGAACGTCTGTCACGTGGTGCGCGACCACGAGGAGAACAAGAAGGCATTCGCCGGTCCGCGCTTCCTGATGCGCACCGCCGAACTCGACATGCACCCGTTGGACACCCTGGACCGCAAGGACATGGCCCAGGAGGACTTCGGCCTGGGCTACTGCAACATCACCAAGTGCTGCACCGAGGTGTGCCCCGAGCACATCAAGATCACCGACAACGCGCTCATCCCGATGAAGGAGCGCGTCGCCGATCGCAAGTACGACCCGGTCGTGTGGTTGGGCAACAAGCTGTTCCGCCGCAAGTGACGATCGGTCGCTCGCATCGAGTGTGAACATCGAGTGTGAACTCAGTGCGAAGATCGCGCCGCTTCCTCGCAGTGAGTTCACGTTCGATGTCGGGCAATTCAGTTCAGCCGGCGAAACCTGCTGCGGTGGAACACGATCGGCGCGACGTTGGGGTGCACGGTGACATCGAGCACCCGAAGGATCACTATGGTGTGGTCGCCGGCCGGGACCAGCTGCTCGACGGCACTTTCCAGCCAGAGGCTGGTGCCTGCGATGAACACCGCCCCGGTGTCTGAGGACTCCGTGTGCAGGCCGCTGAATCGATCACCATTCTTGGCGGCCAATGTCCGGACCGCGTCATGATGCGACTCTCCCAGCACGCTGATCCCCAGAGTCGGGAGCCGAGCCAGCCTCGGCCAGGTCTGCGAACTGTTCTGGACGCAGAACGAAATCAGCGGCGGGTCCAGCGAGACCGGGACGAACGTGCTGGCGGCCATCCCCAACCGGGTGCCGTCAGCCTCCGCGGCGATCGCGACGACGCCGGAGGGGACGTGACCGAACGCCTCCCGCAGCACCTCGGGGCTCAGACGGGGGGTCGGGCCGGGGTCGGATTCAGTCATCGCGCCACCATCTTCACACCCGCGCGCTTGCCGCACACCGCAGCGTCCGACCGATGGTGCGTTGAGTAGCCTGACGCCATGCCGAACGTCTCGCTCCTGTCCGTGCTGCGCGAACGCGCTGGTCTGACTCCCGATGACCTGGCCTTGACGTTCACCGACTACGACCGGGATTGGGAAGGCACCACCGAGAGCCTGACCTGGTCGCAACTGTATCGGCGGACGCTGAACATGGCCCACGAGGTGGGTAAGCACGGTTCACCAGGCGACCGGGCGCTCATCGTGGCGCCGCAGGGGCTGGCTTTCGTCGTCGCGTTCCTGGGTGCCATGCAAGCCGGCTTCATCGCCGTGCCGTTGGCCGTTCCCGTTCCCGGATCCCGCGACGAGCGGCTCAGCGCCGTGGTGACCGACACCTCGCCGGCCGTGGTGCTGACCACCAGCGGGGTCTTCGACATCGCGGCTCAGTACGTCGACGACGGCGCGGCGGTGATCGCCGTGATCGCCGTGGACAACCTGGACCTCGACACCGAACCTACCGTCAGTCCGGACATACCCGATGGACCCGATATCGCCTATCTGCAGTACACCTCGGGATCGACGCGGCTGCCGGCCGGGGTGATGATCTCGCACCGCAACCTGGTGGCGAATTTCGAGCAATTGATGCCGGACTATTTCGTCGCGTACGGCGGCTCCCTACCGCCGGGAGGCAAGCTGGTCTCGTGGCTGCCGTTCTACCACGATATGGGACTGATGCTGGGTATCGCGGCACCCATCCTCGATGGGTGCGGTGCGGACCTGCTGAGCCCGCTGGCGTTCCTGGCACGCCCGGCGCGGTGGTTGCACGCCCTGGCCCGGCACGAGAAGGCCTTCTCCGCGGCACCGAACTTCGCCTTCGATCTGACCGCCCGGCGCACCACAGACGCTGAAATGGAGGGTCTGGACCTCAGCGGCGTGATCGGCATCATCAATGGGGCCGAGCGCATCCATCCGTCAACCCTGGTCCGGTTCAACGAGCGTTTCAGCGCACGAGGTTTCCGGCCCGAGATGGTGAGGCCCTCCTACGGTCTGGCCGAGGCAACCGTCTTCGTCGCCAGCGGCAGTAACGGCCGGGCCCCGGAGGTCGTGGAGTTCGACCCCGATGAGCTTTCCCGGGGCAGGGCGGTGCGGACTGCCGGCGGCAGTCCGCTGTTGCGGTACGGACTGCCGACCACTCCCCTGGTTCGGATCGTCGACGCCGACACCTGCCGGCCCTGCCCGGACGGAGTCGTCGGCGAGATCTGGACCCACGGCGAGAACGTGTCCGCCGGCTACTGGCGCAAACCCGAGCAGACCGGTTCGGCCTTCGGCGCGACGCTGGTCGGCGACACCCCCGAGAGCGGCTGGTTGCGCACCGGAGACCGCGGCTTCATCTCCGAGGGAGAATTGTTCATCGTGGGGCGTATCAAGGACATGCTGATCGTGCGGGGCCGTAACCACTACTCCGAGGACATCGAGGCGACGGTGCAGCACATCACCCGCGGTCGGGTCGCGGCGATCGCCGTCCCCGCCGACCAGAGCGAGGACCTGGTCACCATCGTCGAACTCCGCACACCGGAGCGGCCCGATGAACTGGGCGACGTGAAAGAGAACGTGATCGCCGCGATCTCCCGCACTCATGGCCTGCAGGTCGCCGATATCGTGCTGGTGGAACTCGGGGCGATTCCGACGACCACCAGCGGCAAGGTGCGGCGGGCGGCCTGTGTGGAGCAGTTCCGTCGGGGACAGTTCGTCCGGTTGGACGCCCGGTCGGAAGCCTAGTCAGCAGTTCCGTCACCACTCCACCGGTACCACGATGTGGCTCACCCTCGCGGTGATGGCGATCGCCGTCAGCCTGGAGCCCTTCCGGATCGGGATGTCGGTGGTCATGCTGAACCGGCCCCGGCCGCTGTTGCAACTCAGCGCGTTCCTCTCCGGCGGCTTCCTCATGGGTATGTCGGTGGGTGCGGCGGTGTTGTTCGTCATCGATTCGCAACTGCCGAAGTCCACCCACGTCACTGTGCCGCGGGTTCAGATCATGCTGGGCGTGGTAGCCCTGCTGGCGGCGGCCGCCCTGGCTCTGACGACAGGCAGGCCCCGCACGCCGCCGGCCTGGCTGACCCGGCTGCTCACCGGATCGTCGCCGTGGGTGGCCGGGATCGCCGGCCTGGGCATAGCACTGCCCTCGGTGGATTACCTCGCGGCGCTGGCGATCATCGCCGCCGCCGATGCCACCCCGGCCACCCAGCTGACCGCCCTGTTGCTCTTCAACGCGGTGGCGTTCGCGCTGGTGGAGATTCCGCTGCTGGCCTACCTGATCGCCCCGCAGCGCACCCGGGCGGCGATGACGGCAATCCACCGGTGGGTTCGTGCCCGCCGGCGGCATGAGGTCGCCGCCCTCCTGGCCGTCGTGGGATCGGTGTTGCTGGCCGCCGGTCTCGTGGGGATGTAACCTCGGTCAGCGCTCGGGCGTGCTGAAACTGCTGCCCAGCAAGGCCAGCATCTGTGAGATCGGATCGGTTCCGACGTCCTCACCGAACGCGGATTGAGTGGCCGGCGCGGTGATTTCGGCGGGGTCGTAGCCATTGACCGGGTCGACGGTGATGGGCGCGGTCGACGGGTCATCGTTGCGGGAGTAGCCGGAATCGACCATCGGCTGCAAGATCGCGTCCAGCCGGTTCAAGGTGTCCTCATCGACCCCCAGGTATTTGAACGGGAGCACCAACGGCAGGTGTTTCTCGGGGATCATGAACGTGGTGGTCTTACCGCCCCGGGAGTTGACGGTGGTCCGTACATTGCGCGCCGGGACGTTGCTGGGCTCGGTGAACGCGACCGCGGTGTGACCGGTCGCCAGCCCCGCGATCGCATTGAGCACCGACATCCAGTTGTCCGGCCGGTCCGGCCAGTCGGCGATGCTGTCGTAGGCCGAGATGAACGAGTAGGTGTCGTACTGGCTTTCCACCGGAGGGGGAATCCGGAAGTCCAGCGACGGGACGACACTGCCCACCGGGAAGTTCTGTCGCAGGAACCCATCGCTGAACGCATGCTGACCGATCGGGTCGCCGTACACCGCGAAGGACAGCTGATCGGGTGGCGGCGCGTTGGGGTCGTTGGCCAGTCGCGCCTGCACCGCGTTGACCACCATCGCGCCCTCGGACAGGCCGAGCACCATGCCCTGGCCGCCCTCCTCAACCGCCCGGATAACGTTTCCGGCGCCCTCGTCGACCGACTCTCCGACGCTCGGGCCGTCGAGACCCAGGCCCGGGTAATCGTCGTCGATGCGGCCGATTCCGGGGAACAGCCGTTCCAACGTGTGGCCCTGCACCTGTCCCGCCGGATAGTCGACGATCTGCCGGTCCAGGTGCGGGAACCACTGGGCGCCAGTCCGACGGATGTACTCCTCGTAGGGGATACCCGCGACCCGCGCACCGCCGAGGGCGTATCCGCGGCCCGGGGTGCCCAGAAGCGGCGCCGGCTCACCGGAGGCGACATCGGGGGACTCCTCGCTCGCCGAGGCGGCCCCAGCGGCGGCGAACACGCTCAGCAGCGCCGTCACGACAGCAAGCAATCGCCTCATGTTCGGGCTTTCCATTCGGCACTCCCCTGCGATATCGCTCGTGACGGCCACCAGTTCGCCTTCCCCAACATCGTGGCCACGGCGGGAACCAGGACCGTGCGGACCAGGAACGTGTCGAGCAGTATCCCGGCACCGATGACGAAGCCACCCTGGACAACGGTACCAATGCTGGAGAACAGCAAACCCCACATCGACGCGGCGAAGATCAACCCCGCCGCTGTGATGACACCGCCGGTCGACGCCAACGTCCGAATGACCCCGAACCTGGTGCTGCCGGGCGTTTCGTCGCGCAACCGCGAGGCGAACAGCAGGTTGTAGTCGGCACCCACCGCGACCAGCACGACGAACGCCAGGGGCGGCACCGTCCAGTGCAGAGGCTGGCCGAACCCGTACTGGAAGACCAGAACCCCGATGCCGAGCGCGGCGAAGTAGGAAATCACCACCGAACCGACCAGATACAGCGGCGCGACGAGTGCGCGCAGCAACAACACGAGCGTCAGCAGCACGACGGCGACCGTGGCGGCCACGATGAACCGGATGTCCTCGCGGTAGAAGTCGCGGGTGTCGCGCAGGGCGGCTGGGTATCCACCGATCGAGATGGTGGACCCGGCCAGCGTGGTGTTCGGCTGGGCGGCGCGGGCGGTGTCGAGGATCGTGGTGACCTGGTCCATCGCCGCGGAACTGAACGGGTCGAGCTTGGTGAACACCAGGTAGCGAGCCCAGTGCCCGTCGCGGGAGATGAACGTCCTCGATGCCGCCTGAAAGTCGCTGGTCTGAAGAACCTCGGGCGGGATGTTGAACCCCGCCATCGACGGTGCCGCGGCGTCCTGCTCCAGCGACCGCAGGAATGCCGCCGCCTGATCGAGTCCGGATCGCATCACCTCGATCTGACGGACGACCTGATTGACTCCGGCGGCCACCTCCTGACTTCCGTCGGCGGCCCGGTCGGCCTGTTGGCGGAACTCGGTCATGGTGCTCTGCGCACCGGCTGGGGTATCGAGTCCCATGGCCCGCATCGTGGCCGTGAGGCCGGCGAACGCATCGCGCAGTCGGGTCAATGTGACACTGAGGGACTGGGTGTCCTGCAACGATTTCAGCTGCCCGGCCAGATCGTTGATCCGCTCGATGGTCCCCGCATTGCGCGCCTCGACCAGACTCTGAAAGTGACCGCGGGTCTCGCTGCACGACGGGTTCAGGTCGCACACCACGTTTCCGTGCAGTGCGGCCAGGACCGGCCCCACCCAGCCGAGCAGGTCCCGGCCCGCCTGGTAGTTCAGCCCCATGGAGTTGCCGAGTTCGTTGACGGCGTTAACCAGGTTGGCCGCAACCTCGACGTTCTTCACCAGCGTGTCACCGCTGTAGTGCATTTTCAGGGCGGCGACGGCGTCGACCATGCCCTGCATGTTGGCTGCCAGATCGGTGATCTCGACCCGCACGTCGACCAGTCCGGCCGCCAGCGTGTCGGCCCCCGCGGAGAGCCGGTCGAGATCGTCCATGTTCTCGGCGATGGTCGCTGCGCCGTCGCTGAGCCGGTCACCGACCAGACCCGCCTGGAAGGTCGCCCGAAACTCCTTGGGTACCTGCCCGAGTGGCCTGGTGATCCCGTTGACCATGGCGATATCGGGGAGTTGGCTTATGCGTTCGGCCATCTGCTCCATGTCGGCCAGCGCCCGCGGTGAGCGCAGGTTGCGTTCCGAGGAGATCAACACATAGGACGGGACGAACTGATTGAGGTCGAAATGGCGCTCCAGCGCCTGATAGCCCACCGCGCTCGGGCTTCCCGGTGCCACCGCCTTGCGGTCGTCATAGTTGTATCGGGCCGTTCCCGCGCTGGCCGCCAGCAACCCCAGGACCAGCAGGCTGGCCAGCAGATAGCGCTGCGGCCGGCGCACGATGCGCACACCGGAACGTCGCCAGAACCCGGCGGTGAGTTCGCGACGCGGCGCGATCCAGCCGCGTCGGCCGACGATCACCAGAATCGCCGGCAACAGCGTCAACGCAGCCAGCAACGTCACCCCGATCCCGATCGCGGACGACACGCCGACGGTCGAGAACACCCCCATCCGGGCGAAGCTGATGGCCAGAAAAGTCAGTCCGACGGTGGCCGCGGAGGCGGTAATCACCTTGCCGACCGAGCCCAGGGCCCGGCGTACCGCGTCGTCGGAACTCTCGCCGCGCCGCACGTAGTCGTGGTAGCGGCTGATCAGGAATACCGCGTAGTCCGTTCCGGCGCCGGCGATGATCGCACTGAGCAAGATGATGGCCTGGTTCGACACCCCCAATCCGCTGATGTCGGAGAGTCCGGCGACGGCCGCCTGAGCGATGACCAGCGACATCCCGATCCCGACCAGTGGCACCACCATCGCGACCGGGTTGCGGTACACGATCAGAAGCACGGCGAGAACCATGACCGCGATCGCGATCTCGATGGGGAGGCGGTCACGCTGGCCGGCCACCGTCAGATCCGCCACCGTCGCGGCTGGCCCGGTCAGGTGCACCTGCAGGGGACTTCCCGCGGTGATCTGCGTGATGATCTCCGACACCCGACTGAAAGCCGTGTAGGCCTGCGGGGTGCCCAACGCGCCGGACAGGCCCACCGGTACCACCCAGGCTTTGCGGTCCGCACTGGTCAGGAAGGTGCGCAGTGCCGGCGTTTCCACGAAATCCTGCAGCATCACGACGTCGGGGTCGTTGCGCAGCGCGTTGACCAGCCTGCGATAGATGACCTCGTCGTCGGCGCCGAGTCCGCGATCGTCGCTGAGAACCACCAGCAACAGGTCATCGGTTCCGGTCTCGGCGAAACCCTTCGTCATCTCCCGGGCGGCGACGCTGGACGGCGCGTTTCCGGGCAACATCGCCAGCGGGTTCTTCTGGGCCATGTCGTTGAGGCTGGG
The DNA here is from genome assembly GCA_020438895.1 of Mycobacterium sp. Classification (GTDB taxonomy): domain Bacteria; phylum Actinomycetota; class Actinomycetes; order Mycobacteriales; family Mycobacteriaceae; genus Mycobacterium. Next base: position 8,273 of record JAGQTS010000145.1, read on the forward strand.
AACGGACTGCGGCAGCAGCACGGCGATCGCCACCCAGAACAGGATGACCATCGCAGGCCAGCGCACGACGGTCTCGGCTAACCGCCGCATGTCGGTCCCTCCCCCGGTTCACCGCGACCCATCAAGGCGGACAATCCGCGGCGGGTCCGCTCACGCCGAACCGGGACACGGCGTTGCTAGACACCGTGTCCCCAATCGCCGGACGCCGCGACCTGCTGGCACACCGACTTCATCGCCGCGATGTAGCGGGCGATCGACTTCCGGGCGATCGGGTTGTCCGGGCCGAGCACCGACATGGCGGTTCCGGCGTCATACAGGAACACATAGATGGTCAGCTGATAGGAGAAGCGGCCGTCGGAGTAGATCCCGATGTTGTTGGAGTAACCCATGTCGGTCGCCGCCAGGATCGCGTTGAGGGGCGCGGCGCCGCCGTGCAGGAAGTTCGAGACCGGGAAGTTCGGGCGGGGCTTCTCCAGCCAGGGGGCCAGTTCGAGCACGCGGTAGTAGGGAACCCTGGCCAGCTTCTGACCGGAATCGAAGGACTCCTGTGCGGCCCAGGCGGCTTCACCGAACGATGTCGCGGCGATGGGAACGGTGATCGGGACCAGTCCGGTGAACCAGCCCTGGGCGGTGAAGTCGTCCGATGTCCGCCGGGTGTCCCGCGGGGTCAAACCGTAGTACGTCGCGGCACCGGTCAGCTCATGTTCCACCTTGGCGGTGCAGGCGAACAGTCCGCCGACGAACCGGACCCCCGCCCCTGCGCAGGCCTCTTCGAACGCGGCGGTCTGCTCGGCGTCCATGATCATCTCACCGGACATCTGGGCGACGGTCGGTTCCCGGGGGTCGCCCAGCGGCAACGGAAACTCGGGCAGGGTGTTGTTGTTGTTCTCGGCGAACTCGATCCAGTCGCGCACCTCCGGCGAGTCCACGGTCAATGCCGACGTGGCGTCGCGCTCCTTGCGGCAGAAGTCGTCGAAACTCCCGGCCGCGGGCAGCGGCATAGGCTGCCCGGTGGCGATCAGCGACGTGTACATGCCGTGGGCTTCCAGCATCGTGATCCCGATCAGCGCGGCGTCCCCGTGGACGTGGTCGATGCTGGCGTAGAAGTCGAAATGGTCTTCGCTCTGCACGATCCCGAACGAGAAGCAGCCCCACTCCAGCGGAGTCGGGATGTCGACGATGTGCTTGCGGGCGTCCTCGGCCGACAACTCGCCGTGCTGTACGGGTTCGAACTCGATGTCCCCGGCGTCGGCGATGGTGCGCCGGAGAATCTCCCCGCCTTCGGTGTAGGTGAACCAGCTCCGATAGGTGTCATGCCGGCGCAGGTAGGCGTTGATCGCATGGGTCATCGCCGCGATATCGCACTGTCCGGGCACCTCACAGGTGGCGATGATCTGGCGGGAGTAGTCCAGGCCGGCGGCCTCCTGCTCGTACACACCCCGAATGTGCTGACCCTGCATGTAGCTGACCGGCACCGGACTCATCGGTGCGTTGCGCGCCGTATCCCGTGCCGTGCTGGTCGGGTGCCATGAGATCAGCGTGCCCGGTTTCGGCGCCCAATCATCGATGGTGCCGACCGTGATTTTCCCGATCTGCACGTCGCTATCTCCCGGCCTCTCCCGTTTTCCTCCGGCATCATCCGGACCACCCGGCCCGGAACCTGCCCGGCCGCGGGTCCCAACACCGTGGCCGACCACCCAAGATAGCCGTGCCGGGGCGACCACCGCCGCCAGCCCCGACCGACCTGCGCCGGAAGCGGTGGCGTCGGTCGCGTGCGCGGGAAACGTTTCCTCGACTCGGAAACCCTCATGCAATACTGGCCCGGGGGAGTTCGAGTCGGCCGGAACCGTCAGCAGACGTCGAGCGGGCCGAGATCGTGTCAGAAGGGATCGGGGGCCTCGCGCGTATCGAACTCCACGCCCACAAGGCCCTGTAGGGAAGAACGCGACCTGATGGAAACCACCGGACATGAGTGAACACACGCCCCGCTTCGCCATCATCGGCTACGCGGCGCGGCTGCCCGGTGCGGCCGATGCCGAACAGTTCTGGGATGTGCTGCACGACGGCCGGGACGCGGTGTCGGAGGTTCCCGCGGACCGGTGGGACGCCGACGAGTTTTTCGATCCGGACCCGGCGGCGCCGGGCAAGGTCGTCACCCGGCGGGCCGGATTCGTCGACGACGCCACCGGGTTCGACGCCCCGTTCTTCGGCGTGGCGGCCCGGGAGGCCGAGTGGGTGGATCCCCAGCACCGGCTGCTGCTGGAGACGGCGTGGCGGGCGGTGGAGCACTCCGGCACGTCGCCGACCTCCCTGTCCAACACCCGGACCGGGGTGTTCGTCGGGCTGTCGACCCATGACTACCTCGGCATGGCCTCCGAGGCCCTGAACTACCCCGAGGTCGAGGCCTACCTGGCCATCGGCACCTCCGGCGCCGCCGGGGCCGGCCGGATCAGCTACCGACTGGGTCTGCAGGGTCCCGCGGTCACCGTCGACACCGCATGCAGTTCGTCTCTGGTGGCCATTCATCAGGCATGTCAATCGCTGCTCCTCGGCGAATGCGACCTGGCCCTGGCCGGCGGGGCGAACGTCCTGCTCAGTCCGGCAACCATGATTGCCTTCTCGCAATCCCGCATGCTGTCACCCGACGGCCGGTGCAAGACGTTCGACGCCGCCGCCGACGGCTACGTGCGCGGCGAGGGATGCGGTGTCATCGTCGTCAAACGTCTCGAGGACGCGATCCGCGACGGCGACCGGATCCGTGCGGTGATCCGCGGCAGCGCGGTCAACTCCGACGGCGCGTCAGGCGGCCTCACGGTGCCCAACGGCGTCGCCCAGCAACGGGTCATCACCGAGGCTCTGGAGCGTGCCGGCCTGCGACCCGGCGATATCGACTACCTGGAGGCGCACGGCACCGGCACCTCGTTGGGCGATCCCATCGAGGCTCAGGCCGCCGCCGCCGCGCTGGGGACCGGGCGCGACGCCGGCCGGCCGCTGCTGATCGGCTCGGCGAAGACGAACATCGGGCATCTGGAGGCCGCTGCCGGTGTCGCCGGGGTGCTGAAGGTCGTCCTGGCCCTCGAACACCAGGAACTGCCCCGGCATCTCCACTTCCACACCCCCTCACCGCACATTCCCTGGGACCGGATTCCGGTTCGGGTGGTGGATCGGGCGCGGGCCTGGGAGCGCTCTGATCGCCCCCGCATCGCCGGGGTCAGTTCGTTCGGGTTCTCCGGCACGAACGCGCACGTGATCCTTGAGGAGGCACCGGCCGTCGGCACCCGGGTCCCGCAGGCGCCGCAGACGTCCGACCCCCGCCGGTTCCGGGTGCTCCCGCTGTCGGCCCGCACCCCGTCAGCCCTGGCCGAGACCGCCGCGAACTACCGCGACTGGCTCGACGAGCACCCGGAGGCGGCGCTGGCGGACATCTGCCGCACCGCCGGATCGGGGCGGGCGCACTTTGAGCACCGGGCCGCATGCGTGGTGAATTCCCCGCAGTCCGCGCGGGACCTCCTCGACGCGTTGGCCGACGACCGTCCGGCCCCCGGCCTGGTTCGCGGCGACTGCACCGACAAGCCCAAGACGGCGTGGCTGTTCCCCGGCCAGGGCAGCCAGTACGTCGGGATGGCCCGGGAGTTGTACGAGACCGAACCGGTCTTCGCCGAGACCATGGACCGATGCGCGGACACGGTGACCGACGTGCTCGAACGACCGCTGCTCGCGGTCATCTTCGGATCCGAGACAGACCCCACCGATCCGGACGCAGCGGCGGCCCTGCAGCAGACCAGCCACGCCCAGGCGGCGATCTTCGCCGTGGAGATGGGGTTGGCCAGGCTCTGGCAGTCCTGGGGTTTCCAGCCCGACGTGGTGCTCGGGCACAGCGTCGGACAGTACGCGGCGGCCTGCGTGGCGGGAGTGTTCAGTCTGGAGGACGGCGCCCGGCTGCTGGCCGAACGCGGCCGCCTCTTCGGCGAGCTGCCCGCCGGGGGACGGATGTCGGCCATATTCACCGACCCGGACCGGGTGGAGCGCCTCACCGACGAGTTCCCGACGCTGTCGGTCGCGGCCTACAACGGTGCCAACACCGTGCTCTCCGGCCCCGGAACGGATCTCGAACTGGTCGTGTCGCGGCTGACCGACGACGGTGTGCGCTGCGAGTGGCTGGACACCAGTCACGCCTTCCACTCCGCGCTGCTGGATCCGGCTCTCGACGAATTCGAGTCCTACGCCAACCGCTTCGCGTTCGCCGAGCCGCAGCGAATCCTCATCTGCAACCGCACCGGCGCCGCCCTCGGCCGCAACGCCACCCTCGACGGCGCCTACTGGCGTCGGCATTCCCGGCAACCGGTCGAGTTCGCCAAGGGCGTGGCCACCCTCGCCCAGCTCGGTTGCACGATGCTGCTCGAGGTGGGCCCGCAGCCGGTACTCAGCGCCGCCGCACTGCGGGCCTGGCCGGAGGATGCGCCCTCGCCGACGGCGATTCCGACGATGCGCCGCACCGTCGCAGACCAACGGCAGAGCGCCGAAGCGCTCGCCGCAACCTACATCGCCGGTCATCTGCCCGATTTCGACGCTCTCGCGCCCGGGACAGCGCAGAAGGTCGACCTGCCGCCGTACCCGTTCGAGCACCGCCAGTACTGGTTCGGGGGGATTCCGGCCAGCGTCAGAAACTCAGCCGCATCCACAGCTACAGCCGCCACGGCCGCTGCGGACGCCGGCGCCGACCTTCGTTACCAGATTCGCTGGCAGAACGCCGCCCCATCGTCGCCGCCGGGCCGGCCCGCCAGCTGGGTGCTGATCGGTGACCGCCCGGACCTGTTGGAACCGGCGGCCGACACGCTCACCGCAGCCGGCCATCAGTGCCTCACCTTCGGACTGCCGGTTACCGACGCCGACGAGCAGCAACTGGCCGCCGACCTGCGTGCGGCGGCCCGGGACGATGCCGGACTGCGGATTCTCCACCTCGGTGCGCTGGGCCCCGAAGCGCCGCCGATGCAGTCGCTGTTGCGAATGCACCACCGCGTCCTCGGCGCGACCCAGCGGCTGTTCCGGGCGGCAGCCGACGCCGACCTCCGGAAAGCCCTGTGGGTGGTCACCCGCGGCGGGCAGCACGTCACCGACTCCGACTCGGTGGCACCGGAACAGAGCAGCCTGTGGGGGTTCTGCCGATCCGCCGCGTTGGAGTATCCCCAGGTCTGGGGTGGTCTGGTGGACCTGTCGGGCGCGGGCGACGACGATTGGTCGCGGCTGGTGGACGTCATCGCAACGACGGGGTCCGGGGAAGACCAGATCGCCGTCCGGCAGAGCTCGGTGTACCTTCCCCGACTGGTCAGGAAGGTGCCAACCGCCCACCCCGAGGGTCTTCAATTACGTTCCGACGCCACCTATCTGGTGACGGGCGGACGAGGAGGCCTGGGCCTCGAGATCGCCGGAGAACTCGCCGCCCGCGGAGCCGGCCACCTGGTGCTGACGAGCCGGCGCGCCCCGGACGCCACCGCCGAGGCCCGGATCCAGGCCATCCGCGAAGATCACGGCTGCGATGTCCGGGTGGTCGCCGCCGATGTCGCCGATCCGCATGAGGTCGCCCGGCTGAGCACCATGATGCAGGCTGAACTCCCCCCATTGGCCGGTGTCGTGCATGCCGCCGGCGAGAACAGCACCACCCCGCTGAGTTCGTTGGACGGCGCCGAGGTGGACCGAGTGTTCGCCGGAAAGGTCTGGGGTGCATGGCATCTGACTGAGGCGATCGCCGGGCCGCAGCTGGACTTCGTGGTGTTCACCTCCTCCATCGCCGCGGTGTGGGGCAGCTTCGGCCAGACCGCCTACAGCGCGGCCAACGCGTATCTCGATGGATTGACCTGGCTCCTGCGCGAACGCGGTGTCCGGGCCGTCAGCGTCAACCTCGGGCCGGTCGCCGGTGGGATGGCCGACGGCGAGGTCCGGACCCAACTGGAGTTGCGCGGGGTGCACACCCTGCCACCCGCCCAGGTGTTACCCGTCATCGTCGATCTGATGGCCCACGCCGACGCGCCGGGGAACCCCGACACCGTGGTGGCCGGAATCGACTGGGCCCGCTTCGTGCCGATCTATCTCCAGGCGGGCCGCCGGGCCCTGCTCGACGAGGTCGCCCGGGAAGCCGGGCAAGCGGTGCCCGCGGCGGCCGACACCCGGGGACCCACCCCGTTGGTCGGCCAACTCACCGCGGCCCCCGCCCAGCAGCGCCGAAGGATGCTGCTGGAGTTCCTGCGGACCGCGGTTGCCGAGGTCACCCGGGTCGAGGTATCCGAGATCCGCGAGGAGGCCGGGTTCTTCGACCTCGGCATGGATTCGCTGATGGCGATCGACCTGCGCCGACGCCTGGAGCAGGCCGTCGGCAGGGAGTTGCCGGCGACGCTGGCGATGGACTTCCCACGGTTGTCCGATGTCGCCGACTACCTGCTCATCGACGTTCTCGGCCTCACCGAGAAGCTCGGCGCCGCCACCCCCGCCCCGCCGGCCGCCGACCTGGCCGACGATCCGATCGCGATCATCGCGGTCGCCTGTCGCTTCCCGGGTTCCCCCGATGCCGACGCCTATTGGGGGGTGCTCTCCGCCGGGGTGGACGCGATCCGTGAGATCCCCGAAGACCGCTTCGACGTCGACGAATTCTACGATCCCGATCAACAGACCCCGGGCAAGATGTACACCCGCTGCGGCGGATACCTCGATCGCGTCGACGAATTCGACCCGGAGTTCTTCGGCATCTCCCCGCGTGAGGCCGTCTGGATGGACCCGCAGCAGCGACTGATGCTCGAAATCGCCTGGGAGGGACTGGAAAGGGCGGGCTACGCGCCGGCATCGATGCGCGGCAGCCGCACCGGTGTGTTCGTCGGCGTCGGCGCCAACGAGTACGCGCACCTGATGTCGGGCAACTCGGTCGAGAACCTCGAGGCCTATTTCATCACCGGCAACGCGCTCAACGCCATCGCCGGCCGGGTCGCGTTCACACTCGGCCTGGAAGGGCCCGCCGTGGCGATGGACACCGCCTGCAGTTCCTCCCTGGTGGCCGTCCATCAAGCCACCCAGGCGCTGCACTCCGGCGACTGCGATATGGCGTTGGCCGGTGGGGTCAACATCCTTCTCAGCCCGGCGTCCACCGTCGCCGCCTCCCGGGCCCGGATGCTGGCACCGGACGGCCGGTGCAAGACCTTCGACGCCGCCGCGGACGGATACGTCCGGGGTGAGGGCTGCGGTGTCCTGGTCCTCAAACGGCTCAGCGACGCGCAACGCGACGGTGACCGCATCTGCGCGGTCATCCGCAGCACGGCGGTCAACCAGGATGGCGCCTCCAGCGGTTTGACGGTGCCCAACGGCGGTGCGCAACAACGACTCATCCGCACCGCCCTGGCCCGGGCCGGACTGCGTGGCGGGGAGGTCGACTACCTGGAGGCACACGGCACCGGCACCCCACTGGGCGACCCGATCGAGGTGCAGGCCGCCGCAGCGGTGTACGGAGCCGACCGCGAACCGGACCGACCGTTGCTGATGGGCACCGCGAAGACCAACATCGGTCACCTGGAATCCGCGGCCGGGGTCGCCGGGCTGATCAAGGTCGTGCTGTCCCTGCAGCACGACCTGCTCCCGCAGAGCCTGCACTTCCACCATCCCTCACCGCACATCCCCTGGGCCTCGCTGCCCGTCCAGGTCGTGGAGAAGCCGACACCATGGCTGGCCCAGGGCCGGCCGCGGCGGGCTGGGATCAGCTCGTTCGGATTCACCGGCACCAACGCCCACGTGCTCATCGAAGAGGCGCCCGCCGCCGTCATAGGCACCGAGGCGCCAGCCGCCGCCATAGGCACCGCGGCGCCCGCCGCCGTCACCAGCACCGAGGCGCCCGCCGAGGGCGGCCCGGATCAGAGCACCGTCCGCGAACCCTGGGGAGTGCTGCCGCTGTCGGCGCGGTCGGCACCGGCACTGACGGCATTGGCGCAGCGCTACTCCGCTTGGCTGGAGGCCCATCCTGGGGCCTCGATGTCCGATGTGTGCTACACCGCCGGCACCGGACGGTCGCCGTTCGAACACCGGGCGGCGGTGGTGGCGAACTCGGTCCACGAGGCCCGGATGCTGCTCGAGGATCTGGTGGCTAACCGGTTGCGGCCGGGTGTGCTGCGCGGCGAGTGCACTGACCCGCCCACCACGGCGTGGTTCTTCCCCGGTCAGGGCTGTCAATACCCGGGCATGGCCCGCGAGTTGTTCGACAGCGAAACGGTTTTCGCTGAAACGGTGCGCCGCTGCGCGCAGGCGGTCGACCCGATACTGCCCCGGCCGTTGCTGGAGGTTCTGCTGTCCGGTGACCGCGAGGCCGCGGAGACGTTGCGGCACACGTCCTTCGCCCAGCCCGCGATCTTCGCCGTGGAGATGGGCCTGGCCCGGCTGTGGCAATCGTGGGGTATCGAGCCCGATGTGGTGCTGGGCCACAGCGTCGGCCAGTATGCGGCGGCCTGTGTGGCGGGGGTGTTCACCCTCGAGGACGGGGCGCGGCTGATCGCCGAACGCGGGCGCCTGTTCGGCAGCCTGCCGCCCGGTGGGCGGATGGTGGCGGTGTTCGCCGACCCCGACTACGTGGTGCGTGCCGCAGTCCCGTTCCCACGGGTCTCGGTCGGCGCCTACAACGGCCGCAACACGGTGTTGTCCGGCCCGGCCGGGGACCTCGAACAGATCGTCGCCGCCTGCAGCGAGGACGCCACCCGGTGCACTTGGCTGGAGACCTCGCACGCCTTCCACTCGGAGTTGCTCGATCCGGTGCTCGACGAGTTCGAGACGTTCGCCGGGCAGTTCGAGTTCGGGCCGCCGGCGCTGCCCCTGGTCTGCAACCGGACCGGCGCGGTGCTGACGCCCGACACGCCGCTCAACGCGCAATACTGGCGCAAACACTCCCGGCAACCCGTGCAGTTCACCGAAAGTGTGGTCACCGTTGCGGCACTGGGTTGTTCGGTACTCATGGAGATCGGCCCGCAGCCGATACTGACCGCCGCGGCGCTGCAGACGTGGCCCGAATCCCGACCCGCACCCACCACGATCGTGTCCCTGCGTAAAGGGGCCAACGCGCAACGTCAGATCAGCGAAGCGCTGGCCGCCGTGTACGTCAGCGGTCACCGGCCGGACTTCAGCGCCCGGCAGCACAGCCCCGGCCACCGGCTGGAGCTGCCGACCTACCCGTTCCAGCGGCGCCGCTTCTGGCCCAAGAACTCGGGGCTGACCGCTCTGGGCTCCGATGGCGCTGCGGCATCCGGAATCCTCGGCAACGAAAAGGATCTGGCCTCCGGGGACACCGTCTACAGCACGGTGCTGTCGGTCCGGACCCAACCCTGGCTGTCCCATCACGTCATCTACGGCACCGTGGTCGTTCCCGGTGCCACCTACGCGGCGATGGCGCTGGCGGCGGCGGGGGCACCGGCCCGTGTCAAGGATGTCTTCTTCTACGAGCCGATCATCCTGCCCGAGAAGAGCTCCCGTGATGTTCAGCTGACGATGCATCCGCTGGACGGCGGCTGGAAGTTCCAGGTGCACAGCCGCCCGTACGGGGTCCGCGACGCCGAATGGTCGCTCAACGCCTACGGGACAGTGCTCACCGGCGGCGACGCCGAACCATCGGCACCCGAAACGGCCGGGGTGGACGAGGCGATCGAACGGTTGACCCGCACCAGCCCGCACCAGCTGTTCGACACCTTCAACGATATGGAACTGGCCTGGGGACCCACCTGGTCCGGATCCCTGAAATCGCTATGGGTCGGC
>JAGQTS010000145.1:18075-21802 GCA_020438895.1 Mycobacterium sp.
ACCGGCGAGGCGATCGGCGACATCGAGGTCGGCGAGGAACTCGCCGAGCACCTGGGCGGTGAACCCATCCACCCCGTCCTGCTGGATCTGTGCACGGGTGTGGCGTTCCCGGCGTTCCCGGCCCTGCTGGCCGCCGAGCATGGCGTCTCCGACCTGTTCCTGCCGCTGCGGTACGGGCAGGTGGAGATTCGCGAACGGATGCCGCGTCGGTTCTACTGCCGGGCACGCTGGCACGCCGCCGGCCTCGACGGCGAGACCCAGGTGTTCGATATCGACTTCCTGGACCGCGACGGACGTCGTCTGGGCGGGATCACCGAATTCACCGTCAAGCGCGCGCCGCGGGAGGCGCTGCTGCGCGGTCTCGGCGGCGACGCCACCCGACTGCTCTACGCGCTGGGCTGGCACGAGGCCGCGGCACCGGCGGCCGAGCACACCGCCGGTAAGGCCCCGGACAGCGTCGGCACCTGGCTGATCGCCGGCTACGACGACCTGGCTGCCGCGGTGCCGGGGGCGCGCACCGTGGACCGGTCCGGCGATGCTCAGGTGTGGCGACGGGCATTCGCCGACGCCGCCGAACGCGGCGCGCCGATCACCGGGATCGTCTACCGCAGTTGCCGACCCACGGGTCCCGATGAGCCGACCGACGACCTCGCCACCCGGCTGGAATCCGAAGTGGGGGCCGTGCTGGCCGCGGCACACACCGCGCTGGACGAGGCCACGCCCAGCTTGACCGGCGGCCTGTGGATTCTCACCGAACGGGCGGTGGCCACCGAGCCCGGCGAGCCCGTCGACCCGGTACAGACCGCACTGTGGGGCCTCGGGCGGACCATCATCGCCGAACAGCCGACACTGCGGTGCCGCCTGGTGGACCTCGATGCCTCAGCCGACCCGGCGGGATGGCTCACCGGCGCCCTGGGGTCGGAGATGACCGAACCCGAGATCGCGGTGCGGCAGGGGAAGTTCCTGGTGCCCCGGCTCCTGCACTGGGCCCGCAGCGGCCAGTTACCGATGCCGCGCAGCGACGATTACGTCCTGGCCCCGACGGAGCGGGGCGCGATCGACAACCTCCGCCTGACCGAGACCGACGTCGCGACACCGGCCGGTAACGAGGTGCAGGTCCGGGTGGAGGCCGCCGGTCTGAATTTCCGCGACGTGCTCAATGTGCTGGGTCTGTACCCCGGCGACCCCGGCCCGATCGGTGGTGACCTGTGTGGGGTCGTCACCGAAATCGGCTCCGAGGTAACCGGATTCGCGGTCGGTCAACGGGTCTTCGGCTCCATGCAGGGAGCGTTCTCCAGTCGGCTGAACGTTCCGGCGCAACTGCTGGCGCCGGTGCCCTTCGGTGTCGACCCGGTCGGTGCGGCGACCCTGCCGGCGGCGGCACTGACCGCCCGACTCGCCTTCGACTGGGCGCGACTCCAGCCAGGGGACCGGGTGCTGATCCACGCCGCCAGCGGCGGGGTGGGGATGGCCGCCATCCAGTTGGCCCGGCAGCGCGGCGCGACGGTCTTCGCGACCGCGAGCGCCTACAAGCGGGAAACCCTGCGCACGATGGGCGTGGAATACGTCTACGACTCGCGGACAACGGAATTCGCGGACCAGATCCTGGCCGATACCCACGGCGAGGGCGTCGACGTGGTGCTCAACAGCCTGACCAACGACGGGTTCATCGAGGCGACGGTGCGAGCCACCGCCAAGGGCGGCCGGTTCGCCGAGATCGCCAAACGCGATATCTGGACTCCTGAGCAGATGGCGGCCGTACGGCCGGATATCGACTACGGCGTCATCGCGCTGGATGTGACGATGATGACCGACCCCGGCCACATCAAGACATTGATGACGGAGCTCTCCGAGGGTCTGGCGATCGGCGAGTGGGTGCCGGTGCCCGCCGAGGTCTACCCGCTCACCGAGGCCCGGTCCGCCTTCCGGCGGATGCAGCAGGCGCGGCACATCGGCAAGATCGTGGTGCAGATGCCCACACCGCTTCGGCCGCGCGGCGATCGCAGTTATCTGATCACCGGCGGGTTGGGCGCACTGGGCCTGCACACCGCAGCCCATCTGGCCCAACTCGGCGCCGGCGATATCGTGCTGACCAGTCGCCGCCGGCCCGACGCCGACGCCGAACGCGCCGTCGCGGCGATCTCCGAACGCTTCCACTGCCGGCTGCACGTCTTCTGTGCCGATGTCGGAAGCGAGACCGAACTCAGCGAACTTCTGGACCGGATTCGTGCGGAGCTCCCGCCGCTGGCCGGCGTGGCCCACCTCGCGGGCGTGCTCGACGACGCCCTGCTTCCGCAGCAGGATCTGGAGCGGTTCCGCACCACCCTGCGGCCGAAGGGATATTCCGCCCATCTGCTGCACCGGCTGACGCAGCGCGACGATCTGGACTTTTTCATCCTGTTCTCGTCGGCGTCGGCGGTGCTGGGCTCGCCGGCCCAGGCCAACTATGCCTGCGCCAACGCGCTGCTGGATGGGCTTGCCGCCCAGCGCCGGGCGCAGGGCCTGCAGGCGACGGCGATCGACTTCGGGCCCTGGGGGCATGGCGGTATGGCGACATCGCAGGCTGCGGTGGCCAATCTCAGTGCTCAGGGGCTGATGCCGCTGGAGCCCAGCGCGGCCCTGGCCGCCCTCGGTGAGGTGATCCGGCAGGGGGCCGGACAGGCCACCGTCCTCAAGGCCAACTGGCAGCGCGCGGCCAAGATGCTCGGCGGGGTCCGCCCGCCGCTGCTCGATCTGGTGCTGCCCCGCGACGACGCGGCGCCGGCCGGTGACAGCGAGTTGCTGCGCCAGCTGCAGGAGCTCCCGGCCGCTGCGCGGGTGAACTTCATCACCGAGTTCCTGCAGCGCGAGGTGCAGGGTTTCCTCCGACTGGCCCAACCACCCGCCTCCACCAGCAGGTTCCTGGATCTGGGTACCGATTCGCTGATGGCGGTCGAGCTCCGCAACCGGCTCTTCAGTCAGTTCGGCGGCAAGTTCGATATCAGCCCGACCGCGGTGTTCGACTATCCGACCATCGGCGAACTCGGCGCCCACCTGGTCTCGCAGCTGCCCGACTCCGAGGGTCCGCCCCCGCCCCCGGCGGAGTAGCACACCGATGCTCTGATCAGCGAGTTGACCTGCGTCACACCCAGTTGCATTTCCGTTACCGACGGGTGTACTTTCACAGTGTTACTGGTGGGTAACTTAAATCGAGTACTCAACCGTTGAAGTGGCGTTCTCATCGAGGAGGAACCGTGGGCCACTATAAGAGCAATGTCCGTGACCAGGTCTTCAACCTGTTCGAGGTGTTCGGCGTCGACAAGGCCCTCGGTACGGGCACCTTCGTGGACCTCGACCGGGACACCGCGGAAGAGATGCTCGGCGAGATGGCCCGACTCTCGGAGGGTCCACTCGCCGCATCGTTCGTCGAGGGCGACCGCAACCCGCCGGTGTTCGACCCCGCCACTCACACGGTGACCCTGCCGGAGGACTTCAAGAAGTCGGTTCGCGCCTTCATCGAAGGCGGCTGGGACAAGGTCGGCCTGTGCGAAGAGCTCGGCGGCGTGCCTGCCCCCAAGGCGATGCTGTGGGCGCTGCACGAGCATGTGCTCGGCGCCAACCCGGCGGTGTGGATGTACGGCGGCGGCGCCGGTTTCGCCCAGATCGTGTACCACCTCGGCACCGAAGAGCAGAAGAAGTGGGCGACGCTGGCCTCTGAGCGCGGCTGGGGCGCCACGATGGTGCTCAC
>JAGQTS010000146.1 GCA_020438895.1 Mycobacterium sp.
GCGAGCCAGCCAATCCCGGCCCTCGCAACCAACTAGGAACAGAACCTGGGGTAGTTCAGATCTGCTTCAACTGCGTCTGAATCGGCCCGCGCAACACATCGCGACGGTACTTCGGGCACCAGATCACATGGTATTTCACCGAGAACACCGACTTACGCGTCGACCGGTACCGCATGAGCCTCACGATAAACCTCGACTACGACAAGATCGGTCCGCTACGCGGACCTAAGAAGACGGGATCGGCTATCCCCCGACTGAAGTCGAGGGCTTGCGCCGAAGAAAGTTTCGGTCATCGTCATCGGACGAGTGAAGACCAAGGCATCCAACCGGACCGTGCCGATCCCGGCCAGGGTGGCCGCGGTGTTGAAGGCCCGGATCGACGGACGCTCCTTCGATGACCCCGCAGTGGCAAGCCCGGAAGGCGCCGTGCTGCGGGCCAACAACTGGCGCCGGCACACGCACTGGAAGAAGGCCCTAAAGGATACTGGGCCTGGCCTCCGCTGAAGATTCACGATCTGCGCCACACCTACGCCTCGCTGGCCCGTTCGCGTGGCTCGGACCTGCGGTGGCTGCAGAAGACGATGGGGCATTCCTCCGTGACGGTCACCGCCGGCATCTAAGCGGATCTGTACGACTACGAACTCGATGAGGTCGCCAACGTCCTCGATCGGGTCATCGAAACCGGGCACGAACCGGAAAAAAATTCGACCGGGCCTGAAGCGAGCTGAAGTGCGAGGTCAAGCGTTGTGGTCCCGGCTGGGATCGAACCAGCGACCTTCCGCGTGTGAAGCGGACGCTCTCCCACTGAGCCACGGGACCTGACGTTCGACACCCCTGGACGGCGCCGAATATGCCGGGTGGAAGATTAGCACGCACACGATTCCGGCCTGAAAGCGCACGTCAGCGGCATCGGACCACGGGATTTGTGTCGCCCGGCAGCGGTCGACTAGTGTCGACCATCGCGACGAGCGACGATCTCGCTCGGAGCGTGCGGATGTAGCGCAGTTGGTAGCGCATCACCTTGCCAAGGTGAGGGTCGCGGGTTCGAATCCCGTCATCCGCTCGACGGTGCGAAGGCATCAGACCCCAGCGGTGGAGTGGCCGAGTGGTGAGGCAACGGCCTGCAAAGCCGTGCACACGGGTTCGATTCCCGTCTCCACCTCAAAGAACACCAGATGTGCCCGGCGCGATTAGCTCAGCGGGAGAGCGCTTCCCTGACACGGAAGAGGTCACTGGTTCAATCCCAGTATCGCGCACCAGCATTATTGCAGTTCAAGGCATGTTTCTGCGGTAGCTCCCAAGGGGCCGCACCACACAGGCACCACATGGGGTGTGGTTGGCGGCCCCGTCCACCTACCTAAAGAGCGGCCCCCTCGACAACGCTGCGCTGCCGACGACCGCCGCACATGCCGAAACCGGCATCCGGCCCGACTGCAACCGAATGTCCCTGAAGCAATGGCCGAATGCTCAATGCTGTCGCGCTCCGTGACGTCGAATGTCGAATGTCGGATGCCGGATGTCGGACGTCGAATCCCGGAAAATGCCGTCACCGAACGCCCCAGAGGGGACAATGTCTTTGTGACTTCGGTCACACAGGCACGTAACACTGAGCGGCCGAACAGCTACTCAACGACGAGGGAGTGGTCATGCCGACCAAACTCGGAGCCATCATCGCCGCCGTAGCGGCACCCGCAACTCTGTTTCTGGGCGGCGGTACCGCCCAGGCGGACGTCGGCGCCAGAGTTGTTCCGGCTCCGGGCGGCGTCGATGTCTTCATCTGGTCGTGGGGCGTCCCCACCGTCAGCGGATGGTGCACCTACACCTCGACCGTGCGGGGCAACCCGATCGGCAAACCGCTGCCGGCTCTCAACGTCCCGTTCTACCTGCCGGAAAATGGGGACGCGAGACTGTGGTTCCCCAGCTATCCGACCGGCTCCACCTGGGACATCTCGATAACGTGCCCCGGAGGCGGAGGCCAAATCACTCAGACCACCAGTGTCGTGTGGTGACAACCGCACGTTGACGGTCCCGACGGCCACTGACCGCAGCGGCCCGCCACCCGAGGGTTGACGTGGCTCTCGATGGAGCCACCAGCGTCGGCGTCACGGGCCGGTATACGGCGTACGCCACAATTCCTCGCACAATAGGCCCGGTCCACACAGAGTTATCCCACCCTGCTCGCCGACCTCCCCC
>JAGQTS010000147.1 GCA_020438895.1 Mycobacterium sp.
GCAGGGGCGACAGGACTTGAACCTGCAACCTGCGGTTTTGGAGACCGCTGCTCTGCCAGTTGAGCTACGCCCCTTCGGGAGTGCCCCACACAAAGCGCGCGCTCCCCGTCAGCCCGACGGAAGCGCGCTTAATGTGGGAAAACCCGAGATCGCAGTGTAGCGCGCCACCGTGTGCCTTTACCAATTGCGAAGCCTGCGCGCTACTCGTGGATGACGGGCTTGCGCAGCACCTGGCCGGTCTCCGGATCCCAGCCGGCCGAGATGGAGTTGTCGCCCTCGTGTCCCATCAGCGTGGTGTAGGACACCAGCACCACCTCACCGGTCTTCTCGTCGGTGAGCACGTTGCGGCTGGTGACGATATCGGCGCCGAAACGCTCGTCGACCGAGTCGATGTACATGGTGGCACGCACCACGTCGCCCTCCCGGATCGGCCGGTGGTAGTGGAACTTCTGATCCACTTGGACGATCTGCATGGTCTCGAAGCCCACGTCGACGTGCTGGAAGAAGTGCCGCTGGGTCATCACCGCCAGGATCGAGATGAACGTCAGCGGGGCCACCAGGCCGTCGTGGCCGAGTTCGCGGGCGGCGTTCTCGTCGAAGCTGGCCGGGTCGGTGGCCTTCACCGACTTGGCGTACTGGCGGATCTGCTCGCGGCCGACCGCGAACGGCTCCGGGTACTCCCAGACCATCCCCCGGATGTCGGTTTTCAGCGCCATGTCACGCCAGCTTTGCGACGGCGATGGCGCGGCCGAAGATCTTCTTGCCCTCGTGGGTGGCCGTCAGCGCGATGGTCACGGTCTTGTCCTGCTCGTCGACCTTCTTGATCCGGCCGGTGAACAGGATGTCCGCACCCACCCCGTCGTTGGGCACCGGGACGATGGCGGTGAACCGCACGTTGTACTCCGTCACCGCGCCGGGATCGCCCACCCACTCGGTGACGTAGCCGCCGCCCAGGCCCATGGTCAGCATGCCGTGCGCGATCGCGGTGTCCAGACCGACCTGCTTGGCGATCTCGTCGTCCCAGTGGATCGGGTTCAGGTCGCCGGACACCCCGGCGTAGTTGACCAGATCGGCGCGGGTCAGGTTGATGTGCTTCTCCGGAAGTTCGTCGCCGACCTTCACCGAGTTGAACTCACGCAGTGCCATGCTCGAAGCCACTTTCTCCACTCTCGTCACTCCGCCCAGCGAGCGTTGTGAAATTCTCCTGCACAATGTCACCGTTTTGGTCGGTGATCACGACTTTGGTCACAACAACGTCGGTTCCGTGTGCCTGCCGCAGGTCGTCAAGGTAGACGTCGGCGAACAGGGTGTCCCCCGCGGTCACCGTTTTGCGGAACTTCAGCACCTGGTCGACCTGGACGATCTGGCGGTCGGTGATGCCGATATCGGCGTCGTCGAAGAACGCCCGTTGCGCGGTGTAGCCGAACACCGAGATGAAGGTCAGCGGCGAGACGATCGCGTCGTAGCCCAGCGCGGCGGCGGCCTCCTCGGTGTGGAAGGCCGGATCATCGTTGCGCACCGCGCGGGCGTACTCGCGGATCTTCTCGCGCTCAACCCGATAGCAACCCGGGTAGCGGTAATGCCTACCGACGATGCTGGGGGAAAGCGCCACGAATCAGCGAGATTCTTTGTGACCCTGGTGCTTACCGCAGTTGGGGCAGAACTTCTTCAACTCCAGCCGATCGGGGTCGTTGCGGCGGTTCTTCTTGGTGATGTAGTTGCGGTGCTTGCACACCTCACAGGCCAAGGTGATCTTGGGCCGTACGTCAGTACTCGAGGCCACGTCGAATGCTCACTTTCACGCTCGTTGTCTCCCGTAGCGGTGGGGGGGCTCGATCCCCCGACCTCACGATTATGAGTCGTGCGCTCTAACCAGCTGAGCTACACCGCCATGCCGGGGCCGCCACTCGGCTAGTCCGGGTTGGCGTCCACCGAGCCCCCTAACGGAATCGAACCGTTGACCTTTTCCTTACCATGGAAACGCTCTGCCGACTGAGCTAAGGGGGCCTGGCCCGCGCGCTGCGGGCCGTAGGAAAGGGTACAGCGTCGGGTTGGCCGCAACAAAACCCTCGGCGGTCGGCGTTCGCGGCGACACATGCCAGGATCGCGGGTGTGCACATTCTGTTCGTCTGTACCGGCAACATCTGTCGCTCGCCCACCGCTGAGCGGCTCGCTGCCGGGATGGCGCCGACGGCCGATTTCCGCGCCTCCAGCGCCGGCACCCGCGCGGTGATCGGTCATCCGATGCATCCCGACGCCGCCCAGGCGCTGGTGGATCTCGGCGGCGACCCGGTCGGCTTCGTCGCCCGTCAGCTCACCCCGGCCATCGCCGCCGACGCCGACCTGGTGATCGCCATGACCCGGGCACACCGTGACGCGGTCCTCGAACTCGCCCCGCGGCAGTTGCACCGGACCTTCATCCTCACCGAGGCCGCGGCGCTGACCAGCCAGTTCGACCCCGGGGAGATCTCCGACCTGGCCGCCCTGCGACCTCGGCTGCGCGCCGATGACCTCGATGACATCACCGACCCGATCGGACGGGCACCGCAGGTGTATGCCGGGGTGGGCGAGCAGATCGCCGCCCTGGTGGCGCCGGTCGTCGAGTTCTGCCAGCGGGTCTCGGGGTAAGCCGGGATCAGCGAGCCGTGCGGGCCGCCCCGCGGGTGGCCTTGGCCGAACCGCGCTGCTGGCTGGGCGCATCGGCGTGATCGGTCTGGCCGGTCGCGGCTGCCACGGTGGCCGCAGCGGCGGCGACCGCGTGGTCCGCCGTTCGGTTGGGGCGGGGCGCCGGCGCACCGGCGCGGGTGGCCCGGCCGCGCACGACGGTCACCTCCGCTGCCGCCTCCGCAACCGTGGCCTCCACTGCCGGTGGGTCGGTCTCCGGGGCCGAGGTCTCCGGAGCGGGGGTCACCGGGGCCGTAACCGCCGCGGCCGCGCCGCGGCCCGCCGGGGACACCTCGGGGAAGACCGAAGCCAGGGGCGGCGGCACCGGAATCGGGGCCAGCCCCGGCAGGCCGAGGAACTCCAACTGGGCCGAGACCCAGTTGTAGCCGGTGTAGAACACGTTCTGGCCGTAGTCCACCGCGAGGGTCAGCAGGTTCAGTGGATTGTCGATGACGTCGGAGGCGAAGTAGACCGTCGAGGCGATCAGCGGCTGGATGCCCAGGAAGTAGTTGATGCCCAACTGCTCGGCCAGGGGTGGGCCGATCAGCGGGATCAGGTCGATCCAGAACTGCGCCGAGCTGACGGTGTACTGCATGAAGTTGGTGATCGAGTCGTAGATCTCCCGGCCGATACCGGCCAGCTGGATCTCGTCGATGTGGATCGAGGGCACGGCGGCGGCAGGCAGCGCGGGGGCGGCGGTCGGGGCCGTTGTCAATGCCGGGGTCAGTGCCACCACGCCGGCGGTCGCCAGCGCAACGCCGGGTATCAGAAACGAACGGGTCGAAACGCTCACGGGAGCCTCCTGGGATTTCACTGCCGCACTGGTCGGTGCAGGGCCATCATGTCAGCGGGTGCGGGCCCCATCAATGAGCCGCACCGCGGCGGAGCCGACATTTCCCGGTTCTACTGTTGAGGCCATGTCTTCCAGCGCTTCCGATGACCGCCTGTATTTCCGCCAGTTGCTCGCCGGGCGGGATTTCGCCGCCGGTGACCCGATCGCCACCCAGATGCGTAACTTCGCCTATCTGATCGGCGACCGCCAGACCGGGGATGCGGTCATGGTGGACCCGGCCTACGCCGCCGGGGATCTGCTCGACACCCTGGAGGCCGACGGGATGCGGCTGTCCGGGGTGCTGGTCACCCATCACCATCCCGACCATGTGGGCGGGTCGATGATGGGCTTCACCCTCAAGGGGCTGGCCGAGTTGCTGGACCGGGTCAGCGTGCCAGTCCACGTCAATGCCCATGAGGCACAGTGGGTTTCGCGCGTCACTGGAATTCCGCTCGGCGACCTGACCACCCATTCCCACGGTGACGTCGTCGACGTCGGCGCCATCCCGATCGAGCTGCTGCACACACCCGGGCACACTCCGGGCAGTCAGTGCTTCCTGCTCGACGGACGCCTCGTCGCCGGGGACACCCTGTTCCTCGAGGGCTGCGGGCGCACCGACTTCCCCGGCGGCGACGTCGACGAGATGTTCCGCAGCCTGCAGCAGTTGGCCGCCCTGCCCGGTGACCCCACGGTGTTCCCCGGGCACTGGTATTCCGCCGAACCCAGTGCCGGCCTCGAGGAGGTCAAGCGCAGCAACTATGTGTACCGGGTCCGCGACGCCGCGCAGTGGCGCGCACTGATGGGCGGATGACGCAGGTCACAGGGCGTTTTGTGATGCGGATAACAGGTGTGACGCGGGCGACAAAACCTTCCGGGTGTGGCAACGGATTCATTACTATTTGACCATCAAGTCAACGAAATCCTTCGTCGACACCGGGATTCAAGGAAGAAATCATGAGAAAAGCGGGCATCATCCTAGGTTCTGCACTGGCCGCCGCATCGCTGGCCTTGGCGGCACCTGCCGCCGCCGCTCCCGCTCCCACCGCCGGCTCGCTGGATGCCGCGGCCGCGGCCGCCGCCGCGCCCGGTTCGCTCGGAACGGTCATGCAGGCCAGCATCATCCGCGCCCAGGGATTCAAGTCCCACGCCGATGGCGCCCGCATCGGCTTCGATGACGCTGACGGCTCCTACGACCACGCAGCCACCGACGGCACGACCATCCAGTCCGCCTTCTACAAGCCGTCTCTGTAACCCCGCCGCAGGTTCGGGCCCTCTCACCGGCGCGAGGGCCTGAGTCCCAGGTCACAGGGGGTTTTGTGATGGGGATAACACGTGTGATGCGGGCGACAAACCCTTCCGGTTGTGGCAACGGATTCCCTACCATTTGAGTATCGAGTCAGAGAAATGGCTCCCCCAGCACACCGGGTTCGAGGAGGAAAATCATGAAGAAGGCAGCGATGTTCCTCGGATCGGCACTGGCAGCCGCGTCACTGGCCTTGGCGGCCCCCGCCGCCGCTGCTCCCGCTCCCACCGCCGGCTCGCTGGATGCCGCGTCCGCGGCCGCCGCCGCGCCCGGTTCGCTCGGAACGGTCATGCAGGCCAGCATCATCCGCGCCCAGGGTTTCAAGTCCCACGCCGATGGTGCCCGCATCGGCTTCGACGACGCTGACGGCTCCTACAACCACGCAGCCACCGACGGCACCACCATCCAGTCCGCCTTCTACAAGCCCTCTGTGTAAGGCCTCTGTGTAGCCTCGCCAAGCCTTCAGTTTTTGACATCGAGTCACCGAAATCGTTCGCCAACAATATATTTCACGAGGACAGCATCATGATGAAGGCATCGCTTTTAATCGGGGCCACCCTGGCCGCAACGTCCCTGACCTTGGCCGCACCGGCCTTCGCGACCCCGGCGCCGGCAGAGGGCCATAGTGGGGCTCTCGGGAGCGCCGCGGTCGCCCAGAGCTACGTGCCCAAGGCCGTCATGAACATCCAGGACGCCGGCCTGACCGGAACCCGATCCCGCACCGCCGACGACTCCGCCGTCGACGGCTATGCCTCAGGGGCCGCTACCGACGGAATGGTCCTGAATTCGGAGTTCTACAAGCCTTCCTTCTGAGCCTCAAGCGCAGGCCGATCAGCAGAATCGCGTAGACCAGCGGCTGATCTCGGACCGTGTAACCCAGATCCCGCAGCATCGCGATCTCCACCGGCGCAAGGATCCGAGTACCCAGGCCGTAACCCGAGAACGGGTTCATCACGTAGCCGGCCAACTGGTCGACGTGCGACACCGAACTGCCCTCCGACCACGTTCCCGGCGTGTACAACGGCACCGGTCCGCCGTAGACGGCGACAGCGTTGGGTCCGGCGAAGTACAGGCCGCCACCGGCTCCGGTGAAGTTGCCGACCAGCCCGCCGACGATCCGGAAGTCGTCGCCGATGGCCGGGATGCCGGTGGCCGTCGCCAGGAAGCTGTCGTAGGTGGTCCAGTTCCGGTCCGCGCCCGTCGGGTTGCCGCCGGTTCCGGTCAGGATGCCCACGGTGTGCAGAAGTTCATGCAGCGCAACGGCTTTGAAGTCGTACTCGCTTCCGGTGACGCTGTTGCCCAACGCCCACGGGTAGCTCCAGTTGTAGGTGATCGAGGCGTCCGCGGCGCCGCCGTTGGCGTCCACCCCGGTGATGATCTCCGACTGCACCACGGTGCGGTAGAAACCGGCGCCGCCGCCGGCGAAGTTCACCGAGGCGTAGGCCAGCGTGCCCGAACTCGGCGAGTTGATGCCGCTGACGTTGACGGTGATCGTCACCGGCGTCCCGACTACCAGGTAGGAGGCCAGTGACGCCGCCGTCGACTCCAGCGCGCTGCGGGCCTCCGGCGTCCAGTACTGCGAACCCGCGCCGTAGGTGAACCCGAAACTCACCAGGCTGTGCGGGGGTGCGGCCACCGCAGGCGCCACGGTGACGCTGACCGGGATGGCCACCGACCCGCCGTGGCCGTCGCTGACGGTGACGGTGAACGCGTCGGCCTTGTCGGCGTCGGTGGCTTCCGGTGCGGCCGCCGCCTGGCGGGCGGAGTCCGACGGCGTGTAGGTGAAGGATCCGTTGCCGGCGACACTGGCCGTCCCCCTGGCCGGGGTCGAGGCGCTGTAACTCAGCGAGTCGCCGTCGGCGTCGAGGGCGACCACCGAGCCGGTGACCACCCCACTGGTGGCATCCGGCGCTCCGGCCACCGCACCGCCGGACACCGGCGCGCTGTTGCGCGGAGAGATCGTCACGGTCACCTGGACCGCGGTGCTGCCACCGCTGTCGTCGGTGACGGTGACGGTGAAGGTGTCGGTCTTGTCGGCGACGGTCGCGGTCACCGCCGCGGCCCGGTGCCGGGCCTCGGCCGTCGGCAGGTAGGTGAAGGCGCCGTCGGCGGCCACGGTGACCGCTGCTTTGGCCGTCGAGGCGGGACCGGTGTAGGTCAGTGGATCGCCGTCGGGGTCGGTGGCGGTGACCCGGCCGGTGACCCGCCCGGTGTCCGGGTCGGGAGTGCCGACACTGACCCCGCCGACCGGGGCTTCGTTGAGCGGCGAAACCTCCACGGAGACAACCGTATCCACGGAGCCGCCGTAGCCGTCGGAGACGGTGACGGTGAAGGTGTCGGTCTTGTCGACGGCGGTGGCCACCGCTGATGCGGCGGCGTGCCGGGCGTCGGCGGTCGGGGTGTAGACGAACGTGCCGTCGGCGGCGAGGCTCACCGCCCCCTTGTCGGTGGTGGCGGGACCGGCGTAGGTCAGCGGATCGCCGTCGGCGTCGCTGCCGATGACACTGCCGGTGACGATGCCGGTCACCGGGTCGGGGCCGCCGACGGCCACCGCCGCCACCGGCGCGGTGTTGCGGGGATCGACCACCACGGTGACCCTGGTCGTGGTGGTGTGCCCGGCGGCGCCGAGCAGACCGAAGGTCAGCAGGTTCAGCAGGCCGGCCAGGCCGTGCAGGTGGAAGCCACTGGCGGCGTCGCTGACGCTGACCGTGAAGGCGTCGGTGGTGCCGATTCGGGCGTATGCGGGGTCGGGGGTGTAGGTGTAGCGGCCCGACTCATCGATCATCACGCTGCCCCGTTCCGGGGCCTCGGTGACGGTGTAGGTCACCGCGGCGCTGTCGGGGTCGTCGATGTTCAGGTCGCCGGTGACGACGCTTTGCGAGTCCTGTCCGGTGCGGGTGGGGTCGAGGGTCGGCGTCTGGTTGAAGAACAGTTCGCCGATCGGGTTGGCCGCCGCGTCCGCGCGGGCGGTGGCGCGGGCGACGACGGCGGTCTGGGCCGCCGGTCGTGCCTGCGCGGCGGTCGGCCGGCGGGCCTCCCGCAGCGGTGGGACATCGCCCACTTCAGCAGTCGCCGGAACAGCAACGGCCACAACGACTCTCGGTTGAACCCCGCCGGGGGCGCCCGCCGATGGACGCTGCGCGCGGGGGCCGGCGGGACCGCGGTCAGCATTGGGGCGGCCCGGCTGCTGCGGGCCGGAGTTCCGGGCGGCACCCCCGGGACCGTCGGGATCTGCGGAACGGTCCGGGGCGGCCCACGCCGGGGCGGCCATGATCAACGCCCCCGCTCCGAGAGCGACCAGCGTAGAGCCGGTTCGGCCGGCGCCGTTCGCGGCGCGCATACGGCCAAACTAACAGCCGCGTGCCACCAATTTGGGCGTTATCAGAAGGGCGGATTCACCACATAGCCGAGGTCGCGCAGCATCGCCTGCTCGACCGGGCTGAGGGACCGGATCGCCGACCCGTAGCCGTAGAACGGGGTCATCAGGAAGCCCGGCAGCCCGTTGACATGCGACACCGACCGGCTCGCCGAGACCCACGGATCCGGCGTGAACAGCGGTACCGGTCCGCCGAAGGCGGCCATGGCGTTGGGGCCGGCGAAGAACAAACCGCCGTTGGCGCCGGTGAAGTTCGCCAGGTACTGCGGCTTGATCTGCAGTGCCTCGTCAATCACCGGGCTGCCGTCGGGTGCGCGCAGGAAGCTGTCGTAGAGGGTCCAGTTGCTGTCCTGCCCGAGGACATCGTCGGCACCGCTGAGGAAACCCAGCGCGTGCACCATTTCGTGCAGCACGACGGTGCGGAAGTCGTAGCGGTCCGGTGCCACCGCCTCGCTGAAATTCCAGTTCTCGGCGAAGTTGACGGTGAGCTCGACCTCCGGGCCTGGCCCGCTGGGGTCGATGCCGTTCTGCAGTTTGGTCTGCAACCAGGTGCCGGTGAAGCCGGGCCCGTTATCGGTGAAACCGACCCAGGCCGAGGCGATGTTCGGCGAACCCGGGGTGTTGACGCCGACCAGCCCGACGTCGATCACAACCGGTTGCGGCACAACGAGATAGGACGCGAGGGCCGCCGCACCGGCTTCGAGTGCACCGCGGGCCTCCGGGGTCCACAGCTCGGCGCCCGGCCCGTAGAGGAAGTTGAAACTGACCCCGGGACCGACCGGTTGCGCAGCCGGCGGCGGTGGCGCCGGTGGTCCCAGCGGGGTGATCGCCACATTGACCGGGACGTCGAGGACCCCACCGAACGGATCGCTGACGGTGACGGTGAAGAAGTCGATGGGGTCCACCACGGCGGCGGCGCGGGCCTCCGGGGTGGGGGTGAACACGAAAGTGCCGTCGGGGGCCAACGCGACGCTGCCCTTGCCGGTCAGCGGCGGGGCGGCGAAGGTCAGCGGATCGCCGTCGGGATCGACGGCCATGACCCGGCCGGTCACCACACCGGTGTCGGGCTGCGGGGCGTCGACGCTGACAGTTCCCCCGGTGGGGGCCGAGGCCGCCGATGCTGCTCCGGCACCGCCGAGCGCCAGCGGGATGCCGGCGCACATCGTCAGCAACAGGGTTCCGAGCCGGGCCGGTGGGCGCATGACAGAACGGTAGCGGCCCGCCGGTACGGTCTGTTTGACCACCCCCAGTGAGGAGCACTTATGAGCGTCGCCTACCGCCTCGATGATTCCGTCGCCGTCATCACCATGGACGACGGCAAGGTCAACGCGCTGGGACCGGCCATGCTGGCCGAGATCAACGCCGCGCTGGACCGCGCCCAGACCGAGGAGGCCGGCGCGGTGGTGATCGCCGGCAACGAGCGCGTCTTCAGCGGCGGCTTCGACCTGAAGGTGTTCCGCTCCGGGGACGTGCAGGCCTCTATCGACATGCTCAAGAGCGGTTTCGAGTTGTCCCACCGGCTGCTGTCCTTCCCGGTACCGGTGGTCGCCGCCTGCACCGGGCACGCCATCGCGATGGGCTCCTTCCTGGCCTGCAGCACCGATCACCGGATCGCCGCTCCGGTCTACAACTTCCAGGCCAACGAGGTCGCGATCGGCATGGTGCTGCCCTACCCCGCGCTGGAGGTGCTGAAGCTGCGGCTCACCCGGTCGGCGTATCAGCAGGCCGTCGGGCTGGCCAAGACCTTCTTGGGCGACACCGCGCTGGCCGGCGGCTGGATCGATGAGATCGCCATGCCCCATCTGGTGTTGCCCCGCGCGCTGGAGGCGGCTCAGGTGTTCGCCACCACGCTGCACGCCACATCGCACTACGCCTCCAAGATGCGCGCCCGCCAGGAGACGCTGGACGCCATCCGGGCCGGGATCGACAACATCCACACCGAGTTCGGGCTATAGGAGTGTCCGCCGACGCGACGGGCCGCTTCGCCGGCCGGGTGGCGATCATCACCGGCGCCGGGGCGCCGGGCGGCATCGGCGCCGCGGTGGCCCGCCACCTGGTCGATGAGGGTGCCGGGGTGGTACTCGGCGCCACGTCCGACCGGGTGCACCAGCGCGCGGCGGAACTCGGGCCAGAAGCGGTCGGGGTGGTGGCCGACCTCACCGTCGACGGTGCGGCCAACGCCCTGGTCGATGCCGCGATCCAGCGCTGGGGCCGGCTGGACGTGCTGGTGAACAACGCCGGGATGACCTCGGTGAGCCAGGGCTGGGATGCCGAATCCGACGTCGCCGGCCTGTCGCTGGCCGAGTGGGACGCCGCCCTGGCCCGCAACCTGACCACCGCGTTCCTGATGTGCCGGGCCGTGGTGCCGGTGATGTGCGCCGCGGGCTACGGCCGGATCGTCTCGGTGGGCTCGACCACCGGAACCGTCAACGCGATGCCCGGCCAGTCCACCTACACCGCCGCCAAGGCCGGTGTGGTGGGCCTGTCCCGGGCGCTGGCGCTGGAGGTGGTGGGCTCGGGGGTGACGGTCAACGTCGTGGCCCCGGGCTACGTCGCCACCGGTTCGCAACTGGATTTCGAGGCCACTGCGGCTGCCGCCGGGCCGATCGGGCGCAGCGGCACGCCCGCGGAGATCGCCGCGTGCGTGGGGTTCCTGGCCCACGAGTCGGCGTCCTTCGTCACCGGCGCGGTCCTGGTGGCTGATGGTGGCCACGGCCTGCCGGAGACCTGGGTTCGCTGAGCCTCAACTTCGGCGCGCTTTCGTGCGCTGAGCGCTCGTTAGCGCGCCGAAGTTGCCGGGTTCAGCCGGCGATCCAGGCCTGTGCCGCCTCGAGGTCCCCGGCCGGGAAGTGTTTGACCTCTGCTGCCACGAAATGCGAGGAGATGTGCTCGGCGGCGTCGCCGACATGAGAGTCGGTCACCATGGCGATCTTCTTCACGTGCCGGTGGTGGTCGCGGATGAACCGCAGGTGGCTGACCAGCGCCCCGAAGCTGTCCCAGCCCGGAAAGTGGGCGGCGTCGATGATCAGGCCTTTGAGGTCCCCATGCTGTTCGATTTGCGGGTCCACCACCTTGGCCAGCGTGGTGAAGTCACTCTTCTCCAGCGCCGACTGCGGGCGGATCGTGAGCACGGCGGTCTTCGGGTTCAGGGTGAAGTCGATCATGGTGTCCACTCAACCAGACGATGCGAGACGCATCTGGTTCGAGGGGTGGCGGGCCACACTGGTCAGCCACTCCTCGCTGACCTGCAGACTCGCCAGCTGCCAGTCCAGCCGTTCCAGTTGGTTGGAAAGCTCGCGAATTTGGGCATTCACCTCGTTGCGCCGCCGGATCAGCCCCGCACGGGTCTTGGCCACGGTGTCAATCAACGAGGTGCACTCCGGCGGTGTGGGCATGCGGTGGTGGATTGTCGCGCTCACGGCCATCCTCCTTTTGCGCTGGTCCCTAATTGGGCTTCTGCCGTCAACTCTGCGCGCAACGGACGCGGGCGTCGACGAATTTGGCATGTCAGCAGCGGACGTCCAGCCGGTGCCAAGCCTCGTAACAACCCCATCGGATGGGCCGCTCGGGGCGAAACGCGTCTCACGCCGGTTCGGAGAGCGGCCGGGCCAGGCGCCCGGACCGGACCACACCGGAATTGCTGCCGGCCTTTTCCCGCGCGGCGTCCCTGAGTTCGGCGACGACATCTTCGATACCGCGTGCCACGGATCCGACGTCCTCGACGTTGTCGGGGCAGGCGACGAGACCGATGGTGAAGCGGCCGCCGTAGGACACCGCGGTGACGTTCAGATTGGAGCCATCACACAGCGGCGCCAACGGATACACACCGCGGACGCGCGCTCCGGCGCAGTAGATGGCGGTGCGGGGCCCTGGCACGTTGGACGTGAT
This sequence comes from Mycobacterium sp., assembly GCA_020438895.1. Taxonomy (GTDB): domain Bacteria; phylum Actinomycetota; class Actinomycetes; order Mycobacteriales; family Mycobacteriaceae; genus Mycobacterium. The sequence continues at coordinate 12,064 of JAGQTS010000147.1, forward strand.
CAGATGAGCCAGCGGCGGGTGCCATCGGGACAGTTTCAAGCCGGTGTAGAGACCCGCCGCCATGCCCACGACCACCGGTGGAACCAGGTCGATGACCTCGGCGAGATCAACCGGACGTGCCTCCCGGCGCCGATGCTTGACCCGTGCGGTCGCGGCGTGGATTGCCGTCAGTTGGTGTACCGGATCGGCGAGATGGACCGGCAGCGTGACCACAGCCGGCGACCACCTGTTCGAGCCGGTGTCCTCGGCACCACGAGTCGATATCGGCATGAAGGTGCGCAACGGCCGGTCCGGCACCGAGTCGTACCGGTGCAGCCATCGACGCAGTGCCGACGTGGTGGCGGTCAGGAATACATCATTGACGGTCACCCCGTACGCATCGGCGATGATGCGCAGGTCGTCCATCCCCACCGCGGCGAAGGCGACGCTGCGCCGCGCGGTGATCGGCGCATTGAGCCGAGTTCGCGGTGTGCCTTGGTCGCCCTCGGGGACCTCTGCGCCGGACGGGCTGGAGGTGGGCAACAACCGCCGCATCAGCGCCCGCACGGACCCGGCCGCGTTCTGAGCTACCCGGGGTGCGACCCGTAACGCCAACCGTGCACCGGCGGTGGTGTTGGCGGCGATCTCGTCGATCAAGTCGCCCATCAGTTCCGAAACACCGGGCCCCGCAGCCGGGGTTCGCAGAACGGGGGCGGGGAATTGATGATCCGGATCGCTGGTCATCAGTTCGGGCAGTATCGAGGTCACCGCACCCACACCGTCGCTCATGGCATGGGAGAACTTCAGCACCACCGCCAACCTGCCGTCGTTCAGACCCTGCACCACCCAGGCCTGCCACAGCGGGTGATTCCGATCGAGTCGCTGCTCGTGCAGGTCACCGACCAGTGCGGCCAACTCGCGGAGCGTGCCCGGTTTCCGCAGCCACAGCCGGTGGACATGATCCCCTGCATGGAAATCCGGATCATCGACCCACACCGGCTGCCCCAACCCGAGGGGCTTGGCGAGCAGGCGCTGGCGAAATACCGGCGTCGCGGCGGTGCGCTCGACCAGCAGCCGGGCAATCGCCCCGGCCGTCAGCTCCCCACGCACCTCCGCCTCGCAGAAGAAGACCGCCATCACGTGGGTTGGCATCACGGCGGTTTCGCCGTGCAACGAGACACCGTCCAGGCCGGTCAGTCGCTTCATCATCAGTTCTCCATCCAGTCTCGGGTTCGTGTGCCTGGTGGCACATCTCCGAGCGTGCTGCGCGAGGCTGGGTTTTCAGGTGGCGCTGGCTGGAGGTTTCATGGGAGACCCGACTGGCAAGAACTCAACAAGAACTCAAGCAGGGCACGCAGTTTCGCGCGCACCCACGAAGTCCCCGATGGCGTCTGAGGGCTACGGCCCGGGGGCGGGAGTGACCGTGGGCTTCGACTGGGCCAGTGCGACCGGGCCGTCGGTCAGGGCGCTGCCCTTGATCCACTGGTTCCACGGCATCGTCCAGTCGCCGCCCTCGGCCAGCGTCAGCGACGGACCACCGGTGAAGCGCACCTCGACGATGTCGCCGGGCTGGGCCCAATCGAAGTAGAACTTGGCGTTCTCACCGCTGAGGTTCAGGCAGCCGTGGGACAGGTTGGTGTTGCCCTGAGCCCACACGGTGTCGTCGAGTTGGTGCAGGTAGATACCGTCCAGGCTGATACGGGTGGCATAGCCGATTTGCCTCTTGTAGCTGTCGGCGGTGCCCGCCGGCATCCCGTAGGTCGAGGAGTCCATCGTGACAACCTCGCCCTTATCGAGCACCACGTAGGTTCCCGGCGGGGTCCACCACGAGAAGGTCCGCCCGGCGACGGTCGTCGTCCCACCCCGCCCCATGGACGTGGGCATGGTGCGCACCAGCCGGCCGTTCTCGAAGAGGCTGACCTGCTTGGTGATGTCGTTGGCGACGGCGATCCGGGCGTCACCGATGGTGAAGGAACTCGTGGCATCGGCCTGCCCGTAGAGACCGTCGCCGAGCTTGAGGCCGAACATGTTCAACTCGGCGGTCACCCGGGTGCCGGCAGGGTAGTAATTCTTCGGGCGCCAGTGCGCTTTCGTGTCGGACACCCAGTGCCAGGCGCCCTCTAGTGCCGGTTCGGTGGTCACCGTCATGTTCTTCTCGGCCAGCGCCTTGTCGGCGATCGGCTCGTCGAAGTGCGCCACGACGATGGTCCCGATGCCGTAGCGCTGATCCTCGTGGATCGCGTTACCGCCCTGCACCTCCAGGTACGGGTGCACGTAGTTGCCGGCGTAGAGGGTGGAGAACGTGCTGGTGCGGGTCAGCGGGACGCCGGTATTGCTCGTGGACCTCACCGTCATGGTGTAGTTGCGGGCGAAGTCCAACCGGTCCGTCGCGGTCCACGAGGACTTGTCCGGGGAAATCCGGCCGTTGACGGCCATGCCCCAGTCATCGACCAGGGACACCGCCGTGATCGTGCCGTCGAGCACCTCGGCGCTGACCGGTGCCGCCGGGCTGATCCCCACGGCCCGATCGGACGGCGACACCCCGACCACCGGGGGTTGGGGTTTGGCGACCGCTTGCGGCGCGGCGGCGGTGGCCGTCGGCGCCTTGCGGCAGTCCTGGCAACCGGGCAGGCCGGCGACATCGCTGGCCAGGACCCCTGTCAGCAACGCCACGACGACGAGGGTCGCGGTGCGGGCACGACGAGGGAAGATCACCGAATTACTCCAGGCAGGTTGTTCGACTCTCCGACCATCAGCGCTGACGGTCGGTACGCCGGTTGAATCATAGTCGGTTCCGAGGGGTGATCCGCATCCCGCGCCCTCCCCTGCGGAGGGGCTAATTTAGCAAACCGCCGCCGCGTTGTCAGACGCGCAATCCTCCCTCTGGACCGTCGGTGCGAAGGCGCGCAAGCCCGATCCCCGGCCCCTGTTAGACTGATGCCAACGCCGGCGCACCGCGCCGGTACGTCGTGGAACATTTCAGTCCACCGGCCCCGGCATGACGAATGCCGGGAAGCCAGTTCGAGTGAGCGTGCAGACCTGCACCCATTGTCTCGCGGCGATCGATATTGCCCACCGGCAATCTCGCCATCACTGTGCATCACCGGCGCTGCTGCGCGTGCACATCCGATGCCCGAAAGGGGCACGAATTCTCATGTCCGATCAGACCTCTCAGAGCTTCGCCGACTTGGGCGTGCCCGCACCCCTGGTGCAGGCACTGGCCGCCGTCGACCGCAGCCACCCATTCCCGATCCAGGCCCAGACCCTGCCCGACACCCTTGCCGGGCGCGACGTCCTCGGCCGCGGAAAGACCGGCAGCGGTAAGACGCTGGCCTTCTCCATCCCCCTGGTCACCCGGCTGGCCGACCACCAGCGCAGCCCCGGCCGCCCCGCCGGCTTGGTGCTGGCGCCCACCCGCGAGTTGGCCACCCAGATCTCCGCGACCCTGATGCCGCTGGCCGAGGTCTACGGCCTGCGGGTGATCACCATCTTCGGCGGCGTACCGCAGGCCCGCCAGGAACGGGCCCTCAAGGCCGGAGTCGACATCGTCGTCGCCTGCCCCGGCCGGCTCGAAGATCTGATGCGCCAGAAGGTGGTGCGCCTCGACGCCGTCGCGATCACCGTCATCGACGAGGCCGACCACATGGCCGATCTGGGTTTCCTGCCCGGAGTCACCCGCATTCTGGCCGCCACCCCGGCCGGCGGGCAGCGGCTGCTGTTCTCCGCGACGCTGGACAACGGCGTCGACACGTTGGTCAAACGATTCCTGCGCGAGCAGGTGTCGCATTCGGTGGACAGCGAGACCTCGCCGGTGCCGGATATGACGCACCACGTGTTCCATGTCGGCGGCGTCGACGACAAGAAGAGACTGGTGCACACCCTCGCCTCCGGCACGGGTCGGCGGATTCTGTTCCTGCGCACCAAGCATCAGGCACGCAAGTTGGCCCGACAGCTGACCGAGGCGGGCATTCCGTCGGTGGATCTGCACGGGAACCTGTCCCAGCCGGCCCGTGACCGCAACCTGGCAGCCTTCACCTCCGGCACCGCCCGGGTGCTGGTGGCCACCGATATCGCCGCCCGCGGTGTGCACGTCGACGATGTCGAACTGGTGGTGCATTGCGACCCACCCGCCGAGCACAAGGCCTATCTGCATCGCTCCGGGCGCACCGCCCGGGCCGGACGCTCCGGCGACGTGGTGACCGTGGTCCTGCCCGAACAGCGCCGGGAGACCCAGACGCTGTTGCGCAAGGCCGGTATCACCGCAGCACCCCGGCAGGTCAGTGCCGACTCGCCCGAGGTGCGCGAACTCGTCGGCGAGACCGCCCCTTACCAGGCCCCGGTCGCCGTCGCGCCGGTGACCAGAGTCAGCTCGAAGGCGAACGCTCCGCGCCGGTCCGGCGGGGGCCAGCAGCGCCGCCGCGGCCCGGTGACCGGCCAGCCGACGTCACCGCGCCCGACCCGACGGCGCCGTTCCGCACGACCTGCCGGCGCCGCGAACTAGTATCAGCTGACTCAACACGTTCACCGTCGCGTCCTATCGCACGGACCGGCCACTCGGCGGAGAAGATATGGCGACCGCACACACGGCTCCCACTGTCCTGTCGGCCGTGGCTTTTGGTGGGATGCTGATGTCGGCTCAGCTCCTCACCGCGCCGTTGGCGCATGCCTGTACAGAGGGACAACTGCAGGACACGGTCACCGGAATGTGCTGGTCACAGTCCGGGCAGGGTCAGAGCTACGGGGGACCCGGAGAGGGTCCGTGCCTGCCGGGACGGCTGGGGGTGTGCGTGGGCACGCTGCAGAAGGGCAGCGCCGGGTTCGTCTACACCGAGAACCAGGCACAGGGCACCGATCCGGTGTACGGGGATCCCCGCTTCACCACCTGGCCGTAGCGCATCCGCCGAAACCCGAGGCGGGGTTGGCTATCCTGCGGTGTCGGCAACGTCGCCCCGTCAGGCCTCGATCCCGAGTCGCCGCGCCACGTCGGGACCGCCGTGGCGGCGGATGAACGCCGGGTCGCCGCACACCACCAGTTGATCGCGGGCCCGTGACAACCCGACGTAGAGCCGCTCGGATGCCCGTTCCAGGGCGTAGACGTCATTGACGACCAGCACGATCGCCCTGCGCTCGAGGCCTTTGAACCCCAGGACATGCCCGTAGAACACCTGCTCGTCGTCCCAGAAGGAATCCCAGTAGGCGACGTTTCCGGCGGCCTGACGGGCCTGCTGCTCGGGGTGGCGGCTGCCGGTGGTCAGCAGCGCGACGTCCTCGGGCCGCCAGCCCTCATCGAGCAAACGGTCCACCTGGTCGTCCCCGACGTTGAGGGCGTCCTCCCGCGCGCACGGAACGAACTGGACGTCCGGGCCGTCGCCGCCGAGCAGCCGCATCGGGTGATCGACGAGCGGCTGGAACGCCGTGGCGATCTGCCGGGTGTTGCGGATGTTCTGGTCGAGGATCAGCGGCACCAGCGGAACCGGCGGGGTGCCCTGCCGGTCGAACACCCGCTGCCCCTCGTCGATGAACACATACAGACCACCCGCCTCCGGATCACGCAGCGCGGCCAGCACCGGCTCCCACCAGCTGTCGGCGAAGTC
>JAGQTS010000148.1 GCA_020438895.1 Mycobacterium sp.
ATCTCGTCGCCGGTGCGGTCCAGGAACCCGGTGTTGATGAAGACCACCCGGTCGGCGGCGGCCTTCACGCAGGCCTTCAGATTCAGCGTGGTGCGCCGCTCCTCGTCCATGATGCCGACCTTGATGGTGTTGGCGGGCAGCCCCAGCACATCCTCCACACGGCCGAACAGCTCACAGGTGAACGCGACCTCTTCGGGGCCGTGCATCTTGGGCTTGACGATGTAGATCGAGCCGGTCCGGCTGTTCTGGCCGGTACGGCCGTGCAACGCGATCAGGCTGGTGAAAAGGGCGTCCTGGATGCCTTCGGGGACTTCGGCGCCGTCGGCTCCGTCATCGTCGAACACGATGGCGTCGTTGGTCATCAGGTGGCCGACATTGCGGACGAACAACAGGCTGCGGCCCGGCAGCGTGAACTCCGACCCGTCCGGGGCGACGTAACCGCGGTCGCCGTTGAGCACGCGGGTGAAGGTACGGCCGTTCTTGTCCACCTCCTCGGCCAGATCCCCCGTGTTGAGACCCAGCCAGTTGCGGTACCCGAGCACCTTGTCCGCGGCGTCGACCGCGGCGACGGAGTCCTCGAAATCCATGATCGTGGTGACCGCTGACTCCAGCACCACGTCCTTGATCCCCGCCGGGTCGGTGGAACCGATCGGGGAGTCGCGGTCGATGAGGATGTCGATGTGGAGGCCGTGATTGACCAGCAGCACCGAGGTGGGAGCCTCGGGATCGCCGGTGTAGCCGGCGAACTGCTGCTGACCGGCCAGTCCGGTGACGTCGCCGCCGGACAGGCTGACCTCGAGCAGACCGTCTTGGATGAGGAAGCCTGTCACGTCGCGGTAGCTGCCGGTGGCCAGTGGCACGACGTCGTCAAGGAGTTGGCGGGCGTAGGCGATCACCTTGTCCCCGCGCACTCTGTTGTAGCCGCCGGAACGGGTGGCCCCGTCGTCCTCGCTGATCACGTCGGTGCCGTACAGGGCGTCGTAGAGGGAACCCCATCGGGCATTGGCGGCGTTGAGGGCGAAGCGCGCGTTGAGGATCGGCACCACGAGCTGTGGCCCTGCGGTGGAGGTGATCTCCGCATCAACCCCGGCGGTTCCAATGGTGAAATCCGCCGGCTCTGCGACCAGATAGCCGATCTCGGTCAGGAACTGCTGGTACTCGTCAGCGTCGATACCGCCGATGACCCGTTGGCGATGGTAGCGGTCGATCTGAGCCTGCAGATCGTCGCGGCGGGTCAGTAACTCGGCGTTGCGGGGCGCAAGGTCGGTGACCACCTTGTCGACGCCCGCCCAGAAACTGTCCGGCTCGATCCCGGTGCCGGGCAGTGCCTCGTCGGTGATGAAGTCGTACAGGCCGCGGGCCACCCGAAGGTTGCCCACGATCACCCGATCGGCGCCGGGACTAGACATGCGGTTCCTCCCTGCAAAAGTCACCTGATCCTATCTGCGACCGGTTTCCGGTCTGACCCCCAGCATCGGCTAGCAGTCGCTCGCACCGGCCCAGCAAGGCCGCGCGCAGAGCCGCGGCCCGCTCGGAGATCGTGCTCTGGAGCCGCGCGTAATGAGCCCGACCGGCGGGCTCCTCGACGGTGACCGGCGAGAAGCCGTACTCGGCGAGGTCATAGGGGCTGGCACGCATGTCGAGCTCACGGGCGTCGGCCGCCAGCTCGAGACAGTCCAGCAGCAACTCCGAATCGATCAGTGGGATCAGCTTTCCGGCCCACTTGTAGAGATCCATGGCGGCATGCAGACAACCCGGCTGTTCCCACTGACGCTGAGTGTCCCGGGTCGGCTGGATCTGATTGCGGACCGCCGCGGCCGGGGTGAAGAACCGGAACGCATCGAAGTGTGTACAGCGCAGCGGTATCGACTCGACCACCCGGTCGGTTTCCGCGGGTCCCAGCCGCAGTGGCACACCGGCGTGCCGCGGTTGATCGCAGCGGTACACCATTGCCCATTCATGCATTCCGAAACAGCTGAGAACCGGAGGTCGGGCGGCCGTCGATCGCAGCAGGTCGGCGACGAATCGCAGGGTCGGTGTCCTAGCGTGCAATCGTGCCGTGCCCACCGCGACACCTCCGGGCACCGCGACGTAACCAGTCCGGTTCAGGTACTCCGCGGCCGCCGCACCGGAGAGTGTCACTCCGTACCCCGGGTGCCACACCCGCAGCCGTCGCGGTTGCAGGTTGTAGTAGGTGAACAGGAAATCCCACACCGGATGACGTTCACCCCGCCGGGCGCGGTCGCGGTGTGCGGCGGTGAAGGTGTCGGCCCGGGCTCGGTGGGAAGCGGCCCGCGCAGTCCAGTCGGCTGCCGGAAGAACGTCTCCGGCCCCAGAGGGGGCCTCAGCCGCGGTGCGTGCCATCGCGAACGGTTCCCACGAGGTCCTCGACGAGATCCTCCAGTGTCACCATGCCGCCCACCCGACCGTCGGCTCCGGTCAGCAGTGCCAGGTGGCTGTTGCTCTGGCGCATGGTGGACAGCGCGTCGGGCAGTGGGGTGGTCGCCGGAAGTCGCGGGAGATAGCGCACCGAGGCGGCGCCGACCACCGCGCCAGGATGATCGGCCAAGTCGAGCAGGTCCTTGATGTGCACGAACCCGGTGAACTGGCCAGCCTCGTCGACCACCGGAAACCGGGAGTACCCCGTCGTGGCCAACGCTTCCTCGATCGCCGCCACGGTGGGCCCGGCGCCCGCTCGTGCGGCCGGAACGGTATGGATCGCGCTCAGGGGGACTGCCACGTCGCCGGCGACCCGATTGCGGATCTGCAGGGCGCGGGACAGTCGCACGTGCTCCTCGAGATCCAGCAGACCCTCCGACCGGGACTCGGCGATCATCTCCGCCAATTCCACGGTCGACACCGTAACCTCCAGTTCGTCCTTCGCCTGGACTCCGAATATCCGGAGGGTGGTATTGGCGGCCCAGTTGTAGAACCCGATGAGCGGCCGCGCAATCCGGATGTACGCCAGATACACCGGTACCAGCAGCATGGCGGTGGACTCCGGGCCGGCGATGGCGATGTTCTTGGGGACCATCTCGCCGATGAGAACGTGCAACGTCACCACGACGGCCAGGGCCACGACGAACGACACCGTGTGGAGCACGGCATCGGGAACACCCACGAGGTCGAACGGTATCTCCAGCAGGTGCGCAATGGCAGGTTCGCCGACCCGCCCCAGCAAGATCGAGCAGATGGTGATTCCCAACTGCGCGCCGGCCAACATCAGCGACAACTGCTCGTTGGCGCGGATGACCGCCCGAGCGCGTTTCCTTCCCTGCTCCGCCAGGGCTTCCAGACGGTCGCGCCGGGCTGAGATCAGCGCGAACTCGGAACCGACGAAGAACGCGTTGGCGCCCAGCAGCGCCACGGTGAGTAGAACTCCGAAGATCTCCGGGCCCATCAGTTGCCAGCCTGAGCGCCGGAGTCGGACGGGGGCTGCGTCAAGGTGATCCGATCGATGCGACGGCCATCCATGGCCACCACGGTCGCCCGCCATGCCAGCGGATGGGCCGTCGGCCCCTCCGGCTCGGAGGCGGAAAGGAAAACGGACTCGCCGGGATGCGGAATATGTCCCATACGTTCGAGAACCAGCCCGCCGATGGTCTCGTATTGTCCCTGGCAGCCGCGGAATCCCGTCGCCTCGGCCACTTCGTCGATCCGCAGCAGCCCGGCCACCTCCCAGCCGTTCCCGACCCGCCGGACGTCGGGGGTGGCGTCGTCGTGCTCGTCGCGGACGTCGCCGACGATCTCCTCGCTCAAGTCTTCGAAGGTCACCATGCCGGCCGTTCCGCCGTACTCGTCAACGACCAGTGCGGTCTGCAAGCCGTTGGCGCGAACCTGGATCATCAACGCGTCGCCGTCGAGTGTGGACGGCACCTTTGGCACCGGAATCACCAGCCGATCCAGCCGGGTGGTTGCCCGCTCTGAACGCGGCACCTCGAAGATCTGCTTGACGTGGACGATGCCGACCGTCTCGTCGAGGTCGCCCTTCACCACCGGGAAACGCGAAAAGCCGGTGGCAGTCGCGGCCTGCCGCAGGTCGGCCACGGTGTCGGTGGTCTGCAACACCTCGATCTCGGTGCGCGGTGTCATGAACTCCTCAGCGGTTCTTCTGCCGAAGCGCAGCGAGCGGTCGACCAGTCCGGCGGTTTCCTCGTCGATGGCGCCCCGCTCCGCGGAACTGCGAACCAGCGAGCCCAACTCCTGAGGGGACCTCGCCGACCGGAGTTCATCGGCGGGCTCGATCCCCAGCCGGCGCAGAATCCGGTTCGCGATCCCGTTGGTCAACCTGATCGCGGGGGCGAACAGCCAGGAGAAAGCCAGCTGGGGACCCGAACTTGCCCGCGCGGTCTGCACCGGACGTGCGACCGCCAGATTCTTGGGCACCAGTTCGCCGAACACCATCGACAGGGATGTCGCCAGCACGATCGCCACGATCAACGCGATGGTGGGCACGGCGCTGCGGGGAAGCCGCGCCGCCTCCAGCGCCGGGGTCAGTAGGCGCGCCAACACCGGCTCGGCGAGAAAGCCGGTGCCGAGCGTGGTGATCGAGATTCCCAGCTGTGCGCCGGACAACTGGAACGACAGCGTTCGATGGGCACGCTGGACAAACCGGTCCCGGCGATCACCGGACCGGGCGTTGGCGTCGACCGTGCTGCGTTCCAGGGCAGTCAGGGAGAACTCGGCGGCGACGAATACCGCAGTTCCCAGCGTGAGGACGACAATTGCCAGCAGGCTGAGCAATATGAAGGTCAGGCTCATCGAGCCGCGGGGTTCGGATTGCCAGGCTCAGTCTGACGAACCGCTTTCGCGTCCGGAGCCCCGACGGGCACCTGCGGCACGTGGTCCCTTTCCCTCATCCAATGCACGACGCCTCCCATGCTAGCTGGATGCGCTTGTGTCATTTTCGTGCTGTTGGGCCTTGAGCCGAACTCTCACCAGCCGGTCGGCAGCGGATGCCCCTCGGCGAATCCTGCCGCAGACTGCACCCCGATCACCGCCCGGTCGTGCAATTCCGCGATCGTTGTGGCTCCGACGTAGGTGCAGGTGCTGCGAACGCCGGCGGTGATGTGATCCAGCAGGTCTTCGACGCCGCCGCGCTCAGGATCCAGCGCCATCCGGGAGGAGGAAATGCCCTCTTCGAAGAGTGCCTTGCGGGCGCGGTCGAAGGCGTTGTCCGCGGCGGTTCGCGCGGCCACGGCCCGCTTCGAGGCCATCCCGTAGCTCTCCTTGTAGCGCTGGCCCGCACGGTCGACCATCAGGTCGCCCGGCGACTCGTAGGTGCCGGCGAACCAGGATCCGATCATCACGTTCGATGCGCCCGCGGCCAGCGCCAGCGCGACATCGCGCGGATGCCGCACGCCGCCGTCCGCCCAGACATAACCGCCGAGGTCGTGCGCGGCTCCGGCGCACTCGAGCACGGCGGAGAACTGCGGCCGGCCGACACCGGTCATCATCCGGGTGGTGCACATCGCACCCGGTCCTACCCCAACCTTGACGATCGATGCCCCGGCGTTGATCAGATCCCTGGTGCCCGCAGCCGAGACGACATTGCCCGCAGCTAGTGGGATACCGAGCCCGAGTGCCGCGATCCTGGTGATCGCCTCGAGCATCCTTACCTGGTGGCCGTGGGCGGTGTCGACCACCAGGACGTCGATCCCGGTCTGCGCGAGGGCTGCCGCTTTGGCCTCGACGTCACCGTTGATGCCGACCGCCGCGGCGATGCGCAACCTGCCATTGGCGTCGACCGCGGGGGAGTAGATCCCCGCCCTTATCGCGCCGAGGCGGGTCAGTACCCCGCCGAGGGTGCCGTCCGGGGCGGTGAGCACTGCGACATCGACCGGTGCGTGCTCCAGGCGTTCGAACACCTGCCTCGGGTCGGTGTGAACCGGCGCGGTGACGAAGTCGGTGATCGCGATGTCGCGGACCCGGGCAAAGCGGTCGACGCCGGCGGTGGCGGCCTCGGTGACCAGCCCGACGGGCCTGCCGTCCTCGACGACGACGGCGGCGCCGTGCGCGCGCTTGTGGATCAGCGCGACCGCGTCGGACACCGAGTTGTCGGAGTTCAGGATGACCGGTGTGTCGGCGACCAGGTCGCGGCTCTTGACGAAGTCGACGGTCCCGCGGACGACGTCGAGTGGCAAGTCCTGGGGCAGCACCACGATCCCGCCCCGGCGGGCCACGGTTTCGGCCATCCGGCGTCCGGCGACGGCGGTCATGTTGGCGACCACCACCGGGATCGTGGTGCCGGTTCCGTCGCAGGTGGACAGGTCGACGTCGAAACGGGATGCCACCTCCGAACTGCTCGGAACGATGAAGACGTCGTCGTAGGTCAGATCGTAGGGTGGCTGGTGACCGTCGAGGAAACGCACCGGGTCAGCCTAGTGGTGCTGGTGGGGGTAGTTACGGTGCAGAGACCGTGTCAGACGCGGACCTCGGTGTGATCGCCGCTCCACAGAGTGTGGAACCGCGCGCTGGGCTCGGCATCGACCCGCCCGTAGGTGTGTGCTCCGAAGAAGTCACGCTGACCCTGAATCAGCGCGGCCGGCAGCCGTGTGGTGCGCAGCCCGTCGTAGTACGACAGCGCCGAGGAGAAACCCGGGATCGGGATGCCCAGTTCGGTGGCGGTGACCACCACCCGGCGCCAACTGTCCACGCCGGATTCGACGGCGCTGCGGAAGTACGGGTCGGCGATCAGGGTGGGCAGGTCAGGGTCTGCGTCGAATGCCTCTTTGATCCGGTTGAGGAATTTCGCCCGGATGATGCACCCGCCGCGCCAGATGGTGGCCAGGACTCCGGGGGTGATGCCCCAGTCGTATTCCTCGGAACCGGCCTGGATCTGGTTGAACCCCTGCGCGTAGGCGATGATCTTCGAGGCGTACAACGCCTGGCGGACGTCGTCGATGAATCGTTGGTGATCGGCGGGTCGTCGACCCAGTGCGCCGGAGGCCAGTCCGGCCGCGGCCCGGCGTTGCGGCACCGACCCGGACAGGGCGCGCGCGAACACCGCCTCGGCGATGCCGGTGACGGGCACACCGAGTTCCAACGCCGATTTGACCGTCCAGCGGCCGGTGCCTTTCTGCTCGGCCTCGTCGACGATCACATCCACCAGGGGTTGGCCGGTCGTGGCGTCGGTCTGGCGCAGCACCTCGGCGGTGATCTCGACCAGAAAGCTGTCCAGGTCACCGGTGTTCCATTCGGTGAAGACGTCGGCGATCGCGGAGGCGTTGAGGTTCAGACCGTCACGCAGCAACTGGTAGGCCTCGCCGATGAGTTGCATATCGGAGTACTCGATACCGTTGTGCACCATCTTGACGAAGTGCCCGGCGCCGTCCGGACCGATGTGGGCGCAGCACGGTACGCCGTCGACGTGGGCGGAGATCTCCTCGAGCAGTGGCCCCAGCGACTCGTAGGACTCGGCCGGGCCGCCCGGCATGATCGACGGGCCGTTCAGGGCGCCTTCCTCGCCGCCGGATATCCCGGCTCCGACGAAGTGCAGACCGCGATCGCGCATGGCCTTCTCACGGCGGATGGTGTCGGTGTAGAGCGCATTGCCGCCGTCAATGATGATGTCGCCCGGTTCCATGGCGTCGGCGAGTTCGTTGATCACGGCGTCGGTCGCCGCACCCGCCTTGACCATGATCAGCACCCGGCGTGGACGTTGAAGTGCGCTCAGGAACTCTTCGATGGTCTCGGACCGCACGAAGTGTCCCTCCGACCCGTGTTCGGCCAGCAGGGAGTCGGTCTTTGCCACCGAACGGTTGTGCACCGCGACGGTGTAGCCGTGGCGGGCGAAGTTGCGGGCGATGTTGGATCCCATGACTGCCAGACCGGTGACGCCGATCTGTGCGGTGGCGGGCGCGCTCATGTGTGCCTTTCGGTGGATCTCGTGCGATGGCTGGGTGGATGTCGAGGACCGTCAGTGGGCCAGGAAAAGCCGGTGCAACTCGGTGAGCCAGGGCACCGCGACCGCCACCGTCGGCAGGGTGAGAACCGCGGCGGCCGCGACGTAGGTCGCTACGGCAATCGCCCAACTGTTGGGCCGGCCGGCCAGCCGTTGCACCCGGATGACGGCGCTGGGGCCGCCGGCGGCCATCGCGCCGGCGGGAGTCCTGGCCGAGGCGCAGGCGACCAGGGCGCGCGCCAACGGGCCGCGGCCGGTCGCCTTCACGGCGGCGTCGTCGGCGAGTAACTCGACCAGCAGAGCCACGGCGCCCAGGGCGCTGCCGCTGCGGACGAAACGCGGGAACGCGGTGTGCACGGCGATGAACGCCTCCAACACCAGATCGTGGCGCGCACCCAGGTGCGCGCGCTCGTGTCGCAGGATCGCCGCCAGTTCGGATTCGCTGAGTGTCTGGATGGCACCGGCGCTGACGACGACTCGGCGCCGGATCCCGGGCAGGCAGTAGGCCAGCGGCTCGGCCACCCGCAGAACCCGCAGGTCGTTCATGTCGTGTCGGCACTCACCGAGGAGGTCGACCATCGTGCGGTGGTGGGCACGTCGGCGTCTGGTGCCGATCGCGACCTGCGCGATCGCGGTCACCAGCCGGATGCCGATCAGGGTGGTCGCTGCCAGTACGACGACCCCGGTCAGCACCTGTGGCCACCCGGTTGTGGAGACGGCGGCATGCCCGTCCGGCCCGGGATCGAACAGCGAAGCGACCACCGCCAGGCCGGCGCTGAACGCCGAGAGCACCGCTGCCAGCGCTATCGCCTGCCAGAGCACGACCGTTGCGCGCGGCGCCCGCAGCGGCCAGGATGCCCGCGCGAGCGCGGCCGGGACGGGTCCGGCCAGCAGCAGTGCGAGGGCTGCGAAGGCCAGGGCGGACACGTCTGACAGTCTCTCTCAGCGGGCGGGCGCGCCGCCAGCGAATCCACTGACCCGAGCGACGGCGCCGATGCGTCCGACCACGACGATCATCGCGGCGGCTGTCTGGCGTCCAATTCGGCCAGGGCGTGGCGCAGGGTGTCCGCCTCTTCGGTCCCGACCCGCTCGACGAAGTTCATCAGCGCGGCCCGCCGGCCACCGAGGTCGGCGGCCTGGTCCAGGGCGTCGACCATCAGACCCGCCACCAGGTCGTCCCGGCTGGCGACCGGTGCGTACCGGTGCGCCCGGTCATCGCGGAGTTGAACTACCAGGCCCTTCTTGGCCAGCCTCTGCAACACCGTCATCACCGTGGTGTAGGCAAGCTCCCGGTGCGCGCACAAGGCGTCGTGCACCTGACGGACGGTCTGTGGCTCACCGGCGTCCCACAGGTGGTCCATCACCGACCGCTCGAGGTCCCCGAGACGATTCATCCTGGCCATTTCTAGATTTCCATCTCCCGATAGACCAGGGTACTCGCGTTTACTACCGCGGGTCGTACAGGCGTCTGGCAGGGCGGGTACCCGGTTCGGAGCCCGGTGCGCCGGCGGTGTACATCTAGGAGCCGTGCACCCCACGGACCTGCCTCCCGCCCCGTTCGATACCAGCATCGGCTTGACCTACACCGGACTGACCGCCGACGGTGTCACCGCGCAGTTGACCGTGACGCCTGCCCTGCATCAGCCGATGGGAATCGTTCACGGCGGTGTGTGGTGCGCGATGGTCGAGTCGATGTCGTCGGTATCAGCATTTCTGTGGTTGTCGGAAAACGGCGGCGGGAATGTCGTCGGGGTCAACAACAGCACCGACTTCCTGCGCGCCGTGACCGGCGGCACCGTCTTCGGGGTGTCCGAACCGGTGCACCGTGGCCGGCTGCAGCAACTGTGGCAGGTCAGCATCCGCGACGAGTCGGATCGGCTCATCGCCCGCGGGCAGGTTCGCTTGCAGAACCTTCCCGAACGGGACTGACCGGACTACCTCCGGACCGCACCCGTCTGGCCGGTCAGCTGGATCTCCAATCGGGCCCCACCCAGCGGGCTGTCACTCAGTGAAGCGTGGCCGCCGTGTAACTCTGCCTGCTGGGCGACCAGGGCCAGGCCGAGGCCGGACCCCGAGTGCGAGGCTGTCGACCCCCGGGAGAAGCGCTCGAAAACCCGGTCGCGTTCCGCTTCGGGAACGCCCGTGCCGTTGTCGTCGATGGTCACCCGAATCTTGTCATCCACGCTGCCGACCTCGAGTCGCACCTCGGTGGCTGCGCCGTGCTTGACCGCGTTGGCGATGGCGTTGTCGATAACCAACCGGAGCCCGACCGGCAGTCCGAGCATCAGGACCGCCGGAGAGGGCACCAGCGCGACGTGGAGTCCGGGGTAGGTGCGCTCGGCATCGTGAGCGGCGCGGTCGAGTAGTTCGGTGATGTCGAAGGGCTCGAAATCCTCGGCGGTAGTCAGTTCGCCCTGCGCGAGGCGCTCCAGTGCGGTCAGCGTCGCCTCGATCCGGGTCTGGGTGCGCATGGTGTCGCCGATGACCTCCTTGCGCTGCTCGTCGCCCAGGTCGAGGGTGGAGAGCACCTCGAGGTTGGTGCGCATCGCGGTCAACGGGGTCCGCAGTTCATGGGAAGCGACCGCGGCGAAGTCGCGGGCCGCCTCCAGCGCCGCGCGGGTCCGGGCCTGTTCGTTGCCGATCCGGGCCAGCATGCCCTCGACCGCCTCGCCGATCTCGACGGCCTCGCTGACTCCGCGGACCTGGACTTCCTCCGGTTTGGACTGCGCGTTGATGGCCCGGGCCTGCTGGGCCAGCAGCCGGAAGGGGTCGATCATGATCAGGGAGAAGAACCAGCCGACCACGACCGTGCCGATGATCACCCCACCGCAGATGAACACCACCCGCCAGTGAAGTTCGGCTATCCGGCGCTGGGTTTCGGCCAACGGTGCGCCCAGGGCGATCGACGCGGCGCCCACCGAGAACGTTCGCACCCGGTACTCCACCCCGTCGATGGTGGTGTTGGCGTAACCATCGGCCAGTTTGGGCAGGACGACCCCGTCGGGCACCGACATCTCCATCGCGCCGATCCGGACGGTACGGGCCAGGTTGCCGTCCGGGCTGGCTGAGCCGTCCTCCGGTTGGCGCGAGAGCAGGGTACTGAAGTCGCCCAGGCTGCTGACCGAGTCGAGCCGACGGTCCAACTGGCTGTACTGGTCGTTGGTGACTCCCACCCACACCCAGGTGCCCAGGGTCAGGACCAGCACCACCACGGCCAGGGCCGCGAAGATCACGATGCTGCGCAGGGACAACATCCGGGCGGGGAGCCGTTGCAGGAGCCGGTAGACCAACTCGTCGGGTTTGACCATCACCGGTGTACCCGGACTACCTGTCAGCCGCTCAGGAGGCCTGAATCTCTGACTCCTCGACCGCCGCGGCGATCTCCTCCAACTGCTCGATCCGGGTTCTGGCGTAGGCCTGCTGCTCAGTGATCGTCAGCTGGCCGCGCTGACTGCCGATGAAGGTGCCGACCCAGGACAGCGCGGTGGTCAGACGGGCCCGGAAGCCGACGAGGTACACCAGGTGCAAGAACAGCCACGCCAGCCAGGCGATGAACCCGCCGAACTCCAACGGGCCGATCTTGGCCACCGCGGAGTACCGCGAGACCGTGGCCATCGACCCCTTGTCGAAGTATTCGAACGGCTCACGCGCGGCCGGGTCGGCGCCCTTGAGTTCGGCCTTGATCAGCTTGGCGGCGTAGGCGGCGCCCTGGATCGCACCCTGAGCCTGTCCGGGAACGCCGTCGACGAACGCCAGATCCCCGACGACGAAGACGTTGGGCTGCCCGGGCAGGGTCAGGTCGGGAAGCACTTTGACCCGGCCGGCCCGGTCCACCTCGGCGCCGGACTGGTCGGCGATGATCTTGCCGAGGGGGCTGGCCGAAACCCCGGCAGACCAGACCTTGGTGGCGCACTCGATGCGTTCGACGGTGCCGTCGCTTCGTTTGACGCTGATCCCGTTGCGGTCGACGTCGGTGACCATCGCGCTGAGTTGGATCTCCACCCCGAGTTTCTCCAACCGGGCGGCAGCCTTGCGTCCCAGCTTCTCGCCCATCGGCGGCAGCACGGCCGGGGCTGCGTCGAGCAGAATGACCCTGGCCTTGGTGGAATCGATGTGGCGGAACGCGCCCTTGAGGGTGTGGTCGGCCAGTTCCGCGATCTGGCCGGCCATTTCGACACCGGTCGGCCCGGCGCCGACCACGACGAAGGTGAGCAACTTGGCCCGCCGGACCGGATCGCTGGAGCGCTCCGCCTGCTCGAAGGCGCCCAGGATCCGGCCGCGCAGTTCCAGCGCGTCGTCGATGGTCTTCATCCCGGGTGCCCATTCGGCGAAGTGATCGTTGCCGAAGTACGACTGGCCCGCTCCGGCAGCGACGATCAGCGTGTCGTAGGGCGTGCGGTAGGTGTGCCCGAGCAACACCGAGTCCACCGTCTTCTTCTCGAGGTTGACATTGGTGACCTCGCCGAGGAGCACCTGGCAGTTCTTCTGCTTGCGCAGGATCACCCGGGTCAGCGGTGCGATCTCACCCTCGGAGATGATCCCGGTGGCAACCTGGTACAGCAGTGGCTGGAACAGGTGATGGGTGGTCTTGGCGATCATCTTGATGTCGACGTCGGCCCTCTTGAGCTTCTTCGCGGCGTTGAGCCCGCCGAACCCCGAGCCGATGATGACAACTTTGTGCTTGTCCGACGGGGTGGCACCGGGATGGGTCATCTTCGCTTCGCTCCTGTTTGGTAGCCCCACAGATCAGCTACAGGTTAGTCGCCGGCACGCCTCGATGCTCGCCGGGTCTCAGCCGCCGACGACCGGCCGAAGCGCCTCGGCGACGGCGGTGATCGAACCGGGCCGATAGGCCGGCAGGTTGACCGCGACGCCGTCGATGCCGGCGTCCACCACCTTGGCTCGGACCGTCTCGGCGATCTGCTCCGGGCTGCCCACCAGCATGCGTCCCCGCATGGCCGGGGGAATCTGGTCGTCGGTGAAAGCGGGGTCGGGAATTGCGGTCAGCAACACGCTGGTCTCCAGGGTGGCCGGGTCGCGGCCGGCCTCATCGCAGCGGCGTCGCAGCGCGTCGACCTTTCCGGGTAGTTCATCCAGCGCGGCGATCACGTTGAGGTGATCGAAGTAGCGGGCGGCCAGCCCGAAGGTCTTCTTCTCTCCGCTGCCGCCGATCATCAGCGGGATGTG
>JAGQTS010000149.1 GCA_020438895.1 Mycobacterium sp.
ACCAGTTGCGCGGCCGGGTGGGACGCAGCCGCGAGCGCGGTTACGCCTATTTCCTGTATCCGCGGGACACACCGCTGACCGAGACGGCCTACGACCGCCTGGCGACGATCGCGCAGAACAACGAACTCGGAGCCGGTATGGCGGTGGCGATGAAGGACCTGGAAATCCGCGGGGCGGGCAACGTCCTCGGCGTCGAGCAGTCCGGGCACGTCGCCGGTGTGGGGTTCGACCTCTATGTACGGCTGGTCGGCGAGGCGGTGGAGGCCTACCGGGCCGCTGCGGACGGCAACACGGTGGCCGGGCCGGAGGAGCCCCGCGACATCCGGATCGACCTGCCGGTCGACGCGCACCTTCCCCCGGAGTACATCGCCAGCGACCGGCTCCGGCTGGAGGCCTATCGGCGGCTGGCGGCCGCGCCGGACGACGCAGGCATCGGTGCCGCCATCGAGGAATTGGTCGACCGCTACGGGCCGTTGCCCGAACCCGCGCAACGCCTGGTCGCGGTGGCCCGGCTGCGGGTGCTGTGCAGAGAGTTCGGCGTCACCGAAGTCGCCGCCACCGGCGCCGGGGCGGCCACCCTGCGTCTGGCGCCGCTGACCCTGCCCGATTCCGGTCAGGTGCGGCTCAAACGGATGTACCCGGCCGCCGCGTACCGGGCCACCACCGGCGTCGTGCAGGTGCCGTTGCCGCGGGAGGGTTCAGCGCTGGGCGCGCCACGGATCCGTGACACCGCACTGGTCCAGTGGGCCGCCGATGTGTTACTGGCTGTGCACGGTCGGCCGGCAGGCGAGGTGGATGTCAGCGGCGGAGTGCCGGCAGGCGGCACGTCGGGGACCCATCGATGACCGTTGTTCTCGTCGATCCCCGCCGTCCGAGTCTGGTGCCGGTCGAGGCGGTCGAAAAGCTCTGTTCCGATGTGCAATACACCGAGGAGATGCCCGTCCGGGTGCTCTGGTCGTTGCCCTCGGCACGGTCGGTCCTGGCCGGCCCGCCGGCAGCGGTGTTGCTGTCATCCGATCCCCGGCACGCGGCGGTCCGCGCCCGGCTCGATGCGGGCGAGGAACTGATCGCCGCGCCCGCGCCGCCGGCCGGTGAGCGACTCCTCGACGCGGTGGCGGTGATGGACCGGTTGCGGACGGCGGGTCCGTGGGAGAGCCGACAAACTCACGATTCGCTGCGCCGCTACCTGCTCGAGGAGGCCTACGAACTCTTCGACGCGATGCACAGCGGCGACGCCGGGGAGGTCCGCGACGAACTCGGCGACGTGCTGCTGCAGGTGTTGTTCCACGCCCGCATTGCCGAGGACGCCGCTGAGCGCCCATTCGACATCGACGACGTCGCCGACGCCCTGGTGCGCAAGCTGGGCAACCGGGTGCCGGCCGTGTTGGCCGGTGAGCCGATCACGCTGGAGGAGCAGGTGGCCCAGTGGGAGCACCGCAAGGCCCAGGAGCGACGATCGTCGACGCTGGCACGGACATCCTGCATCGACGGGGTGCCGACGGCCCAGCCCGCGCTGGCGCTGGCGCAGAAAGTCATCGCCAGGGTGACCGGGGCCGGTCTGCCGCCCGAGCTGATCCCGGCTGAGCTCACCACGGTCACCGTCGGGGCGGACGTCGATGCCGAGAACGGGTTGCGCAGCGCGGTGGTGACCTTCATGACCGCGATCAGGGCCGCCGAGCAGGCGGTGGCCGCCGAACGCGCCGCGGGCTTGTGCGACACCGGCGGGATCACCGCCGAGGAGTGGCTCCGGCACCTGGTCTGATCGTCACCGAGCGCCATAAGTCCACTTCGGCCGGTGCGGTGGCGGCTAACGAACCGGTGTCCGTGGAACGATGAAGAAACCGACGGGTATTGACCGAGAGTGCCGACGTCCGGCATTCCATGGGAGTCGAGGGAGTTTCAGTGTCGTCGCTGCGCTGGCTGGGTCCCGTCGCCGCGGTCGCGGCGACGGCGATTCTGCTCGCCTCGAGTTGCTCGTGGAACACCGGCACACCGATACCTCATGGGGTGCCACCGCCGGCCGGCGACCCGGTTCCGGCGATCGACACCCACGCCGCGGGCCGGCCCGCCGACCAACTCAGAGACTGGGCGGCCCAGCGTGCCCCGGCGCTGGGTATCCCCATCGAAGCGCTGGAGGCCTACGCCTACGCCGCCCGGGTTGCCGAGGTGGAGAACCCGGACTGTCATCTGTCGTGGACCACGCTGGCCGGTATCGGCATGGTGGAGAGCCACCACGGCACCTACCGGGGTGCGGAGATCGCCGCCAACGGCGACGTCAGCCCACCGATCCGCGGGGTGCACCTCGATGGCACGAACGGCAACCTGGAGATCATCGATGTCGAAGCGACGCAGGCCTCGCCGGCCGGTGACCCGATCTATGCCCGCGCGATGGGGCCCATGCAGTTCATCCCGGAAACCTGGCGGCTCTACGGAGTGGATGCCAACAACGACGGGATGATCAGCCCGGACAACTTCGACGACGCCGCCCTCTCGGCCGCCGGCTATTTGTGCTTCCGAGGTAAGGACCTGGCCAGCGGTCCAGGCTGGATGAACGCATTGCGCGCCTACAACCATTCCGATCAGTACGCCCGCATGGTCCGGGACTGGGCCATCGCGTACGCGAACGGACATTCCCGCTGAGCCAACCTCGGCGGGTACCCCCGTCGGCCGTAGCTCCCATCTACGCTTAGGGCGCCGGTCACCATCCGGCCCGCGGTCCGGCGATGCCCGGTCCGGCCGGCCACGTTCGCCCCGCTAAGGAGAACCGCAGTGCCCATCATCGAGCAGGTCGCCGCCCGCGAAATCCTCGACTCCCGCGGTAACCCCACAGTCGAGGTCGAAGTGGCGCTGATCGACGGCACCATCGCCCGCGCCGACGTGCCCTCAGGCGCATCCACCGGCGAGCACGAAGCGGTGGAACTGCGCGACGGCGGCTCCCGCTACGGCGGCAAGGGCGTCAAGAAAGCGGTCGAGGCGGTGCTCGACGAGATCGCCCCGGCCGTCATCGGTCTGTCCGCAGACGATCAGCGACTGGTCGACCAGGCCCTGGTGGACCTCGACGGCACCCCGGGCAAGTCACGCTTGGGCGCCAACGCGATCCTCGGTGTGTCACTGGCGGTGGCCAAGGCTGCTGCCGATAGCGCGGGACTGCCGCTGTTCCGATACCTGGGCGGACCCAACGCGCACATCTTGCCGGTGCCGATGATGAACATCCTCAACGGCGGCGCGCACGCCGACACCGGGGTGGACGTCCAGGAGTTCATGGTGGCGCCGATCGGCGCGCCGAGTTTCTCCGAGGCGCTGCGCTGGGGCGCCGAGGTCTACCACGCGCTCAAGGCGGTGCTCAAGAAGCAGGGGTTGTCCACCGGCCTGGGCGACGAGGGCGGCTTTGCTCCCGACGTCGCCGGAACCCGTGCGGCACTGGACCTGATCTGCTCAGCGATCGAATCGGCCGGCTTCACTCCCGGGACCGACGTTGCACTGGCTCTCGATGTGGCTGCCACCGAGTTCTACACGGAGGGAACGGGTTACAGCTTCGAGAAGGAGGTCCGCAGCGCGACCCAGATGGGGGAGTTCTACGGTGGCCTGCTCGACGCCTATCCACTGGTGTCGATCGAGGACCCGCTCAGTGAGGATGACTGGGATGGCTGGGTGGAATTGACCACCGCGATCGGTGAACGGGTGCAGATCGTCGGCGACGACTTGTTCGTCACCAACCCGGAGCGCCTCGAGGAGGGCATCGAGCGGGGTGCGGCCAACGCGCTTCTGGTGAAGGTGAACCAGATCGGCACACTGACCGAGACCCTCGACGCCGTGACACTGGCGCACAACAGCGGTTACCGCACGATGATGAGCCACCGCAGCGGTGAGACCGAGGACACCA
>JAGQTS010000150.1:0-1138 GCA_020438895.1 Mycobacterium sp.
GGAACACCGCGTGGATCGCCTCGCGCACGGGGTTGTTACCCCGGAACGAGAACGACACGTTGGAGATTCCGCCGGAGATGTGCACCCCGGGAAGGTTCTCCTTGATCCAGGCGCAGGCCTTGATGAAGTCGATCCCGTACGTCGCATGCTCTTCGATGCCCGTCGCCAGCGCGAAGCAGTTCGGGTCGAAGATGATGTCCTCTGCCGGGAAACCGACATCTTCGGTCAGAACCCGGTAGGCCCGCCCGCAGATCTCCTTTCGCCGCTCCAGATCATCGGCCTGGCCCTGTTCGTCGAAGGCCATCACGACGACGGCGGCGCCGAACTTACGGCACAGCCGTGCCTCGCGGACGAATTTCTCCTCGCCCTCCTTGAGGGAAATCGAGTTGACGATCGGCTTGCCCTGCACGTTCTTCAGGCCCGCCTCGATGACCTCCCACTTCGAGGAGTCGACCATCACCGGGACACGGCTGATGTCGGGTTCGGCAGCGATCAGCTTGGTGAACCGATCCATCGCGGCGACGCCGTCGATCATGCCCTCGTCCATGTTGATGTCGATGACTTGCGCACCGACCTCCACCTGCTGCAGCGCGACCGACAAGGCGGTGTCGTAGTCCCCCGCCTTGATCAGGTTGCGGAACCGGGCAGAGCCGGTGATGTTGGTGCGCTCCCCGATGTTCACGAACAGCGCGCCGTCGGTGATGTTGAGGGGCTCCAAGCCCGCCAGTCGGGTGGCCACCGGAATCCTGGGCACCGGACGCGGCGTCACGCCCGCGACGACCGAGGCGATCTCGGCGATGTGCGCGGGCGTCGTTCCGCAACAACCACCGACAAGGTTGACCAGACCGGCCCCGGCGAACTCGGCAATGTAGCCGGCCTGACGCTCCGGGGACTCGTCGTACTCGCCGAAAGCGTTGGGCAGGCCCGCGTTCGGGTAGCAGGAGACGAAGGTATCCGCGATGCGCGACATCTCAGCGATGTAGGGCCGCATCTCGGGCGCGCCCAGAGCACAGTTCAGACCGACGGCGAGCGGCCTGGCATGTCTGATCGAGTTCCAGAACGCCTCAGTGAGCTGGCCGGACAACGTCCGACCGGAAGCGTCGGTGATGGTGCCCGAGATGATCACCGGCCACCGGCG
>JAGQTS010000150.1:1287-5733 GCA_020438895.1 Mycobacterium sp.
ACGTTGCGGGCGCCGGGGTCGTTCACATCCGGTGATATCGACGCCGTCCGGGTCGTCGGTCCCAGCGCGCCTGCGACGTATCGGGGCTTCGCGCTCGTGCTGAACTCGTCGGCGGCTTTGCGGGCCAATGCGGCGCCGGCGTAGTTCAGCTCGTAGCTCAGCTCTTCCATGCCGTAGTCGGAGAGCGAGACCGCGTTCGCGTTGAAGGTGTTGGTCTCCAGGATGTCGGCGCCCGCCTGGAGGTACTCGCGGTGGATACCCTCGATGATCTGAGGCTGCGTCAGGGTGAGCAGATCGTTGTTGCCGACGAGGTCACTGGGCCAGTCCCTAAAACGTTCGCCCCGGTAGCCGGCCTCGTCCGGCCGGTCCCGCTGAATCGCGGTACCCATCGCACCGTCGATCACCACGATCCGCCGGAGCAGTGTTGCCGTGAGCTCGTCGGTGCAGTCGGGGCGGATGTTCGGCGTCGGGGTGGTCAACCCCGCCGCGTTCGACCTGGCGGCGTTCACATGCGCTCCTTCCTCAGCGGAAGGCGTCCTTAACTCTGCCGAGCGTGGCGGGTATCGGGGGCCGTGGCCCTCCGAAGTAACCGTTGCAACGCCTCTCGACCCCAAAAAGTCTACGTCGCCGCCTCCGGGCGATCGTGGGGCCCGCCTCGACGGTGGCGGACCGGTCTGATGCGGCTCATCGCGGCCAGGCAGGCCTTAGGCTTGAGTGGTGAGTTCGTGTGGTTTCAGCAGTGGCCAGGGCTTGGAATCCTCTGCCGACTCCTCTGCTCCGACCCCTGCTCGGGACCCACGTTCCGGTTCGTCGTCGGGGCGGGGCCTGCCCGAACTCCACAACACGGTGGTCGTTGCCGCCTTCGAGGGGTGGAACGACGCCGGCGACGCCGCGAGCGATGCCTTGGAGTACCTCGACGCCATCTGGGAGGCCCAGCCGATCATCGAGATCGACGACGAGTCCTACTTCGACTACCAGGTGAACCGACCGGTGATCCGCCAGGTCGACGGCGTCACCCGGGAACTGGTCTGGCCGTCGATGCAGATCTCGCATTGCCGGCCGCCCGGCAGCGACCGGGACATCGTCCTCATGCACGGCGTGGAACCCAACATGCGGTGGCGGAGTTTCTGCGCCGAATTGCTCGGGATCGCCGAGAAACTCAACGTCGACACCGTGGTCATCCTGGGGGCCTTGCTCGCCGATACCCCGCACACCCGACCGGTGCCGGTGTCCGGGGCGGCCTATTCGCCGGAGTCGGCGAAATTCTTCGGGCTGCAGGAGTCCCGCTACGAGGGGCCGACGGGCATCGCCGGGGTGTTTCAAGACGCCTGCGTCGCGGCCGGGATTCCCGCGGTCACCTTCTGGGCAGCGGTACCGCACTACGTGTCCCAGCCCCCCAACCCCAAGGCGACCGTGGCGTTGCTGCGGCGGGTCGAGGACGTCCTCGACATCGAGGTACCACTCGGTGACCTGCCGGCCCAGGCCGAGGAGTGGGAGCAGGCGATCACCGAGATGACCGCCGACGACGAGGAAATCGCCGACTACGTCACCAGCCTCGAGCAGCGCGGTGACGCTGAGATCGACGTCAACGAGGCGCTGTCCAAGGTCGATGGCGACGCTCTCGCCGCTGAGTTCGAGCGCTATCTTCGGCGGCGCGGCGGCCCCGGGTTTACCGGCTCCTGACCGCGTCGGACTCTGTCCCGACCGGTTGGTCGGGCTGCGATAACGTGCAGTCATGAGATTGGCATTGAGCGACGCCGACCGCACGTTTCGCGACGAGTTGCGGGAGTTCTTCACCACCAGGATCCCTGCCGAGATCCGGGAACGGGCCCGCAACGACGATCTGCGGTACCCCGAGGACATGGTCACCACTCAGCGGATCCTCAATGAGGCAGGGCTGGCCGTGCCCAACTGGCCGATCGAGTGGGGTGGCAAGGACTGGACACCGCTGCAGCGGCAGATCTGGTCCGACGAGATGCGGTTGGCCTGTGTTCCCGAACCGCTGGCGTTCAACGCGAGCATGGTCGGACCGGTCATCGCCCAGTTCGGGTCGCAGGAGATCAAGGAACGTTTCCTGCCCGCCACCGCCAACCTCGACATCTGGTGGTGCCAGGGATTCTCCGAACCAGAGGCCGGTTCGGACCTGGCCTCGCTGCGCACGACCGCGGTGCGCGACGGCGATCACTACGTCATCAACGGCCAGAAGACCTGGACCACGCTCGGCCAGTACGCCGATTGGATCTTCGTGCTGGCCCGCACCGACCCGAACGCCCCCAAGAAGCAAGCCGGGATTTCTTTCATCCTGGTCGAGATGTCGACCCCGGGCATCACGCTGCGGCCGATCAAGCTGATCGACGGCGGTTTCGAGGTCAACGAGGTGTGGTTCGAGGACGTCAGGGTTCCGGTCGACCAGCTTGTCGGTGAGGAGAACGCCGGCTGGAGTTACGCGAAGTTCCTGCTGTCCAATGAGCGCACCGGGATCGCCCGGGTGGGCACGTCGAAAGCGTGGCTGGCCGATGCCAAGGACCGCGCCGCGCGGACGGCGCTGGGAGATGGCGGCACATTGCTCGACGATCCACTGTTCGCCGCGCGGGTGGCAGAGATTGAAACCGAGTTGCTGGCGCTGGAGCTGACCCAGCTGAGGGTCAGCGGTGATGAGGGCAGCGGGAAGCCGAACCCGGCCTCGTCGATCCTGAAGCTGCGCGGCAGTCAGTTGCAGCAGGCGGTGACCGAACTGCTCGTCGAGGTCGCCGGTCCGGACGCGTTACCGTTCGGCGCACCGGAGGCCGACGCTCCGGAATGGGCGCAGCATGCCGCACCGAAGTACCTCAATTACCGCAAGACCTCCATCTACGGCGGCAGTAACGAGGTTCAGCGTTCGATCATCTCCTCGACCATCCTGGGCCTCTAGGCCGGATCCACCAGAAAATAGGACTGATCATGCACTTTGACGTATCCGAAGAGCAGCAACTGCTGGCCGATACCACCCGTGAGATGGTGTCGCGCGCCTATGACACCGAGAGCCGCAACAAGGTCGTCGACTCCGAACAGGGCTGGAGCCGGGAGGTCTGGCAGCAACTCGCCGAGGTGGGCATCCTGGGCCTGGGTTTCGACGAGGACTCCGGACCGATCGAGGTCATGGTCGTCCTCACCGAACTCGGCCGCCGGCTGGCACCTGAACCGGTCGCGGCCGCGGCGTTGATTCCCGGCGCGACAATCGCCGCACACGGTACCGACGAGCAACGCGCGCTGCTCGATGACGTCGCGTCCGGGGAACGGCTGCTGGCCTTCGCCCACACCGAACCGGGCCGCCGCGGCATGACCGAACTGGCCACCCGCGCCGCCCCGGACGGCACCTCCTGGACCATCACCGGCCGCAAGAGCCCGGTGCTGGCCGGCGACAGCGCCGACGTCCTGCTGGTCTCCGCCGCCGTGCCCGACGGCGGTGCGGGGCTCTTCCTGGTCGACGCCGCCCAGGCGGGAGGAGCGGTAACCCGCTGCGGGTACCGAACCTTCGACGGACAACGCGGGGCGGACGTCGACTTCGACGCCGCCCCCGCTCACCCGTTGGGCGCCGGCGGCGATGCGACCGCAGCGATAGCCGAGACGGTGATCCGCTTTCAGGCGGCGCTGTGCGCCGAGGCGGTCGGGGCGATGGATGAGTCGTTGCGGCTGACCACCGACTACCTCAAGACGCGGAAACAATTCGGGGTGCCGCTGAAGACGTTTCAGACACTCACCCAGCGGGCCGCCGATATGTACGTTTCCCTGGAGTTGGCGCGCAGCATGAGCTTCTACGCCTCGATGTGCGTGGCCGACGGTCGATTCGATCCGCTGGTGGCGGCGCGAACGAAATTGCAGATCGCCCGGTCCGGCCGGCATATCGCCCAGGAGTCGATTCAGCTGCACGGCGGCATCGGGGTGACCGCCGAATACCCGATCGCCCACTACGCGGCGAAGCTGACCGCTGTCGACCAGACCTTCGGCTCCGCGACCGATCACCTGCGCTATCTCAGCGGACAGGTCGGTGGGTACGGGGTGGTGGCGCTCTAACTAGCGCACACCCAGCAGCGCATCGACGGCCCTGGCCACCAGGCCCGGGGCGGTCGGATCGTGCCCCCCGAACTCAACCGCGTCGGCAACCCAGCCATCGACCGCCGCGAGGGCCTTGGGGGTGTCGAGATCGTCGGCCAGGTAGCGCCGCAATCGCCGGAGAAGCTCGGTGGCGTCCGGTCCGGCCGGCAGCGCGGTCGCGGTTCGCCAACGATGCAGGCGCGCCGACGCGTCGGCCAGCACGTCGTCGCTCCAGGACCGGTCGGCTCGGTAGTGCCCGGCCAGCAGTCCCAGGCGGATCGCCGACGGGTCCACGCCTTGGGCGCGCAACCGGGAGACCAGCACCAGATTGCCGCGACTCTTGGACATCTTGTGGCCGTCCCAGCCGATCAT
>JAGQTS010000151.1 GCA_020438895.1 Mycobacterium sp.
TCGCGGAGATCGGCGAAACCCCGCACGTGCACAAGGAGTTGCTGCGCAACACCATCGAGATCGTCACCGGCGTCTGCGACACCGTCGCCGAGGCGATGGGTGATCTGCGCTCCACCCTCGCCGCGACACGCGGAGTCGTCCGGGCCCGCGGCATGGACCTGTTCTGCGCCGGCACCCATCCGTTCGCGGAGTGGTCCGAACAGCAGTTGACCGACGCCCCGCGCTATGCCGAACTGATCAAGCGCACCCAATGGTGGGGCCGGCAGATGCTGATCTGGGGCGTGCACGTCCACGTCGGGATCTCCTCGGCGCACAAGGTGATGCCGATCATCTCCTCGCTGCTCAACCACTACCCGCACCTGCTGGCGTTGTCGGCGTCGTCGCCGTACTGGGAGGGCGGGGACACCGGGTACGCCAGTAACCGCGCCATGATGTTTCAGCAGTTGCCGACCGCCGGCCTGCCGTTCCAATTCGAGACCTGGCGGCAGTTCGAGTGCTTCGTGCACGATCAGAAGACCACCGGCATCATTGACCAGATCAACGAAATCCGTTGGGACATCAGACCTTCACCGCATCTCGGGACCATCGAGGTGCGGGTGTTCGACGGCGTGTCCAACATCGGTGAACTGGAGGCCCTGGTGGCGCTGACGCATTGTTTGATCGTCGACCTCGACCGGAGGCTGGACGCCGGTGAGTTGCTGCCGGTGATGCCCCCGTGGCACGTGCAGGAGAACAAGTGGCGAGCTGCCCGATACGGCCTGGAGGCGATCATCATCCTGGACGCCGACAGCAACGAACGATTGATGACCGAGGACCTCGACGATCTGCTGAACCGGCTGGAGCCGGTGGCGGCGTCGCTGAACTGCGCCGACGAACTCGCCGCGGTCGCCGATATCCCGCGTCGTGGCGGTTCGTATCAGCGCCAGCGCCGCATCGCCGAACAGCATCACGGAAACCTGCATGCAGTGGTCGATGCGCTGGTCGCCGAGTTGGACGTCTGATGGGTCGGCTACGCGGAGGCGCGGTGGCGGTGGTGGCGCTCGCGGCGGTGTTGGGGACGGGTGGCTGCAGCCGGGCGATCGGCGGCACCCCGGTCGCTGCGCCCGGGGATCTCGGGGTGGCCGCGCTGCTGTCCACCACGTGCCGCGAGTACACCGCGATGAAGCCGTCCTCACGTCTGGAGGTGATCACCGCGATCGGGGCCGACGGGAACGAGATGGTCGCCACCAACCCCAGCCTGTGGGTGGGCGTCGCGACCGCGCTGTGCAGTTTCGTCGCCCCCAGCGCGCCGGTCCGCGATGTCATCTCCGGCGGGCTGCGCTGATTCCATGATCGTGCCGATGTTCCCATTGCAGTCGGCACTGCTCCCCGGTGAGATGCTGCCGCTGCGGATCTTCGAGCCCCGGTACACCCGGCTGGTTCAAGACTGCCTGGCCGCCGAGGTGCCGGAGTTCGGCGTCGTGCTGATCAGCCGCGGCAGTGAGGTCGGCGGGGACGACGCCCGAAACACCGTCGGAGCACTGGCTCGAATCACCCATCACATGGACCTCGGTGACGGTCAGTACGAACTGCTGGCCCAGATCGGGGAGCGGTTGCGGGTCCGGAGTTGGCTGCCCGAGGCGCCTTATCCACGCGCGATGGTCGAGCTATGGCCCGATGAGCGGGGCGGAGAGGAATCGCCGGTCACCGATGACCGGACCGGTCAGGTCGTCGATGCCATCTTCGCGCTCTACCAGCGGATGGCCCGGGCCCGGGGCGCTCAGGTACGTC
>JAGQTS010000152.1:0-214 GCA_020438895.1 Mycobacterium sp.
GCCTGGGCATCGCCGCCGGCGCCAAACGGCCTGGCGCCAAGAAGTCCACCGCGCCCGCCGAGCCCGCCTCCCAGGCTGCGGCCCCGGCCCCCACTGAACCCACCACTGAACCCGCCGCTGAGCCCGCCACTGCGCCGACCCCGCCCGCACCGGTGAAGGGTCTTGGTATCGCCGCCGGCGCCCGCCGGCCCGGCGCGAAGAAGCCCGCCACTCC
>JAGQTS010000152.1:260-2162 GCA_020438895.1 Mycobacterium sp.
GCGGAACCGGCTCCCACCGCGCCACCGGCGGATGCTCCACCGGTGAAAGGCCTCGGCATCGCGAAGGGAGCGCGGCCGCCCGGAAAGCGGGCCTAGGCCGTGCCGATCCAGGTCAACCGAGCTTCGTCATGCGGAAGGCGGACTGAGTAACCTGGCCGCCGGGGCACTCCCCGTTGGAATCGGCGAGAACGTTGCCCGTCATGGTGCCGGCGTCGACCGAATACCGGATGACGACGTCGGCGAAGTTCCCGTCGCTGCAGATGACCCCGTCCGGCTTGACGACGTCGAAGTTCCAGCGGCCGCCGGACTTGGTCGCCACAGAAGTCCAGCCCAGGTTGCTGACCAGCGTTGCCGTGCACCCGTCTGTGGCGCAGTTCGATGTCGCGGTGACGTAGATCTGATCATCACCGCCGGTGACTGCATACCTGCCACTCAGAGCCCCCGGGTCGGCGTCGGCCGTGCCGGCGGACCCCATCGCTGCCACGGCCGCCAGAGCCGTGGCAACCACCAGGGCGCGGTTCGTCACTCGGTTCATGCCCGCCAGCTAATCGTGTCCGGAGCAGGAATTCACCGGTCGTATCCAGGCTGTTGTGAAACCGAGCGCCCGACGTGACGGGCAGCAGCGACGGTCGGCTGCGCCCACTTTGGTCGTCGCTCCCCGACCGACGCGGTAAAACCCATTGCACGGAATGGGACAATCAACCCCGTGACTACCCACCAGCTGCCGTGGCACCCGGTCAGCGCGCATCGGCGACCGCGGACGTTCGCGCAGTCGAGCAAGCTGCAGGACGTTCTCTACGAGATCCGTGGGCCGGTGCACGATCATGCCGCCCGGCTGGAGGCCGAGGGCCATCGCATCCTCAAGCTGAACATCGGTAACCCGGCCCCCTTCGGCTTCGAAGCCCCCGACGTGATCATGCGCGACATGATCCAGGCCCTGCCCTACGCACAGGGCTACTCCGATTCCAAGGGCATCCTGTCGGCCCGCCGTGCGGTGGTCACCCGCTACGAGCTCGTCGATGGCTTTCCCCGGTTCGACGTCGACTCGGTGTTCCTCGGCAACGGTGTCTCCGAGCTGATCACCATGACGTTGCAGGCGCTGCTGGACAACGGCGACCAGGTGCTCATTCCGGCGCCGGACTACCCACTGTGGACGGCGTCGACTTCGCTGGCAGGCGGTACGCCCGTGCACTATCTGTGCGACGAGACCAATGGCTGGCAGCCTGATATCGCCGACCTCGAGTCGAAGATCACCCCGCGAACCAAGGCACTGGTGGTGATCAACCCCAACAACCCGACCGGCTCCGTGTACAGCCGGGATGTCCTGCAGCAGATCGCCGACCTGGCTCGCAAGCATGAACTGCTGCTGTTGGCTGACGAGATCTACGACAAGATCCTCTACGACGGCGCAGCACACGTCTCGCTCGCAACCGTGGCGCCTGACCTCCTGTGTTTGACTTTCAATGGCCTGTCCAAGGCCTACCGGGTGGCCGGCTACCGGTCGGGGTGGCTGGTGATCACCGGACCCACCGAGCATGCGAGCAGTTTCATCGAGGGCATCAGCCTGCTGGCCAACATGCGGTTGTGCCCGAATGTGCCTGCGCAGCACGCCATCCAGGTGGCACTCGGCGGCCATCAGAGCATCGACGACCTGGTACTACCCGGCGGCCGGCTGCTGGAGCAGCGTGATGTCGCCTGGGCGAAACTGAACGACATCCCGGGCGTTTCGTGCGTCAAACCGGAAGGGGCGCTTTATGTTTTCCCGCGTCTCGATCCTGAGGTGCACGATATCGTCGATGACGAGAAGCTGGTCCTGGACCTCCTCCTCGAGGAGAAGATTCTGTTGACCCAGGGCACCGGGTTCAACTGGCCGGCGCCGGACCACCTGCGAATCGTCACCCT
>JAGQTS010000153.1:0-5865 GCA_020438895.1 Mycobacterium sp.
TGGAGATGGAGTTCTTCGTCGAACCAGACACGGCCAAACACTGGCACCAATATTGGATCGACACCCGCCTGCAGTGGTACGTCGATCTGGGCATCGCCCGGGACAACCTGCGACTCTACGAGCACCCGAAGGAGAAGCTGTCGCATTACAGCGACGGCACCACGGACATCGAGTACAAGTTCGGCTTCCATGGAAACCCCTGGGGCGAGTTGGAAGGCATCGCCAACCGCACGAACTTTGATCTCTCGACGCACTCGAAGCATTCCGGGGTCGACCTGTCGTTCTACGACCAGGCCACCGACAACCGCTACATTCCGTACGTCATCGAGCCGGCAGCCGGACTAACCCGGTCGTTCATGGCGTTCCTCGTCGATGCCTATGCCGAGGACGAGGCTCCCAACGCCAAGGGCGGCGTGGACAAACGGACGGTGCTCAGGCTGGATCCGCGGCTGGCGCCGGTGAAGGCCGCGGTGCTGCCGCTGTCGCGAAACGCCGACCTGAGCCCGAAGGCTCGTGATCTGGCCGCCGAACTGCGCAAGAACTGGAACGTCGAGTTCGACGACGCCGGCGCGATCGGGCGGCGCTACCGCCGGCAGGACGAGATCGGCACCCCGTTCTGCGTGACGGTGGACTTCGACACCCTCGAGGACCAGGCGGTCACCGTCCGTGACCGGGACGCGATGACCCAGGAGCGGGTCGGATTGAACAACGTGGTCGGCTACCTGGCGACCCGGCTCGCCGGGGGGTAGCCGCACGGTGCGCCGGTTCGTCGACATCTCGGTGCCGCTTCAGGCGGGGATCGTCTCCGACCCGCCCGGGCACCTTCCCGAGATCGACTACTACGACCACCGGCAGACCGCCGAGGAAGTCGTGGCGTTCTTCCCCGGAGCGTCCGTCGACGACCTGCCCGACGGGGAGGGCTGGGCCATCGAACGAGTGCGCATCACCACTCACAACGGCACCCACCTCGACGCGCCCTACCACTACTCATCGACCATGGACGCCTCGACGTCCAGTGGCCGGAAACGCGCCATCACGATCGACGAGGTGCCGTTGGAGTGGTGCTTGCAGCCCGCGGTCAAATTGGACTTCCGGGCGTTCCCGGATGGCTACGTCGCCACGGCCTCTGATGTCGAGGCCGAACTCGCGCGGATCGGGCATACCTTGTCACCGCTGGAGATCGTTCTGGTGAACACCGCCGCCGGGACTCACTATGGGCAGCCGGACTATGTGGGCAAGGGCTGTGGGATGGGTCGCGAAGCCACCCTGTACCTCTTGGACCGTGGCGTTCGGCTCACTGGGACCGACGCCTGGAGTTGGGACGCACCGTTCTCGTTCACTGCTCAGCGCTACGCCAGGGATCATGATCCGTCGGTCATCTGGGAGGGGCACCGCGCTGGGCGGGCGATCGGCTACTGCCACATTGAGAAACTGAACAACCTGGAGTTGTTGCCGCCCAACGGTTTCGAGGTGGCTTGCTTCCCCGTGAAAATCCATGCCGCCTCCGCGGGCTGGACCCGTGCCGTCGCCATCTTCGAGGATTGAACTGCTAGAAAGGCGGGGTGGCGTCGTCGGGTTCCGGTGGTGAACCGCTGGTGAAGGCGGCTTCCCGGGCTCTTCGGTCTGCGCGGTTGGCGTTACGTTCGGCGGTGAGGTGGTGCGCGCGGTTCTGGGCGCGGGTTCTGGCGCGTTTGGGCATCGCTGCCGGGGCGGCCGGGGTGTACGGGGGAGGGGCGGGCAGTTTCCCGGTGGGAGCGTTCAGCGTGGGGAACAATCGACTGCTGGTGGGGGTGGTGACGTGGGTTTGCCCGCCGGGGAGTTCCCAAACCACCGTGCCGTCGGGTAGCTGACGATCCCGCCAGCCCCAAAATGTCTTGAGCAAGTGGTGAAAACGGCACAGCGCCTTGATGTTTGAGGCGTGGGTCGGTCCGCCCCGACCATAGGGGATGGTGTGGTCCAGGTCGCAGTCGGTGGCGGGGCGCTCGCAGCCCGGGGCGCGGCAGGTGAGGTCCCGGGCGCGGATGAAGTCGGCCAGCGCCGGGGAGGGCCGGTAGTGCGGTTCGGGCGGGGTGTCGGCGGGATGTATCAGCGGCCGCAGTCGGGCGCCGGCGGCGATCTCGCGCAGTAAGTCCGCGGAGATCAGGGTGTCGGCGCCGAAGAGGTGGGCAGGACGGTTGGTGCTGCCGTCGAGAGTGGTCTGGTCGGCGACCACATGGATCACCACCGCTGAGGGCACTGCCGCGGCGGCGGGGCAGCCGGGCCGGTTGCAGCGACACATCAGGCGCTGGGCTTCAGCGGCCAGAGCTCCCAGGGCGTCCGCGCGGCGCTGGGCATGGGTACGGGGGTCGTCGGCGCAGACGGTGGCGGCAAGAGCGTCGAGGCGCTTGTCCAGGGCGTGAGCATCGGTCGCCAGCAGTCGTGCGGAGATGTCGGCCGTGTCCTCGGTGGTTTCCCATACCGTGACTTCACGGTCGCGGCTGCGTTCGTGACGGCGGCGTATCGCGTCGCGGTCGGTCTGCTGGACCAGCCGGTCGACCTCGGAGATCATCCGGCCCAGGGACAGCGCGGGCCAGCGTGCGGCGCGTGCTGCGATCAGTCGGTCAAGGGTCGGTCGCGGTGGCGTCGGGGTCGGTGACTAGTTCAGTGCGATAGGCGATGGTGGCGAAGGTCTCGGCGTCCAGATCGCCGGCCTCGAACACCGCTGCGGTGGCCGGCAGTCGGCGCATGGCGACCCCGTGCCTGAGCCAGCCGCTGGCCCTGCCCGGGGGGATCGAGACCGCCGCGGCGACCTCGGCGCTGACCGCGGCCCAGCTATCGACCGCCCAGTCCTCGGATTCCCCGCGTTGGATGCGGCGCATCTCGAACAGCTTCCCGGCCGCGCGCAGCCGCCGAGCCGCGGCTTGGTTCTCCGCGCGCCGCGCCGAGGTCAGCTCCTCCAGAAGGGAGCGCGATTCCGGGTTGTCGGGTGGTTCCCAGTAGTCATGAATCCGCCTATCGAACATACATTCTATTGTGCCA
This sequence comes from Mycobacterium sp., assembly GCA_020438895.1. Classification (GTDB taxonomy): domain Bacteria; phylum Actinomycetota; class Actinomycetes; order Mycobacteriales; family Mycobacteriaceae; genus Mycobacterium. The sequence continues at coordinate 3,019 of JAGQTS010000153.1, forward strand.
GCGGGGGATGACAGTTTCCGCCCCGTGCCGATCCTGTCCGTGTGGGCAACTAAAAGCGTCCACCGCCGCCGAACAGGTCCCCCCCGCCTTGGGATCCGCCATAGGTGGTCGACGTCCACCCCCCGCCGCCACCGCTGAAGCCGCCTCCCCGGCCGAAACCGCCGGAGAGGATGTTGCCGAGGATGATGCCGCCGATCATCGCGCCCATATCGGATTGCCCGCCGCGGTAATGGGACTGGAACTGGCGCTGTCCGGCCCGTACATCCGCGTTGGCCAAGTGCTGGGCCTGGGCGGCCAGCAGTGAGGCGCCGTTGGCGTGCGCAATGGCCGCACTGATGTCACCTTTCGCCTTGGCCTGCGCAGCGTCCAACTGGCGCACGGCCTCGTTGAGTCGGGTGCGTGCCTCCGGTCCGATGCTGCCGCGCCGGGTGTCGACGTATTCCGAGACCGACCGGACCCGCGACTGGGCGGTGAACAAAGCCTGCTCGTAGGAGCGCTGCATCCGTTCGGCTGCCGCCCGCTCTTCAGTTACCTCCGCGAGTAACCGGTCAAGATCGGCGTCGGCCTGCGTCAGCCGGGTGAATGTGCCCAACGGGTCGGCCGTGCCGTTGGATCGCGCCTCTGTCACCGCGGTCACCGCAGCGGCTCGCGCAGTGGCGAGTTCGGCTGCTTTGGCAACACCTCCGCGGCTGAGTTGATCGTCGGCGCTGGTGATGCCCTGCTGGATGTCGTCGATCGCGGACGGCAGCGCGCTGACCGCACGACGGATGTCGCTGGCCGCACTGTCCACCGCGTCGAGCATCGCATTGGCTTGCTGCAGAGCCGATTCCGCACCCCGAACACAGTCGACCAGTTCGCCGACCTCGCCGGCAACGGGTTTGGCGGCCAAGGCCCGGCCCCGCGTGATGGCCTGGTCGGCGAAGCTCAGCCGCTCCCGGGCGGCATTGACATTCCGGGCCACCGACTGCAGGGCCGATTCGGCAAACTCGGTGTGGAGTTGGGCCAGGAAGGTCTCACTGGGCTGCACCCTGGCGGTTACCGTCACCAACTGGCGTGTCAGCGCATCGAGCCGTTCCGGCGAGTTGATCACCAGATCACGCATCTGGTGGAACGCCACGGTCTGTGCCGCCAACTCACGGTTGGCCTTGGCGGCCGACACCACCACCCGGGTCAACAGGTCGCGGCGCTCGGATAGTGGTTCCGGGATGTGGTCGTCGAGTTTCTGCCGGACGCTGAAGGCCTGCCTGAGGGTCTCCCGGGCGTGGTCCACCGCCGCCGCGAACGGGGCGGTCTGGCCGGCCCCGAATTCCTCGACCGCCAATACCAGTTCATTGGCGCTGGTCCGCACCGCATTGTCGACGTCGACCACCACGGAGCGGGACAGTTCGTCGAGGGCGTCGATCGGCACCGATGCCAGTGCGGCGGTGTCGGTGGGGTCGATCTTCCTGGCGGCGGCGACGGCAGCCTCGAGTCGCTTGCGCCGGCGCCGCTTGTTCCACACCATCAGCGCGCCGATTACGATCAGCCCGATCCCCGCGGCGACCACGAGTGGCAGCAGTGAGAGGCCGCCACCCCCGCCGCGCTTGCCGAGGGCGGCCAGGCCCGCCGCGGCGGCTTCGGCGGCCCCCGCCCAGTCCTGCTGCCGCAGCGCCGGTTCGATCTCGTTGCGCCGGATATTGTCGACCTGGGTGGAGGTACCGCCCGAGGCTGCGGGTGGAACCAGGAAAGCGTACGAGCGCTGACCGGTGGCCACCGCCAGGATGGCGTCCTCGTCACCCAGATCGCTGATGACGCGGGTCTGCTGCGCCCAGCCCACCGCGCCCTGCGGTGCGAAGGACTCCACGAAGACCACCCACAACCGGACGCGCCGGTCGCTGTAGAGCTGGTCTACCGCCTTCTGGACATCGGCGAGCTGCCGATCGCTGAGCACCCCGGAGTTGTCGGTGACGTAGTCGGGGAGCCTGAAGGGAGTTTCTGCCGCCGCCTGCGGGGCCACCAGGACTGCAGCGGTCAGGATTGCGACGAGCAGACTGAGCAGGCGGATGCGGCGCATGACCGTCAATGTAGTAGTCCGCGCGGGGAGGCCAGCAAAACTTGGCACACTATGCGAGATCATGGAAGCGCAGTGGAGCTATGGCGAAGCCGACCGCCAGCGGCTGGTGGCCGAACCGGCGAAGGGGTCGGCGCTGCCCGGAACCAGTGCCGAGCACCGCAGTGACTTCGCCCGAGACCGGGCCAGGGTGCTACACAGCGCCGCACTGCGGCGGCTCGCGGACAAGACCCAGGTGGTCGGGCCCCGGGAGAGCGAGACCCCACGCACCCGGCTGACGCACTCGCTGGAGGTCGCACAGATCGGCCGGGGCATGGCGATTCCGCTGGGTTGTGACCCCGACCTGGTCGATCTGGCCGGGCTGGCACACGACATCGGCCATCCGCCCTACGGGCACAACGGTGAACGCGCGCTCAACGACGTCGCCGCCGACTGTGGCGGATTCGAGGGCAATGCCCAGAACTTCCGCATCCTCACCCGGCTCGAGCCGAAGGTTCTCGACGGGCAGGGACGCAGTGCAGGGCTCAACCTGACCCGGGCGGCCTTGGATGCCGTGACGAAGTACCCGTGGCAACGGCCGGCCGAGGGCGGCAAGTTCGGGTTCTATGACGATGACGCCGACATCGCCGCCTGGGTCAGGGCCGGGGCGCCGCCAGCCGCGCCCTGCTTGGAAGCCCAAGTGATGGACTGGGCCGACGATGTCGCCTACTCGGTGCACGATGTCGAAGACGGAGTCATCTCCGGTCGGATCGACTTGCGCGTCCTCGCCGACCGCGACGCCGCGGCGGCGCTGGCCC
>JAGQTS010000153.1:5920-9153 GCA_020438895.1 Mycobacterium sp.
GGCGGTTGTCCGATTTGCCGGTGGTTGCCGCGGTGGGAAAGTACGACGGCACCCTGGCGGCGGCGGTGGCGCTCAAGCGACTGACAAGCGAGTTCGTCGGCCGATTCGCTTCGGCCGCCATTGCGGAAACGCGTGCGTCCGCCGGTGGCGGTGCGTTGACCCGCTACCGGGCACAGTTGCGAGTGCCCCCCAGCGTCCGGGCGGAGGTCGCGGTGCTGAAGACCCTGGCGCTGCAGTTCATCATGTCGGACCCTCGCCATCTCGAACTGCAGGCCCGACAGCGGGAACGGGTGCTGCGTGTGGCGGACCGGTTGAACGCCGGCGCCCCGGACACGTTGGATCCGCTTCTGATCCCGACATTCGATGCCGCGCCCGACGACGCCGGGCGGATGCGGGTGGTTGTCGACCAGATCGCTTCCTACACCGAGGGACGGCTGGAGCGCATCGACCGTGCTCGGGCCTTTCCGGCGGCCGCTTCCGCCTATCTAGACTCGACGCCGTGACTGCGGCGGGCGGGAGTGGGTCCCGCAAGGGGCGCATCCCCGACACCGACATCGCCGCCGTCCGGGAACGGGTCCGCATCGAGGATGTCGTCGGCGACTACGTTCAGCTGCGCCGCGCGGGTGCCGATTCCCTCAAGGGGCTGTGTCCCTTCCACGATGAGAAGTCGCCGTCGTTCCACGTCCGCCCCAACCACGGGCACTTCCACTGCTTCGGCTGCGGTGAGGGGGGTGATGTGTACGCATTCATCCAGAAGATCGCCCACATCACCTTCGTCGAGGCCGTGGAGATGCTGGCTGACCGGATCGGCTACACCGTCACCTACACGGGTGGGGGCAACACCGTTCAACGCGACCGCGGCAGTCGCAGCCGGCTCGTCGCCGCCAATGCCGCCGCCCAGGAGTTCTACGCCGCCGAATTGGAATCCGCCGAGGCTGCGTCGGCCCGCCAGTACCTCAAAGAACGTAACTTCGACGCAGCGGCGGCCCGGCACTTCGGTTGCGGTTTCGCCCCATCGGGCTGGGATTCGTTGACCAAGCATCTGATCCGAAAAGGCTTTGAGTTCAAAGAACTTGAGGCCGCGGGTCTGTCCCGGGAGGGACGGCGCGGGCCGATCGACCGATTTCACCGCCGGTTGCTGTGGCCGATCCGCACCGCCGGCGGCGAAACGGTGGGTTTCGGCGCGCGACGTATCTTCGACGACGATCCGATCGAAGCGAAGTACGTCAACACCCCGGAGACGCCGCTGTACAAGAAGTCCTCGGCGCTCTTCGGCATCGAACTGGCGAAACGCGATATCGCCAAGGGCCACCAGGCCGTCGTTGTCGAGGGCTACACCGATGTCATGGCCATGCACCTCGCCGGGGTGACCACCGCGGTAGCCTCCTGCGGCACCGCGTTCGGCGACGAGCATCTGGGAATGTTGCGCCGACTGATGATGGACGACAAGTTTTTTCGGGGCGAGTTGATCTACGTCTTCGACGGCGACGCCGCGGGGCAGGCTGCGGCCCTCAAGGCCTTTGCAGGAGAACAGAACCTGGCGGGTCAGAGTTTCGTCGCGGTGGCCTCGGACGAGAAATTGGCCGGGATGGACCCGTGCGACGTGAGGCTTCATTTCGGCGACGGTGCCCTGCGTGACCTGGTTGCACGCCGGATGCCGTTGTTCGAGTTTGCCATTCGCACTGCTCTCGCCGAACACGACCTCGACAGTGCCGAGGGCCGGGTGAGTGCGTTGCGTCGCTGCGTCCCGATGGTGGCCCAGATCAAGGATCCCACGTTGCGCGACGAATACGCCCGGCAACTGGCCGGCTGGGTCGGTTGGGACGACGTCGCACAGGTCATCGGCCGGGTGCGTCAGGACGCTGCCCGCAAGCCGGGTCACCGCAGCACCGAACGGAAGTCGGTGCACACCGACCCCGGTCCCGCGGGTGCCGACATGGCCCGCCCGGATCCGCGTGATCCCATCCTGTGGCCGCAACGCGAGGCCCTGAAAGCCGCCTTGCAGTACCCGGCACTGGCCGGGCCGGTCTTCGACTCGCTGGCGACTGACAGCTTCACCCACCCCGGATATCTCGCGGTCCGCCGGGCCGTGGAGGCCGCCGGCGGGGCCGCGGGGGGGCTGACCGGCGCGCAATGGCTCGACACGGTGCGCGAACATGCCGCAACACCCGCGGTCGAGGGACTGATCACCGAATTGGGTGTTGAGTCGATCAACGTCGATGACGAGGAGCGCCTGCGCCGCTACATCGGCGGGGTGCTGGCCCGGCTGCAGGAGGTGTGGGTGGGGCGCCAGGTCGCCGAGGTCAAGTCCAAGCTGCAGCGGATGTCACCGGTGGAGCACAGTGAGGAATACCACGCACTGTTCGGTGACCTGGTCGCGCTGGAGGCTTATCGTCGCAGCCTGCTGGAACAGGCCAGTGGCGACGATCTGTCAGCCTGAGCGCCGGCGGGTATCGTTAACGCATCACGTGCTTCCGGCGAAAGGTGAGGTATGAATACCGCGACAATGCGCATGCGGGTCACCATCGCCGCTGTGTTGGGCTTTGCGGCGGTTGCCGCACCCGTGCTGGGTACGTTCAGCACCCCGCAGGCCGCTGCATCGCCCAACTGCCTGGCCTGGGTCGGCTCTCGTGACGACGGGCAGTGCATCGGTTACTCCAACGGTTCGCCCACCTACATCGGCACGCCCAACTTCGGTGTATACGGTCCGGGCGGAGGACTGGGCATCACCAGCGGCCCGCTGCTGCCCGGAACCACGATCACCCAGGGTATCGGCGACTAGCTGGATCGTTCCTGCGGTCGCACCACGCTCATTCCCCGGTCGATGTCGATCTCTTCGAGCTCTGTCATTCCGGGGTCGGGTGATACCCGCTCGGCGATCTTGCGGCGTCCGGCGTCGATCATCGACTTAGTGGCCGGATTCGAGGTCACGGCCCGGTAGGTGCCGACGATCTGCTGGTAGCGCTCCCGGCCCGCTTTGGTGCCCAGGACATATCCCGCCGCCAGCACAGCTACATACCCGATCACGCTGTTCCCTCCAGGGCCCCGGTCGAACCATCCGGTGACCATCCTGCCCGACCGCGCGGCGCGCGGCCAATGGGCCTGAGGTCAACGGGACGGGCGCTTTGGCGTCGGTGCCGGCCACTAGGTAGAGTCTGCTCCGGCCCGCCGGACGCACGGCGGCCGGAACGGTCCCCTGTAGCTCAATTGGCAGAGCTCCCGACTGTTAATCG